>NZ_CP053562.1:3733125-4105000 GCF_002085925.2 Thioclava electrotropha
GCCATCTGACACGCGTGCCGCGCGATAGATCCGCTTGACGCGGATAAGCTCGCCAGGAGCTTCGGAGGTGGGGGGGCTTGCTGACGGCATCAGCTGTCCGGCTTGTCCGTGTCGCCGATCATCTCAACTGCTTTCAGAGCATGGGTCCAAGAGGCGCCGGCGCGCATTTCCGCGGCGCCCCAAATCGCTTCCATGACCTGTTCGTCCGAGGCGCCCGCGCGCCGGGCTGCTTTGACATGGCTCTCGATGCACCATGGACACTGCGTTACGTGCGCGACGCCACGGCGATAAGTTGCTTGCTGCGCGCATCGAGCGCCCCTTCAGTGAACACCGCTTTCGAAAATGCGCGAAAGGCGTTCTCGGTCTTCGGGGCCAAGGCATGACGCCGCTCGACGAGATCTTTGGTCGGATTGGGAAGATGCATCTCAGACATGGCCTGCGCCTTGGGTTTCGAATTTCGGGAATAACACGTCGTTTTCCAGCCGGATATGGGCTGCTAGGTCTTCAAGAAATTCACCGACCCCGGCATAGAGCCGCGTCCAGCTTGTGCATGCACCGTCCGGCAATGTCAGATCGTTTGTCAATTGCCGGATCTGTCCGACCTCCGCCTCATGGTCGTCGTGATCCGCGCGCATTGTAGCGATCGGCCCGTCCAGCCTCGGTGCCGCGTTGCGGATGGCGGGAAACAGAACCAGCTCCTCCTTCTTCATGTGGACTTCGAGCCCGCCGATCATCCGGTGCAGTAGCGCGGACAGCCCGGCAGGGACATCTGCCTGCCCGGCATGGACGGTCTCCACCTTTTCCGAGAGCGCCGCCAGTTCAGGCAAGTGAGCGCGATGCTTGGCGTGATACTCTGACTCGATGTAGCGGGTGAGGCTGGCGGAATCTTGCGGGGGTAGCGGTCTCGTCATGTCGGTATCCTTTGGTTAGAGCAAAGAGGGGACGGTTCGGGGCTTGGCGCTCTCGACCGCCATATGGAGCGAGCGCGCGATCCGTTCGGCGCGTTCGATGACATGGGCGGCCCCCTCGGGGGGACAGGTCTCGATCGCGGTCTCGCGGAACAGCATCAGCCAGCGTTCGAAATGATCCCATTCCACTGGCAAGGACGCATGAACCTGCATCGGGGCGCCATGATAACGACCGGTCATGAGTGCTACCGAAGACCAGAAATCCACCATCCGCTGCAAATGCGGCCCCCAATCGGGAATCCTGGAGGCGAAGATCGGCCCGAGAACTGCGTCAGCACGCACCTTGTCGTAGAAACGATGCACCAACTGGGTCAGTTTATCCTCGTCCAAACCCGTTTGCGCCATGATCGCATCGGTCTTTTCGGGGCGCGCGGATATGATCTGTCGATCAGCAGGTGACATGGGATCCCCCGAGAATTTGAACTTGAGGCTCATGCTATCTCCGCAAAATAAGCATTGTAAATACCTATTGCGGCGAGTGTAGGATGCCCATGAACTTCGCATTCTCGCAAATTACGGGCGGAGCATTTCGATCCGGATGGCAAGCGTCCGCGAATCTGGTCTTCCCGACCGCACGCCTTCGGCTGAATCCTTGATGCTCAAGAGGGTGCAGGGGTTACGTTTTCGGACCGTAGCCAGAAGACACGAAACCCTTCAGCACCTCGTCCCTGGCGAAGGTTTGGTCTGGGCTTCCTGCGTGGCGCATCAACACGGGCAGGCCGTCACCGGCGGAAGAGGTGGGGCGAATTGTCGCGGATCATAATGGGCATTTGAATTACTTGCGCGCCTTGCCACCCTGTGCGGGCAGGTCGGACTAAGTTACGGCTTCGATCACGGCGAAGCTGGGTATCGTCGGATCGCCATGGCAGCGACGGCCTGATCCCCGCACCTCTCGTCGCGAAATTCGCACAACGGGGGTTGTCCATTCGGACCGGCTCACATCAGGTTGTTCGAGGAGCAGAGCGCATCAAGCGAGCGTTGCATATGCAGGCTCGATGGTCGTTACCGAACAGACCAGCGGGTTCCCTATAGCCCCAGTGGCGCGAGATAGAGCACCAGCAACAGGAGGCACACGCCTGTCAGCGCCACATCGAAGCCGCGCTGCCAAGCGGGCGCCTGCACCAATCCCAGATATTTTCCGAGGATGATCCGCGCCTTTTGCCAGGCAAGTGCCATCACGACCACCGCTGCCGCCACTGGCCACTTGGCCCAGACCCCCGAGAATGAAAGCAAGGACGAGCCAAGGGTGAGGAGAACAAGCGTGCCAAGGGCGATATAGAGGGACCGGCGCGTCATTGCAGGAGATAGACCACTGGAAAGAGCAGCACCCAGATCAGATCGACCATGTGCCAGAACGCGGTCGCATCCTCGATATTTCCCACATGATCGCGCCACGCCACCAGCAGCAACAGGATGACGCCGGCTGCGACATGCGCGGCGTGAAATCCGGTCAGCAGGAAGTAGAAATTGAAGAAAGGATGCGTGTCCCAGACAATGCCTTGCGCGGCCTTGGACGCGAATTCGGCGCCCTTGATCCAGAGAAATGCCGCGCCGAGCAAAGCGGCACACACAAGAGAAACGCGTGCGCCGCCACGCTTGCGCGATTGCCTTAGATTCAACGCCAGGGCAGCGAAAAAGCCGCTCGTCAGCAAGATAATCGTGTTGGTCGCAGCGGCAGTCCGGTTCAGCGCATTCTGCGCTTCGGCAAAGCCCGTCGGATCAGTGATCCGCACCGACAAGAAAACGATCAACCCCGCCCCGAAAACCAGCAATTCGCTGATAATGAGAACCCACATCAAAAGATCGCCTGGCAAATCGTCCAATGCAGTTTGTGTTTGATCCGTCATTCAGCAAGACCTTTGCAAGAGCCTTCGGCTCGTCACGACTCAATCGGCTTCACGCTTCGTCGTCATGATCTCTCACTGCACCATTCAAATACGCATTGTAAATACCTATTATGACCTTGATGAAAGACGACTCGCTCTCCTTCTGTCATTTTCACGGTGGAACGAGGGGACCTGTGCGGCCACCGGCTGCGTCGTCGCACATTTAGTTTGAGCCACAGCAAAGAAGCCCGCTTCTATCTGTCTGATAAGAGGGCATGGAACACACAGAAACACTTCGGGCCCTTGGCCTCTTCGACTCGCGCGTGCCGCGTTACACGTCCTACCCGACTGCGGCGGCATTTGCGCCCGACACCGGCGCGTCCTTTCAACGCCATGCGCTTGAACGGTTGGACCCGAGCGAGCCTGTGTCGGTCTACATGCACATCCCGTTTTGCGAGCGCCTTTGCTGGTTCTGCGCCTGTCACACACAAGGCACGAAAACCCTTGGCCCTGTGGAAAGCTACATCGAGGCGCTCGAGGCAGAGCTCGAAATGGTGCGCGGCATCATACCGAACGGCCTAAAAATGGGCCGCCTTCACTGGGGTGGCGGAACGCCCACCATCCTGCCGCCGGAATTGATACATCGCCTCTCGGAGTCGATACGCCGCGTGTTTCCACCAGCTCAGGAGTTCGAGTTCTCGGTGGAGATCGACCCGACCATGGTCGATCGCGCGAAAATCGAAGCTCTCGCTTCCGAAGGGATGAACCGCGCCTCGATCGGCATTCAGGATTTCCATCCTGAAGTCCAGAAAGCCATCGGCCGCCTGCAACCGTTCGAAACCACACGCGCGTGCGTCGAAGACTTGCGTGCAGCCGGCATCGCCTCTCTCAACACCGATCTGGTCTATGGCCTCCCGCACCAGAGCCTCGCACGTATCGAAGACACGATCGAAAAGGTTCTCACCTTTATTCCGGACCGGGTTGCGCTCTTTGGTTACGCGCATGTGCCTTGGGTTTCAAAACGACAAAAGCTGATCGACGAAGAGGCGCTGCCGGACGATCTGGCGCGCTACCACCTCGCCACGCGCGCCGGAGAATTGTTTGTCGCGGCTGGCCTCACAGCTATCGGCATCGACCATTTCGCGCGCCCCGCCGACACTCTGACGGCGGCGCTCGAGGCCGGACGACTGCGCCGCAATTTCCAAGGATACACGACCGACACATGCAGCACCCTAATAGGGCTTGGGGCATCGTCGATTTCGCACTTTTCGGAAGGTTATGTCCAGAATGCGCCCGCGACCGCAGCTTATCAGCAGCGGATCGCAAGCGGTGTCTTTCCGGGCGCTCGTGGCTACCAGTTAAGCCCCGAAGACCAGCTGCGCGCTCGGGCGATCGAGGAGTTGATGTGTCGGTTCGCAGTTGATCTTGACGATTTGAGCCAGGAGTTCGGCAGCGATGCCCAGAAGCTGCTACCTTGCCTGACGGAAATGGCCACGCGCTTCGCGCCCTTCGCAAGCCTGACGGGGAAGCGCATCGGCATTGCACCGGAAGGTCGACCGTTAACACGGATGATCGCTTCGGTTCTCGATCAGCACGTGCCCGAGGGGGTGCGCTATTCGCGCGCGTCCTGAATAAGGCGCGTCTGATGGACGAGCGCGCCTTCAGCAAGGTGTCGAGCTAGGCTATTCGCCGCCGGCAGCAGGAGGCGGCGCTTGCGGGGGAAGGAGGGGAACATCGTCGTGCCTCTTTCCTGCGGGAAATTGCTGGTCAGGAGGTCGAATGTGTCGTCTCGAGGTCGCGCGGAGCCGCAACGGGTGCGTGTGAGGGAAAGGTGCCGCGTGACAGGATCGTGCCGTTCTCATCGACAACGAGGCGTAGAGCGCGACCGCCAGAGTAGAAGGTCAGCCGCCACCGCCCGGCATCGTCATCGACACCGGCCTCGCATCTGCTTGTGACCTCGCCCTCGCGGAGTTTCGCGAGAACATCGGATGGTGGGAAGCCGAAAGCGCGTCCAACGAGTTCTGCGTCGACCGTGAAACCGTCAGTGGTGAAAGACACGTTACGCATCGCTATCTCCTTTCAGACCGCAGCTGGAACAGTGGCCGGCAAAGCGATGTCTGCCAGCGTCGAACGATCGAGTTCCGCCAAAAAAGCGATCTCTGCGGCGCGGAGTCTACCCTTCAGGCCGCAGACGGGGGTAATGCAGCACGCGCCGTCAGGAGAGAAGCATTCGACAATGGCCTGGTCCTGCTCGAGAAGCCGCACGAGGTCTCCAAGAACGATCTCATGGGCGGGGCGGCCGAGCATTGCGCCGCCACCGGTCCCGCGCCGCGTGGTCACGAAGCCGTGCCGGGCCAGGCGCTGAATGACTTTATTCAGGTGGTGGCGAGAGATACCGAACTCATCGGCGATCTCGGCTGTCGAGAAGGCGCGCTCCGGCGCGCTGGCCATCCGCATCAGCGCTCGGAGTCCGAAATCTGTGAAACTGGTCAGGCGCATATGGTGCCTCCAACAAACAAGTATCAAAAATGCTTGTTATAGACTCAGCCACGATCGCGCAATGATCTTCGTGTCAAGTCAGTCATATTCAGGCGCGCTCGAAATGCAGCAGGGCGAGCCGCGCCGCCAGTCGGGCGAGGTCTGGATCGCAGACGTCGTCCTCCGCCTCGACCGTCTAGAAGCTGACGACGAGACGCAATGTCTCGCTCACGTCGAGCACCGTCGTCGTCGCCTTGAGGCGCGGCCGTTGACCGGGCGATCTCTGTTCCAATGTCTTGGATGAACGAACGCCCCGCTGTTAGAAAAGCTAGCTGGCAATCCCGTTGGAAAACAAGAGCACCATATATGCGGCGTAGGCGGCCAACATCAGCGCACCCCACACGCGACCAATCTTCTTAGTAGCGAACAGCAAGCCCAGCAGTATGAGAGACGACGCCAGCATGACTGGCGTGTCGATCTCACGGAAGCGCGTGCTGACTTCGATCGGCTGGATCGCGACCGTGACGCCGAGGATAGCGAGGATATTGAAGATGTTCGATCCGATCACGTTGCCGAGCACCACGTCGGGGTGGCGCCGGATCGCTGCGACTATACTGGTGGCTAGCTCTGGTAGCGACGTTCCGATAGCCACGAGCGATAGACCGATTACCGCGTCCGGCACCCCGAACTCGCGGGCGATGTTTACTGCCCCTTCGACCAGAAAGTCCGCTCCGAACACCAGAGCGGAAATGCCAACAATGACCAAGAGCGGCGCAAGCCAAGGTCGCGGTAGCGAAATGTCTTCGAACTCCTCAGCTTCATGTTGAAATGCCTTTGTCTGGCGATTCCTCTTTTCCAACCAGTAGCTCGAAAAGAGGTAACCCGCGAGGACCAGGAGCATTGCGACGCCTTCGGTGCGGGTAATGATTTCTCCCTGAACAAGAGCGTAGGTCGCCAGCGAAACAAGTGTTGCGACCAGCGCCTCTCGCACAGCTGTTCGCGTCCAGCCGAGGATCGGTGTGATAACTGCTGCCACGCCGACAATGAGCAGAATGTTCGCGATGTTCGAGCCTACGACGTTACCCAATGCAATCTCAGGCGCGCCGTCTATGGCAGCGTTCACGGAGACAAGCAGTTCCGGTGTCGACGTGCCGAAACCGACGATGATCAGACCGATTAGAAGCTTAGATATGCCGAGGCGCTCGGCAATTGCGACCGAGCCACGCACGAGCCCTTCGCCGCCGACAAAAAGGAGGCCAAGGCCGGCAGCCACGAAGAGGAGGTCATGCAACATTTCTTTTTCTGTCCCGAGTTGCGCTCGCCTAAGAAGACGCATCGCCATGACTTAGTGTGCCGGTTACAGGAAAAGAATAGGAAGGCCGCACGTTCAGACGCGGACCGGTCGGCATCCCGCCAAAGGGCCTTGATCCGGCAGTCTGTCTTTCGACTTTTTCTGAGCTTGGCCTCCTCGTCAGCTCTTTCAGAAAACACTCCCAACGTGGGCCGACAATCGTGGTTCTCGGAACGCGTAACTCGGACATGCTGATACAAGTCGGAGCCGCCCCGAAATTCGGACACTGAACTAAGCTACGATTTGCGGTCTGCTGATCTTCGCCGAGAAGGGGGGCAGAGATGTCGAATCGCACGCAGCACGCGACCGAGTTCAATGCAAAGGTCGCGCTGGAAGCCTGAAGGGTGAAGAGACAGCGGCCGAGCTGGCGAGCCGGTTCGGGGTGCATCTGACGATGATCCATCAATTGAAACGGGCCCTGCTCGAAGGCGCGTCCGATGTGTTCGAGCGCGGGGAGCGCACTGGAGAGCGGATCAAAGTTGGGTCGGACTCTAATCGATGGTGGAGGAAAAACCCCATGGCAGGTCAGCTGGCCCCCGCGCACAGGTAAGCGCAGAGACGTATTGATTCCCGACTGTTTTTGTTCTAAATTGATTATATAACCTTTCATCGAGAGTTGGGTTGAAAAGGCCGTTGGGTGTGTCGCAGCCTCAATGGCCTTTACTTTTGCACAGCGCCGAACGAGGGCAGCGCGCGCTTGAAAACAGGCTGCCGCGCTGCGTTTAGAAATACTGGCGGTGCCCTCGTTGCAGGACCACCGCCATGCGCCCTCATATCGTCGTTCAGTTGGCTGGTGCGCCGCATCTTCGCCTCGATAGCCCGTTTCGTCGTTGCTTCGCGTAGCAGACATTGGTGTAAAGCGCAGCGAACGACCGCGTTCCGCCCTTCCTGTTTAGGAGCAGTGAACGGCCCATAGCCGCCGTTCAGGCAAGGCACTTCGAAGGTCCACAGGCATGGAAAGCGGGACGCGAACTCTGGAACGCGCCGAGCTGATAGCCATTCTTCGCGCTGGCATGGGCGCGTTAAAAAAGGGGGCGAGCCAGCGGCGGCAAAGGAGGCCATGGAAATTGTTTCGTCGGGTGCTCGTGACAAATGGCTACGTTCTCAAGGACTGAAGTTAGCTGACAGTGAATTACGAGCTGAATTCAGGTTGTGTTGAGGTCTTGATTGTTCCGCGCCCAAGCCATCCGGACAGCTCGTGCATATCGCAGGCACAGCCCGAACGTTGATATCCGAACGCGCGCGATGGCGCGCGTTCAGACCATTCGCAGGTGTTGAAGAAGTCAGGTGATCCGCTGGATCGAGGCGGAAATTTCCGCAGGCTCGAGAACGGATTTCCAGTCTTCGCGCATCAGCGCCGGTTTCCCGAACTCGATCGCCTTGTTACAGGCGTCGGAGAATTGCCCCTCAATCTCGTCGAAGATTACCGCACCGAGAATGTTCATGTGCCCCAGCAGGAAATCCCGCGCGCAGTCATAGCTCACGCCGCGCGCGACGACTTCGTCCATCGCTTCGCGCATTACGACGAGCAGCGAGGCGCAGACCGTCTCCGACAGACCCGGCTCCAACAGCGCCATCTGGTCGACCGTCACGCGGTAGCTGCGCGCGACCGGTGCGTAGATCACCTTCGCGACCGCCTCGCCCATCGCGTAGTGCTCCTCGGGGCCCTGCATCAGCGCGTTGACGATACCCTGCTGTGCCGCGATCCCGCCGAAGTGGTCTTTGCGTCCGGCTTCGGTGCTTTCGTCGTTGAAGATCGGCGGGTGGCAGGGATGCGTCACGAAATAGGTGATGTCCTCGCGCTCGGGCAGATGCCCGGCGAACGGCGCCGCTGCGTCAAGCACGACGACCATCGTCCCTGGTGCGAGATCCGGCACGATCTTGCGCGCAACCTGTCCGATCACCGTGTCAGGAACAGCGAGGATCACGATCTCCGCCCCGTGGAGCGCGGCTTCGGGCGCGACCGCCTCGACGCCAACTTCATCGGCCAGACGTGCCTTGCCCGCATCGCTCACCTCGACATGGCGCACCTCGTAGTCGGATTTCTTCAGGTTCTGGGCAAGGCGAACGCCCATTTTCCCGCCCGCTCCGAACAGCGCAACTGCCGTCATACCTATTCTCCTCGGAAGTCTCTTGTTTAACTGGTATGATCAGATAATATCATCGTCATGATGTCAACTGACTTTTGTTCAATGCCAAGCCGGAGAGGATCGACCAAAATGAAGCCAAGACTTGCGTGGTTCGGCGATGATTTCACCGGGTCGGCAGCGGTGATGGAGGTCTTGGCCTTTGCCGGGCTCCGTGCCGTTCTGTTCTCGGACATCCCCACGCTGGAACTGCGTGCCCGGTTCGGGGAGGTGGACGCGATCGGATTGGCCTCCACGGCCCGGACCGACACGCCCGAGCGGATGCGCCGCACGCTGTCCAAGCCGCTGAAATGGCTCCACGATACGGGTGCTGATCTGCTGCATTACAAGGTCTGCTCGACGTTCGACTCGTCGCCGCAAAGCGGCAGCATCGGCTGTGCGATAGAGACCGCCCTCAAGGTGCGGCCCTCGCGCGTCGTGCCGCTGGTAACCGCGGCCCCGCAGATGCGTCGCTACCAGGCCTTCGGGCATCTTTACGCGGGTAGTTTCGACGGAGTGTTCCGGCTGGACCGGCACCCGGTCATGGCGCGCCATCCGGTCACACCGATGCAGGAGTCCGACCTTCTGCGCCACCTCGCCCTTCAGACCGATTTGAAAAGCGCCCTGATCGATTTCGAGCAGCTTGCCGAAGACGGCGGAGAGAACGCCCTAAATGCCGCCAGCGCAGCCGGGGCGCGAATCGTTTCGATCGACAGCATGGAGCCCGCGAGCGAGGAGGCCGTCGGGAAACTACTCTGGTCGCACCGGCGAGACTCAGGGCTCGTCGTCGGGTCGCAGGGCGTGGAATATGCGCTTGTCCGACACTGGCGCGCTACCGGAGAGCTCGCGCCCGCCGCGAGCCCCGCATCGGCAGGCACGGTCGATCAGATCGCGGTGATCTCGGGGTCCGTATCGCCAAGCACCGCGCAGCAGATCGCTTGGTCACAGGCGCACGGGTTCGAAGTCATCCGCTTCGATCCCACCTCTGTCCTGACAGGGGGGGCTGGCCGGCAAGCCGAGATCGACCGAACGGCACGCGCCGCACTCGATGCCCAAAGTCGCGGCGCGAGCCCGCTGATAACGTCGGCCACCGGTCCCGACGATCCCGATGTCGCCCGCTTCCGCGAGGCGCTTACCCGCAGCGACATCGACGCGGACACCGCCAATGAGCGGATCGGGCGGTCGCTTGGCGCAGTGCTGGACCGTGTGCTGACGGAAGGTGGGCTGCGCCGCGCCGTGATCTCGGGCGGTGATACGTCGGGGCACGGGATGCGCGCACTCGGTATTTCCGCGCTCGAGGCCGTTGCCCCGACGATCCCCGGCGCCGCGCTGTGCCGCGCCCATTCGGAAACGCATCATGACGGATTGGAGATCGCCCTGAAGGGCGGCCAGATGGGGAGCGAAGACTTCTTTGGCTGGATCAGGGCCGGCGGCGGCCCCCGCTGACCCTAAGAAACGTCGATGCTCAGCTGATCTCGAACGACTTGCGGGAGCGTTCGAGATGGCGCCGCATCTCGTCTACCGCCCCTTCGACGTCATGCGCCTCGATCAGGTCCACGATCTTCGCATGTTCCGCGAGAGTGATCTCTTCGGCGCCGGAGCGATGCAGCAGGCTGATATGATGCTCAAACAGCCAGCCGAGCATCGTATCGGAGACAGCAGTGACGATCGGGTTTTCCGACATAGTGGCGAGCTTGCGGTGAAACTCCATGTCGGTGCCAATGAAAGCGCGCGGATCGTTGATCTCGGACCGCTGCTTCTCGATCAGGGCGCGCAGCGTTGCGATGTCCTCGGGCGTCGCGATCTCGGCGGCCCGGCGCACCATGCCGACTTCGAACATCTGCCGCGCCTGCTTGAGGTGATCCAGCGTCGCAGGCACGGAATCGAGCACCAGCCGCGCGAGGTCGTCCGTCTGATGCAGGATCGTGCTCGCTGTGATCTCGTTGACGCGCGAACGTTCGCCATGGCTGATCGTGATGACGCCGCTATTGTGCAGCGATTGCAGCGCTTCGCGCACGGCGGGACGACCGACCCCGAAACGCTCCATCAGGACACGCTCCGAAGGCATGGCATCGCCAGGTTTCAACTCGCGCGTCCGAATCATCTCGTGGAGACGCTCGACAACCTGTTCGGAGAGCTTCTTGCGCACGATCTTCTCTTCGGACGTGCTTTCCTGACGATACATGGTTGGACTCCTGGTGCACTGATCTTACCTCAAGATCATTACCGCCTCTGATCCGTCGGAACAATCTGCGATAGTGTGACCTCGTGTGAAGCAAGACCATCCTGCGCCGTGGTCTGCAGATTGGCGCGGAGGCGGGTCGTCCCGACTTCGAGCTCCGCGATACCGCCCCGGATTTCTGCGCGATGCACCGGTGCGCCCGCGACATCCGCGAGCGCCCGCAGGACGCTGACCAGCGGATAAGCCTCCGCCGTAGCGCCGGGATCCGGCAGGATTCCGCGCGGGCCATAAAGCTCCGCCGGGGTCCAAACACTTACCCCACCCCGGGCAAGCTGGGTGGCAAGGCCCACCACATAGGCTGCGCCGAAGGCCGCGCGGTGGCGCGGATCGTCGTCTGTCATGCAGACCCGCCCACCCTCCGGATTCGGGATCGTGCGCGAGCCGTAAGGGTTGTGCCGCATCGCGAGGGTCGCGGGACCGATGCGGTAGGCCCGCCCGGCGCAGATCGCACTTGCGGAACGGGTGATGTGCGGGATTGCCTCGAGCGTCTCCATCACCGAGCAATCGTCGGCCGCGTGCACGATCGGGCACAGACCATGCGTGACGAAAGCCAGCCCATTCTCCGGCGGCCGCTTGCGGTTGAGTTCGGTGAAGAGCGTAGCCATCCCTCCGCCGCGTGGCAGATCGGTAAAGGCGCGCGCCGCGGCGTCGTGAATGCGAGCGAGCGGCGGACAGGCGGGCCAGTCCGAGCCGGGCGGCGTCGATTGCCGATCGACCGACGGGCAGATGAAGAGCGACGCCGCGGCCAGACCGCTCGTCTCGTAGGCAGCCGCATGTGCACGCAGCTCCGGCTCAGGATCCTCCTCGACGAAGGCGCAGATCAGTTCGAGGTCATAAGACGGTTCAGGGCAGACGCGCTGAAGCGCCGCGAAGGCGGCAAAGGCCTCTTCGACCGGTCCCGCCGTCGCATCGGCATGACACAGGATCCGCTGCGGCGCTACCAGGGCAAGGTCCTGAGGATGGCGCGTCAGCGCCACTGCCTCCGCTGTGGTCAGGACAAGCGCGGTTTCGGGGAAACGAGCATCCTCCGGCAGCGCGTCATCCCGCGCCGGGGTGTCCGCGGGCGCCTCCGTGGCCTCTTCCCAAGCGACGACGACCTCTTGCGCGGGGTATGCCCCTTGGGCAAGACGGTAGGGCCATTCGAGATCGAGCGACCGGTTATAGGTCTTGAAGGAGGCATCCCCCCACTGCCGCTGGTCTTCCATCTCGAACGTGTCGCCGGAGAAGGCAAAGGACACATCGAGCCTATCCGCGCGATAAGCGATCCCCGCGATGTCCATGAAGGGCCGCCACGGGTCGATCAGCTTTGGGAACGCCCCCTGCTCGAGCGCGCCGTCTGAATGCGTGACCCGCGCCGCCGCCCCCGCCACATGGTCGATCGGATGCAGCACGGTGAAGCCCGCCCTGTTGGTCTCGAACCTGCCGGTCACCTCGCCCTCCGCCCGCATCGCGAGCCGCCCGGCGGATACGTCCAGCGTCACGGTGACCGCAAGCGCGCCGTCGCCGGTCTCGAAACGCATCGGGATGGTGAAACGCAGGCGGTCCGGCTGGCGGTCTTCGGCGACAGGCCCGAGCGACGGCGCGATCGTCCCCCAGTCGCGATCGCGGACGAGGAAGGCGATCTGCCGCACGACCTCGCGCCCGTCGCAGCGAAGGTGCCGCAGCGCGCCATCCTCCAGCGTGAAGGAGAGCGTCCCGAACTGATAGGCCGCGCCGCTCATAGGGTGTCGGGCGCGATGGTCCGACCCTCCCTGGCGGAAAGATAAGCCGCCTCGACCAGTGCGAACGTCTTGAGATTATCCGCCGCGGCGGTCTCGGGGGCGCGGCCCTCGCGCAGTGCCGCGATGAAGTCACGCTGGAAGATAAGCACGCTTTCCTGAATGTTATGCCAGGGCCGCTCGGCCCATGACAGAAGCGGCGGGTCGAGCTCGGTCTGCGTCGTGCCTTCGGCGGTGTGAACGCGCAGACGATATCCTGCGTCGAGCGTCAGCGTGCCACCGGTGCCGTCGATCTCGAGCAGCGTTTCGGGGAAGGTCTCGAGCACCCGCTGCGTCGCGTAAGAACAATCGACGACCGAACTCGCCCCGCCGGAATGGGCCAGCAGCATCGTCGCGACATCCTCTCCGCGGATCGCGGGGTTGATCCGTCTGGTCGTCGCCGTGATCCTGTCGACATCACCGAAAAGCGCGCGCGCGACGTCGAGAATATGGATCCCGAGATCCTCGATGATGAAGCGCTCCCCCTCGGCAAGGTAGGGCTGCCCCGAGAACACGTCATAGCCGGAGCGGAAGGACACGCGCCCGAAGAACGGCGTGCCGATGACCCCGCTGCGCACCTCCTCGATCACGTGCCGCAGGGCCGATTGCCAGCGGAAATTCTCGTGGATCGCGAAGGTCTTGCCCGTTGCCTCGACCGCTTGCGCCATCGCACGGGCATCCCGGAGGGTGGGCGCGAAGGGTTTCTGGCAGATCACGTGCAGATCGTGCTGCGCGGCAAGCTCCACCAAGGGGCGATGGGTGCCGACCGTCGTTGCGATATCGACGAAATCGAACCCGCCCTCGGCCAGCATCTGCGCCGCATCCGTGTAGCGCCGCGCGATCCCGAACGCCTCGCCCGTTTGCGTCAGCCGGTCTTCGTCGCGGTCGCAGAGCGCGACGATCTCGACCCCCTCGATCTCCGACCAGGCGTGAAGCTGGTTCTGGGCGAAGAACCCGCAGCCGACCAAAGCGCCTTTCATCACGTCCTCCTTCACTTGCCGAGCGCCGCCTGCGCCTGAAGCGCGACGCGGGCCTGCACCTTCTGTTGTGCCTGATCGATGACCACGGCGGCAATGATGACGAGGCCCTTGATGACGGTCTGCCAGAATTCCGAGACCCCCATCATCACCAGTCCGTCGGACAGCACGCCGATGACGAAGGCGCCGATGATCGTGCCCCCGATCCGGCCGCGCCCCCCGGACATCGAGGTGCCGCCGAGAACCGCCGCGGCGATCGCGTTGAGCTCGAACGTGTTGCCCGTGGCCGGGTGCGCCGCGACGAGCTGGGAAGAGATTATGATCCCCACGAGCGCCGCGCAGAAGCCCGAGAACATATAGACGAAGAACTTGACCTGGATGACCTTCACCCCGGAAAGGCCGGCCGCGCGCTCATTGCCGCCCACGGCGTAGATGAACCGGCCCAGCGGCGTGCGCTTGGCGATATAGGCGGCGAGCAGCCCCACGACGATCAGCATCAGGATCGAGATCGGAATCCCGAGAACGTTGCCCGAGCCGATCATTCGAAAGCTGGCAGAGCCGTATTCCGCATTACCGCTGAGGTTGGGAAACGTCTCCCCGCCGCTCGAGAGCATGGCGGCGCCGCGCGCGATATAGAGGGTGCCGAGCGTCGCGATGAACGGTGCCACGTTGAGCTTGGTCACGAGCGTCGCGTTCAGCGCGCCGATGGCGATCCCCACGAGGCTGACGATCAGGCAGATCTCGAGAGTGTTGAACTGGATCGACCAGCCCAGACCGATATCGATCCCGTTGAGCAGCAGGTAGCCCGCCACCATGCCGCACAAGCCGACGATGGAGCCGACGGACAGGTCGATCCCCCCCGACACGATCACGAAGGTCATGCCGATCGCGAGAAAGGCATTGAGCGCCACGTGTTTCGACATGATGACCATGTTCGCCGCCGACAGGAAGTTCGGCGCGAAGATCGCGAAGAACACGAAGACCAGAATGAGCGCGATGAACGTGCGTGCCTTGAGCAGCAAGAGCAGCATGTTGGGAGACGCCTGTTGCCCTGCGGGGGCCGTCGCGGTGAGATTTGTCATGGATGCATGTCCCTGTCGTCTTGGGGGGCGTGGTCGGGTGCGTGTCCCTTGGCCGAAGCCGTGACGAGCGCCGTTTCCGTCGCCTCCTCCCTGGTGAATTCTCCGGTGATCTGTCCGTTCGACATGACGAGGATGCGATCGGAGAGGCCAAGCACCTCCTCGAGATCCGAGGTCACGAAGACGATGCCGAGGCCCTCGGCCGCGAGCGAACGCATGACGCGGAACACCTCTGCCTTGGCTCCGATATCGATCCCGCGCGACGGTTCGTCCATCAGCAGAACCTTGGGCGAGGTCATGAGCGCCTTCGAGATCACGACCTTCTGCTGGTTCCCGCCCGAGAGCGAGGCCACCGTATGTTCGGGAGAGGCGATCTTGATTACCATGCGCTTCACGAAATCCGCGACGCGCAACTTTTCCGCGCCGAGATCCATATGGATCCGCGCCTTCGTCATTTCGCTAAGCGAGCTGAGCGTCATGTTCTCGCGGATCGACAGATCCTGCACGAGTCCGTCCTGCTTCCGGTCCTCGGGGATCAGGGCCAGCCCTTTCGAGATGCGTTCGGAAACGTCCGGATGCCCCAGCTTTTCGCCGTCGATCTCGACCGCGCCCGCCGCATAGGGGTAGCGCCCGATGATCGCTTCCACGAGTTCCGTGCGGCCCGCCCCCATCAGCCCGTAGATGCCGAGGATCTCGCCCTTGCGCAGCGCGAATGAGACGTCGTCGACGACGAACCCGCCCGCGCCGTCGGCAAGCCGCATGTTCTTGACCTCAAGCACGACCCCGCCGAAGGGATGATCGATGTCTTTCGGAAAATCCTTGCTGTTCTCGCCGATCATGTTGCGCACGATCCACGGGATATCGACCCCGTCCATGGAGCGCGCCCCGGTGATCGCCCCGTCGCGCAGCACGGTGATGTAGTCGCCGACGCGGATCAGCTCTTCCAGCCGGTGCGAGATGTAGACGATCCCGACACCGTCCGCCTTCAGCTCCTCGATCACGCGAAACAGGATCTCGACTTCGGTGGCCGAGAGCGCCGAGGTCGGTTCGTCCAGGATCAGGATGCGGGCGTTGCGGGCAAGGCTCTTGGCGATCTCGACGATCTGCTGCTGCCCGACCTTCAGCTCGCCCACGGGCGTGTCCGGGTCGATGTCATGCTCGAGCCGCCGCATCAACTCGCGCGTCTGGCGCCGCTGTTCCGCCGCGTCGATATCGACGCCGAAGCGCGTCTTTTCATGCGCGATGAAGATGTTCTCTGCGACGGTCATGTTCGGAAACAGGTTCAGCTCCTGAAACACAATGCCGATGCCGTGCCGCTCTGCCTCATCTGTGGAGGAGAAGCGCACTTCGATGCCGTCCATCTCGACCCTTCCGGAGGTAAGCTGTTCGACCCCGGAAATGACCTTCATCATCGTCGATTTGCCCGCGCCGTTCTCGCCGACGAGCACGTTCACCGCGCCCATGCGAAGATCGAAGGAGACCTCTTTAAGTGCGATCGTGCCGGGATAGACCTTGGTGCCTTCCCGGATACTCAATCCGATCGGATGGCGTGACATTATTGCCCCTCCGCTTTGATCGACAGCGGCACGCCGAGCGGCTTCTCCGTCGCGGATTTCTGCCCAAAAACGGCCGTGAACGTGACCTTCCGGCCCATGATATCGTCCGAGAGTTTCGGCAAGTTTGCGGTCGCGCGGTCATTGAGCGCCCGGCCCAGCTTGGCGAATTCGATCTGGTCGCGGAAATCGGTGAAGTTCACGAAGGGCAGCGCGTCGCGCAGCGCGGTTCCGCGCACGATCGGACCAAGCTGCAGAACGATGTCTTCCTTGCCGTCTGCGTCCATGTCCAGACCGATCTGTGCCGCGCGACTTTCGAGTTTAGTCGTGACGACAGTGCCGGCTCCGGAAACGAAGAAGAAATACTGCGAGGCTTTTTCATCCGGGCGCATCCCATAGGCCTGCCCCACCGCTTCGAGCCCTCCCTGGAGCGCGGAGGCGTAATCCGCCCAAGCGACAGTGTGCTCGTCGACCGCCGGCAGGACCTTGGGCTCCCAGTTCGTCTCGACCCAGTTCGCCATCCGCTCCGCGTCGGTGAGATTGGCTTCGGCGACGGCTTCCGGATCGGGATTGGGAACGATCTTGCAGCCGGGAAGAGCTAATACGGCACACAGAAGCGCCGCGGACAGGGGTGCTGCGTTCATGGCAGAGTCTTTCTTTTTCGGTATCCGGTTCGGCAATGACCGCAGCCTGGGCAAACGCCGGCTGCGGTCTTTCTTGTTGCCTTTGGCTCAGGCTTCCGCGAGCGCGAAGGTCTCGAGGTTGCCGGCATTTTCCTTGGTGATCAGCACGCAATCCATAAGCTGCTTTTCCTGCTCGCCAGTCTCGCCGTTCTTGATGTAGGCGTCTGCCTGCTCCACCGCGAGCTGCGCCTGACGATAGGCGGGCTGCAGAACCGTCGCCTTGATGCCGCCCTTGAGGATCGAGTCGCGCACGTCGTTCGACCCGTCGAAGCCCACGACGATCACGTCGGTGCGCCCCGCCGCTTCGAGGGCCGCCCAGGCGCCCATCGCCATCGTGTCGTTGCCGCAGATGACGCCCTTGATATCGGGCTGCGCCTGCAGGATCGTTTCCATCTTCTCGTAGGCTTCGGTCTGCGACCAGTTGGCGGATTGCTGCGCCACCATTTCGAGATCGGGATACTGATCGATCACATCGTGATACCCGGCCGAGCGGATGCCGGCATTGGTATCGGCCTCGCGGCCAAGCAGCTCAACGTAGGGACCAGCCTCGGACATTTGGCGCACGAATTCTTCCGCACCAAGCTGCGCGCCCTGATAGTTGTTGGACACGATCTGGCTGATGGCGATGCCGCTTTCTTTGATTTCTCGGTCGATCAGGAAGGTCGGGATGCCCGCATCCAGCGCACGCTGCACCGGCGCGACAGTGGCGTCTGCCCCGGCATTGTCGCAAATGATCGCAGACGCGCCGCGCGCGATTGCCGTGTCGAACATTTCCGATTGCTTGTTGGGATCATCATCGTGGACAAGCACGATCGTCTCGTATCCGAGATCCTTCGCCCGTGACTCGGCGCCGACGGCTTCGGCTTTGAAGAACGGGTTGTCATGACTCGGTGTGATGATGGCTATTAGACCTTTTCCCTGTGCCTGCGCGGCCTTGAGACTCGGCAGAAAGGCCGTGACCGTTGCGCCAGCCAGAAAGGTGCGGCGAGTGAATTTCATGGTTTTCCTCCTCTGTGGTCAGCCCACCCGATGGATGGCTCCTCGCTGATGGGGGGAAGACTGCGACAGTAAAATCATGTTGTCAACAGGTATGATGAGCATTACAGCTGGCGGTGACATAAGATGCGAAATGGAGAATGCGTGATGTCCGATGCCATCCGAGTCACCTACCGTCTGGAAACCCCCGGCGATCCCGAAGCGATGGCGGCCAAGATCGCGGCGGATCAGTCCACCGGCACCTTCACCGAGCTCCCGGGAGAGACCGAGGCCCTCAAGGCGCGCTTCGCGGCTCGGGTGGAAAGCGTCACGCCGCTCGAGAGCGTTTCGCAATCCAGTTTTCCCTCCGACGAGGCAGGACCCTTCCGACGCGCGGACGTGACCATCGCCTATCCGCTCGATGCGATTGGCGTGGACATTGCGGCGCTGATGACGGTGACGGTCGGGGGAGTCTACGCGGTGCGCGGCCTGACGGGTATCCGGGTGATGGATTTCGAGTTGCCGCCCGAGTTTGCGACACTCCCCGGCCCGCAATTCGGCATCGCGGGGTCGCGGCGTCTCATGGGCGTCGAGACAGGCCCGATGATCGCCTCGATCATCAAACCGTCTCTGGGCCTTCCGCCCGACGAGACCGCCGCCGTCGTCCGGACGCTGTGCGAGGCCGGCGTGGATTTCATCAAGGACGACGAGAAGATGATGAACCCGACCTACGCGCCGCTCAAGGCGCGGGTCGATGCCATTCTTCCGGTGATCGAAGAGCATTACCAGCGCACCGGCAAACGCGTGGTCTACGCCTTCGGCATCTCGTCCGCGGATCCCGACCGCATGATGCAGGCGCATGATTACGTGGCCGATCGCGGCGGGCTTGCCGCGGTGGTGAACATCAACTCGATCGGGCATGGCGGCATGAGCTTCCTGCGCAAGCGCTCGCGGCTCTGTCTGCATGCGCATCGCAACGGCTGGGACATCCTCACGCGTCACCCGGGGCTCGGCATGGAGTTTCGCGCCTACCAGAAGATCTGGCGCCTGCTGGGCGTCGACCAGTTCCAGATCAACGGGATCCGCGCCAAATACTGGGAGCCCGACGAAAGCTTCGTGCGCAGCTTCGGCGACGTGATGACGCCCATGTTCTCCGATGCGGATCGCCCCCTTCCGGTGGTCTGTTCGGGGCAATGGGGCGGTCAGGCGGTCGACACCTACGAGCGCACCGGGCAAACGCTGGATCTGATGTATCTGGGCGGCGGCGGAATCCACGGCCACCCGATGGGCGCGGCCGCCGGCGTGCGCGCAATCCGTCAGGCCTGGCAGGCGGCGGAAGCGGGTCTGAGCCTGAAACAGATGGCAAAAGAACACCCTGAACTCTCCTCCTCCCTCGCAAAGTGGGGCGAGTGAGCAGCTCTAAGAGGCGCTCGCGATTTCCGGGACTTTAGAGAACCGATTATTTGGTCCGCCATTCGAAGGCTCTCCCTAAGCGGACGTCCGCGACAGGCGCAGCGAATGTCCGGTTCGCGCCCTTCCTGCTTCGGCGCAGTGAACGGCCCTAATCGGACCTTGAGAGCCAATTGCTTTTCTGCGGCGCAGCTTCTCCGAAGCGGACATCTATGCATCGCTCCGCAATAGAACCGTCTCAGCGTCGCCCTTCTACGATGTTACACCCAGCGTCGTAACCGCGCGGGGTGCCGATGGCGCTTCGATCCATCTGTTATCGCACCAGCAACGTCGGCACGGAATTGGAGCGGACCATCGCAGTGGTCGTGCTGCCAACGATCAAAGAGCGCAGGGGCGAGTGCCCGAACGCGCCCATCAAGAGGATGGCTCCTGGGGTCGCCTTTACTGCATTTGCAATGACCTCTTCCGCGCTACCTTCTTCGATCAAGGCTGTGACATCGCGCCCCTTCAGGGCCACGCGCGCTTCGCGCATCATCTGTTCTGCCTTGTCCTGCGTCAATTTGCGCCCAGAGGTCGCGATAACGATTGTCACAGGGAGGTCCTTCAACAGGGGCGAGTTCGCACAGCGCTCCAACGCCCGAGCGGCCGCCGGGCTGCCATCATAGGCCAGCACGGCCGCGCGCATCATATCTTCCTCAGGGGTTGAGGTGCTGTTGGGCGCGATCAGGACAGGCCGGTCGCTCGCCCGCACGACCCGTTCCAGCGTTGACCCGATATGGTCGGTGGCGAATTCCTGGCTGGTCCCACGTTTGCCCATGATGACGAGTCGGGCCTCTTGCTCGCGCTCGAGGATCGTCTCGACAATGTCGCCGTGTCGGTGCAACTGCGTCACACCGTGGGCGTTCATTTCTTCGAGCGACTCGGCGCACCCATTCAGCAACAGCCGACCACGCTCGATTTGCAGGCGGGCCTCCATCGCGTCAAGCTGGGTCAGTTCTTCCAGCAGACGCGATTTCACGCCAAGGCCAATAGCACCCGACAGATCGTGTCGCGCGCCGCTTGTGTCCTTGCGTTGAACGACGTGCAGGAGTTCGACCGGCAGCGCGAGTTTCCGCGAGACCCAGGCCGCAAGGGTGCAGACGCTGGGCGCGTAGCTTGACGCATCAACGCAGGCAAGAATGTTCTGCATGGTGTTTCCTCCTCAATGGCCCGACAGATGCTGCTCGGCATCCGGCTTGTCATGCACGGCAAAGCGATCGATCATCCGCGCGCTTTCGGCATTGAGCCCGACGATATCGACGGTCGTCCCTTCCCGCCGGAACCGGATGACCGCCTTGTCCAGAGTGCCAATTCCGGTGATGTCCCAGAAATGCGCCTCGCTCAAGTCGATGATGACGTGGTCCAGAACTTCTCTGAAATCAAAGGCATCCACGAAACGTTCCGAGGATGCGAAGAAGACCTCGCCTGAAATGCGATAAGTCCGGGTGCGCCCGTCCTCGGACAGCGATGTCGAGACGGTGAACAACCGGCGCACCTTGCCGGCGAAGAACAGACCCGACAGGACGACGCCCACCACCACACCAGCGGCGAGGTTATCGCTCCAGATCACGATGATCACCGTCGCAACCATGACGATCGACGACTGCCACGGGTTGCTGCGCAGCTCACCAATGGAGCGCCAGGAAAACGTGCCGATCGAGACCATGATCATCACGGCGACGAGGCTTGGCATCGGGATCTGAGCCACAAGCGGATTGAGAACGACCAGCAGAAAGAGAAGGAATACGCCAGCGATCAAGGTGGATAGGCGCGTCCGGCCCCCGGATTTCACGTTGATGACCGATTGACCGATCATGGCGCAACCGCCCATGCCGCCCAGAAAGCCGGTGAAGAAGTTCGCGATCCCCTGACCGCGCATCTCGCGCGCCTTGTTCGACGTGGTGTCTGTGAAATCATCCACGATTTGGGCGGTGAGCATCGATTCCAGAAGCGCCACCGCCGCCATGGTCAGCGAATAGGGCGCGATGATCTCAAGCGTCTGCAAGTTGAAGGGCACCTGCGGCAGCGCAAAAAACGGCAGCGATTGCGGAAGTTTGCCCATATCGCCGACGGTGTTCACATCGATCCCGCCATAGATGGTGACGGTGGTCAGGACGATGATCGCAACCAGGGGCGAAGGCACTGATTTCGTCAGATACGGGAACAGGTAGATGATCGCGAGCCCGGCTGCGACGATCAGATAGGTGACGTTTGTCACATGCATAAGCTGTGGCATCTGGGCCAGAAAAATCATGATCGCCAGTGCGTTCACGAAGCCGGTGATCACTGATCGAGAGACATATTGCATCAGCAGATCCAGGCGCAGGAGCCCCGCGATGCCCTGGAAGATACCCATCAAAATTGTGGCGGCGAATAGATATTCGACCCCGTGATCGTGCACGAGAGGGATGATCACCACGGCAACTGAGGCTGTGGCAGCGGAGATCATCGCGGGGCGACCGCCCGTGAATGCGATGATTACAGCGATCGAAAAGGAAGCATAAAGGCCGACCCTCGGATCAACCCCAGCAATCACCGAGAAGCCGATCGCTTCAGGAATTAGCGCAAGGGCGACGACCATCCCAGCGAGGATGTCCGCACGGGGTGTCGCGAACCAGTCGCTTCGAATAGAGGCGAGACTTGGCATGTGTCACTCAATTTCTAAGATAGCATCTAACAGGGCGAGGCCCGAGCGTGCAGCGTTGTTACGGCACTATTTGGACGTGATGCTGAAGATTATCCCGGGGATAGGCGCCGGGCCGAGCCACCCGGCGTGCCGGGTCCAACTTAGTGTGAGTGGGCACCTAAGCGATAGTTGAGGTGCCTGCAAGCATTTGATGGAACGTAAGGTAACGATGCTATTGAGCGCTGGCTTTCTCACATTCTTTAGTCTGGCATCTTAGCGGACGCCATATGCAGTGTCAGACGGTCGATGAAAACTCGGCACAGGTCGCCTGCGCCAAAGCCGTCCTATTTGGTGAAGGTGAGGAAGACACGACAGCCTTCCAAAGCCCGTTGCGGTGTCTGGTCACTTCATACCGACCCACCCTACGAGCAATATACCGGTGAACAGGAGGCGCTATAGTTCGTCAGCGCCGCCGAGAGCAATCTTTGGTGCACTCGAAATGCCTGCCTTTGGCGGCGCCCGCTTCCCGATCTTCGAGGCGGATCGTCACTTTACATCTCACGAGCACTGGTGTCCTGAAGGGCAAAGACGAGACGGATGCTGAGATGGAAGCAGATCTTCACGAAGAGGACGGAGCTTCCCGCCCAGACCAACGAGTGGGTAGCTCCCGGCCCTTAGCTGCCATTGACCAGATGTCCAAGTGCTGCATCGTAGCTTCCCCGAAGCAGACATTGACCCGTTTCATTGCTTTCGCTGAAACTACGCAACGTCGGTTTTTGAGAGCCGCTCAACCAAACCTATAGTTAGGCAGATGCGAAAAAGGCGCTATTCTGTTTCAAGTTTGGGGAACCCTGCTCAAAGCAACCCACCGTTGGCACGCAGTATTTGGCCGTTTATCCAACCGCCATCGGGCCCCGCAAGAAACGCCACTACATTGGCGATGTCTTCTGGCGTGCCAAGACGTTCCAATGGCGGCATCTTTGACATTTTCTGAACGAGGTCTTCAGGCTTTCCATCCAGAAACAGGGCGGTGGCAGTTGGTCCCGGAGCAACTGCGTTCACGGTGATGTTACGACCGCGCATTTCTTTGGCCATGATGCTGGTCATCGTCTCGACCGCCGCTTTGAGCCCCGCATAGACACCATATGTTTCCAGCTTGAGGCCAACAACAGATGTGGACAGGTTGATAATGCGGCCACCGTCCGGCAGGCGGGCTGAAGCTTCGCGTAAGGTGTTGAATGTGCCTTTCAAATTCACCGCAACCTGTGTGTCGAACAGGTCGTCGTCGCTGTCTCCGATCTTGGCCAGTTTCATGATGCCTGCGTTGTTTACCAGGACATCGACCCCCCCGAATTTCGTCTCGGCACAATCGAACAGACGCTTTACGTCAGAGGCGTCTGATACGTCGGCTTTTGCAGACATGGCGCGGCCTCCTTGTGCCTCGATCTTACGCACGACACCGGCTGCGGCGTCCTCGCTGCCAGCGTAATTGACGACGACGTCGAACCCTTCGCGCGCGAGGCGTGCCGCGATTGCAGCCCCAATGCCACGAGATGCGCCGGTTACGAGGGCCGTTTTGTGTGTCGGATCGGTCATATTCACGTCCTTGTCTGAGAAAGGCACATTGCCTGTCATGCCCGGAATATAGCCTTGAACATTCTTTCGAAAATCAGGCATAGTTTGACATCACTATTCGATTTGATCGGACAATATGATGGACCGCCTCGACGCGATGAACGTCTTCACCCGCATTGTAGAGGCGCGTAGCTTCACGCAGGTCGCCAGCGATCTAGGGCTACCACGCTCGACGCTCACAGATGCGATCAAGCGGCTGGAGGATCGTTTGGGGGTCAGCCTGCTCCATCGCACCACACGGGTTGTGCGCCCGACGTTGGACGGGGAAGATTTTTACCGTCGCTGCCTGTCAATTTTGTCAGAAATGGAGGATGCGGAATCTGCCTTCTCGGGCGCTAAGCCGAAAGGCAAGCTGCGTGTCCATGTTCACGGCATTCTTGCACGACATTTTTTATTGCCGACACTACCCGATTTTCTGGCGCGGTTCCCGGATATAGAGATCCAGATCGGCGAAGGGGATCGCCTTGTCGAACTCGTCCGTGAAGGTGTGGATTGCGTGCTGCGCGTGGGCGCGCCTGCCGATAGTGACCTGATCATCCGCAAACTCACGAGCCTGGAAGAGGTGACATGTGCATCGCCCGCCTATCTGGACCGGTTCGGCACTCCGCAAACGCTTACTGCGCTGGACGGTCACCAGATGGTCGGGTTCAGATCCACCGCAGCAGGAACGGTCCTGCCACTGGAGTTTATTCAGCGAGGCGAGCGAAAGACCGTCACATTGCCAACGCCGGTGACGGTGACGTCTGCGGATACACTTGTCGAATGCGCACGCCTTGGGTTGGGGCTCATCCAGAAGCCCCGCTATTCCAGCGCAGATGATTTGGCATCTGGACGGCTCATAGAAGTGCTTAGCAACACTCCGCCACCATCGTCGCCCGTGTCGATCCTATATCCGCGGGCGCGCCACCAGTCTCCGCGGGTTCGGGCCTTTATCGATTGGGCGGAAAGAGCATTTACGGCAGCTTAAAGGCAAGATGTTATATTCAACCCAATAGGCGAGGAACGCCGACCTGCGCAGCAGTGTCAAACACAATAACGTCACGACGCCGCACCAGAGGTTGGCGTCGCGCTTAGCTTTCACCCTGACATATCTCGATAAACGCCCGCAACGGAGCGGGGGTGAAGCGATTGGGGTAGTAAAGGCGTGGCCCATCCAGCTCAGATCGCCAGTCTGGCAGAACAGGCAGAAGGCGTCCTGCGTCAAAATCATCGCCAATCCAATTATGGAAGGTGTGTATGACCCCCAACCCTGATTGCGCATATTTTAAGCCGGTGTTGAGGGCGCCGACGCTGAGAATGAGCGCGTTTTTTGGTTCAACACGCACGGAGCGTCCTTTGTTTTGCAGAACCCAAGGCAGCATCGCGCCATCGTCCAACCGATATCGGATCGCATCATGTGCGGTAAGATCTTCTGGGGTTTGAGGCACCCCGCGCGCCTCTAGGTATTCGGGGGACGCGGCACACACCATCTGCTGTCGACGTGGTCCAATCGGAATTGAAATCATATCTTGCTCAAGCACGCTGCCATAGCGAATGCCCGCATCATAGCCCATGGCCACGATGTCGATCAAACCGCTCTCAACGACGATTTCCACCTCAACATTCGGGTAGCGTGCCCGATAGTGCGCGAGCAGCGATGGCAAGATGTCGGGCATCACCGCGCCCGGCACGTTTAGCTTCAGCCGACCTTGCACCTGCGCCCCAAGCGTTGCCACCTCGTGACACGCAGCCTCCAACGCGGACAACAAAGGGCGCACGCGATCCACCAAGAGCTGCCCCGCATCGGTCAGATGCAGGCTTCGCGTCGTGCGACGCAAAACAGGTGTGCCAAGTTGCGCTTCAATCCGCGTGACGGTGGCGCTGACATTCGAGGGGGCGATCCCGAGCCTGCGAGACGCGGCACGAAAGCCCCCTTCGCGCAGCACCGTCAGCAAGACAGAGAGATCGTCGGGGGAAACACTGTTCTTCACACAGAACAACCTATTCTCAATTAAGCGGATTATGCGTCCTCAAAAGAACAGTTATTCCATTGAGCATCAACATCCACTGCGCCTGTGGCGCGCAATATTTGTCGGGAGACTGAAGAATGCTGATCGTCACGGGTGCATCGGGAAAATTGGGTGGTCTTGCGGTGGAGGCCCTCTTGCGCATCGTTCCTGTGGCACAAATCGGGGTCAGTGTCCGCGACCCGAAAAAGCTGGCGTGGCTGGCCGCGCGCGGCGTGCGTGTGCGCCAAGGTGATTACGCAGATGCGGATAGCCTACGTTATGCATGGGAAGGGGCACGCCGGGTTTTGCTTGTGTCATCGAATGCGCGAACCTATGGAGAAGATCCGCTCCAGCACCATGAAACAGCCATAAAGGTTGCAAAAGAGCTTGGCGTTGAACGGATATTTTACACCAGCCAAACCGCCAGCAGCGCGCAATCCCAGTTCCTACCGGCACGCGACCACGCCGCAACCGAAGAGATTCTGGCAGCCTCTGGGCTGGCTTGGACCGCGCTGCGCCATGGCTTTTACGCAGAGAGTGCTGTGGGCATGAACGTGCATGGCTTTGCGAGCGGTCGTTTGGTAGGCCCTGCGGACGGCAAAGTGGCTTGGACGACCCACGACGACCTGGCAGAAGTTGATGCGCGTCTCCTGGCCGGGCAGGAAATATTTGAAGGCGCAACACCACCTCTCACAGGCAGTGAAGCCCTTAATCTTGCTGACCTTGCGCAGATGGCGAGCACATTGACCGAAAAGAAGGTAACTCGCGAGACGATCAGTGAAGAGACACTGCTCCAGAACTTGGAGAACGTGGGCGTGCCTGCCCCCGTTAGAAGCGTCATTCAGGGCTATTATCGCGCCGCAAAAGCAGGGGAGTTTGCCGTCGTAGATCCAACGCTCGCACGCATTCTCGGCCGCGCGCCACGCCTGATGCGAGACGTCTTGGCCCGCGCATTGGCATAAAATCGAACGGCGCTGTTGAGTGCGCACATGGGTGACCCAAGGCGGAACTCTTGCAGGAGCAGCTAACGGCAACTCCCTGCCCGAACAACCTGACTCGTCGGTTTCCGGCCCTATCCGGACATTCGCAAGGACGGCCATCGCTGCGTTGCAGCTCCCCCAAACCGGCCATCCGTGGCGTCGCGCAGCACGATCTGGCACGCCACGGTCGGAAGAGCGGACGGAGCAGGCATTCTTCTACGCCGCTCCGCGCATTGAGCCTCCCGCGATCCTGCTTATCCCCTTTCCTCAATAATCTCGGTCTGCGCGCCCACGAGGATCAGCGTGTTCTCATGGTCGAGGAAAGTCTTTTCGTCCGGAAAGACCTTCTGCTCGTAGGTCTCGGAGCCGAGCACGGCACGCATGCCTTCTGGGCTGTCGAACCAGATCTCGGCGGTGCCGTCGAAGTCGGCCAGCGGGACGGGGAAATCTCCATCAGTCGGGTGGGTCTGGATATAGCGCAGCACATGGGTCTCGGCTTCGGGGATCGAGCGGAACAGCGGCCCGTGCGTCTCGCGGTGGTGGCGCACGAAGGCGGCGTGGTCGATATCTGGATTGCGCTTGAGCAGCATCGTCATCTTGATCATCGGATCGTTCCTTTAGGGATTGGGGGTCCAGCGCGGCGCCGGGGCGCCCTCGGGCAGGTCGATGCCGCCGGGATAGGTCAGGAGCTCGATCAGCGTGCCCCAAGGGGCGCGGCCGTAGATGCCTGCATTGCCGTCGTTGTCCTCGTTGTTGGCGAGCGGATGCGGGCCCTTCAGCAACGTGCCTCCGGCGGCGGCGAAGGCGGCGCAGGCCGCTTCGACGTCGTCGACGTATAATCCAAGATGCGTAAGCCCCAGGTCCTGAAGGCGCGCGGGTTCGGACTGCTCCCCGCCCTCGATGCGGAAGAGTTCGAGGCACGGTCCGTTCCCGATCCGCACAAGGCGCATATGGGTGATCCGCGTGCCCGGCGAGAGGCCGAGTTCGGCCTGCGGACCCTCCCCTTCCATGTCAGGCCCATCCTCCGGCAGCACGTCGTAAAGCGTGACTGCTCCGAAGGCTTCGGAAAAGAAACGGGTCGCGGCGTCGATGTCGGGAACCGTGAGGCCCGCGTGATCAACCCCACGGACCCCCGGGGCCGCTGGCTTCGCGTCGGCGAAGGTGGCGAGATCGGTCACGGTCGATCCGCCTCCCGTCGCAGCCTCCTCGAGCGCCGCGTTGAACTCTTGGGTATGGGGTTGGGCGAGGTGTGCCTTGAAGGCCGCTTCGTCGCGGTATTCCTCGAGCATCACCACCGCACCGCCTTCCTCGGTGAAGGCCTCGAAGCGAATGTTGCCCGCCTCGCGGCGCACCTGCCGCGCGAGCGTCTCTACCAGCGCTTCGAGCCTCTCGGCTTGCCCCGCCTTCGGGGTGGCCCTCGCAATCATTGTGCGTGTCATGGTTGTCTCCGTCTTGAAATGCCGCGCTGCGGCAGTCACGGGGCCAACAGGAGCCTGACGAGATCCGTTCCGCCAAAATCTGGAATAGATGGATGTTTCATCTACATTTTTTCAGAACTTCAGCGATATGGAAATACTGGCCGCCCATGATTCAATCTGTCACCCGCGCCCTCGAGGTGCTCGACACCATAGCCCATGCAGGCGGCGCCGCCTCTCTTGGAGAGATCGCCGCCAGGACGGGCCTGAAGACGACGACCGCTCACAACATCCTCAGAACTCTCCAAGACACCGGTTATATCCGCCGTCGACCTGGCGACATGCGCTACCACCTCGGGGATCGCATCCTGAACCTTGCCCGCGTGGTGGGCGATGACGATGCCCTGCGCCGCCGCTTGCGCCCCGTGCTCGAGGAAATGGCGGCCCGCACCTTTGAGACGGTCTTCCTCGCCGTGCCCTCTGGCGACGAAGTCTACTTCCTCGACGCGATCGAGAGCCCGCGCACGCTGCGGGCCTCGAGCCAACGCGGCGAACGCCTGCCGATGGCGGGCTCGGCCATCGGTCTTCTCTTCCTCGCATTCCTCCCGGCCCTGCGCCGCCGGATGTTCGAGGTCCACGCGCATCGCATCGGTCCCGGCATCGAAGCCGAGATCGAAGTCATCGCCGCACGCGGCCTCGCCCTCGACCGCGAGAACTGGCTCCCCGGCCTGAGCTGCGTCGCCGTCCCCTGGCGCGACGACGGCGAGATCCGCGCGGGCTTCGGCCTCGCCGGGCCGAGCAGCCGCCTGACCGCCACGCGCTTGGGCGAGACGGCACAGATCATGCGCGAGCTCGCGGCGGTCGCAGGAGATACCGCTTAGGGTAGAGAATACCGCATGTCGCGGAAGGGCTCGGAGCGGACTTGCGGCAGCGCGGTGAGCCTTTCGTTAGGCAAGAGCCGCCGTATAGACCTGATCGGCCCACACTGGCCGTTCGGTTCAGCTGCAGTGGAGGTCCACTTCATCATCCCGATCAGCTGCCTTGAGACGTGTCATGCGGTGAGGAGGCGGTAGCTTCCCGCATGCCCTTGGCCAACTTCTGGACGAGCCGAACCAGGTCCCCAACATCTTCCTCCTCCCAGGACTCGAATATTTCGCTCGCCATTCTGGCGCGGGCCGCATCGACAAAGTCGGTCATCTCCTTGCCAGCCAGAGTGATGCTGGCCTCGCGGACGCGGCGGTCGCGCGCGCTGCCGCGCCGCTCGACCAGGCCGAGCTCGTCCAGTTTGGCCACCTGGCGGCTAACGGTCGTGTAGTCGCGCCCCACGCGGTCTGCCAGTTCCACGATCCCCAGGGGGCCGAACCGTTCGACGCTGACAAGCAACGCGAAGAGGGCGCGGTCGAGGGACAGCCCGGCCGCGCGGACCATCGCCTCGTCCACCTTCGGGTTGTTCATCACGGCCATGATGTCGAGCAGCGCGATGTGCAGCTGGCGCGTGAGTGCCGGAATGTGTGTATTTTGCATATTTCTCCTTGATCACTGTCAGGCATTAATGTATGTGCATTTTGCACATATCGTGGAGACACGCAAATGACCAAGGATCTCGACGTTCTCATCGTGGGCGCAGGCCCGGCGGGGTCGACCCTTGCCGTCGACCTCGCACGGCGAGGTGTGACCACACGCATCATCGACAAGAGCCCGCATGGTTTCCCCGGCTCTCGCGCCAAGGGCATTCAGCCCCGCTCGCTCGAGCTCTTTGAAGATATCGGCGCGCTGGACGACATCCTCGCCGCCGGGTCGCTCTACCCCCCGCTGGGCATTCACCTCGGCCCGGTCAGAATTCCCAAGCGGATGTTCAAACCGGCGCCCGGGAGCGACGGCACGCCTTTTCGCGAAACTTGGCTGATCCCGCAGTTCAGCACAGACGCCATCATCCAGAAACAACTCGCGCCGTTCGGTGTCCGGGTCGAGTATGGCACGGAGCTTCTTGGGCTCGCGCAGGATGACGACGGGGTGACCGCGCGGATCGACGGGCCTTCCGGACCCGAAGAAGTGCGCGCCCGCTACCTCGTGGGTGCAGATGGCGGCGCCAGCCTCGTGCGAAAGAGCGTGGGTATTGCCTTCGAGGGCCAAACCGACGAGGCCGACCGGATGATCATCCTCGACTGCCGGATCGACGGGCTGGGACGCGACCACTGGCACGTATGGCCCGGCCTCAAGGGCCGGTTCGCCGGGGCCTGTCCGCTGCCGCATGGCGACCTTTTCCAAGTCATGATCCGCCTGCAGCCCGGCGAGGCGCCCGACATGTCCGACGCGGCGCTGAACGAGAGATTCCGGAAACAGACCCGCTCCGGCAAGCTTCAGCTGAGCGACATCCAGTGGAAGACTGTTTTCCGCCCCAATATCCGGCTGGCCGCGCGTTATCGCGAGGGCCGGGTGTTCCTGGCGGGCGACGCGGCGCATGTTCACACGCCCATGGGGGCCCAGGGGCTGAACACCGGCGTGCAGGATGCCTACAATCTGGGTTGGAAGCTCGGCCAAGTCTTGGCCGGTGCGCCCGATGCGCTGCTCGAAAGCTACGAGGCAGAGCGGCAGCCCATCGCCGCGAGAGTGCTGGGCCTGTCGACCGCTAAATACGAGGCGCTTAACCGGCTCGATCCAGCCAGCATAAAGCGGGGCGCGGATGAAAAACAGCTCGGCATATCCTACGCGGGCGGCCCGCTGGCCGGCTCCGATACCGGGGAAGCCGCGAAGCTGAAGGCTGGGGACCGTGCGCCCGACGCGACGCTCGCGGGCCCGGACGGCACAGCGCGGCGCCTCTTCCAGGTGACCTGCGGCCCGGCCTTCACGCTGATCGCCGTCGGACAGGAGGCCCGGGCGGACCTCGCGGCCATCAACTGGCCGGATACCGGAGCAGCGCTGACCCGCGTGGCCATCGACGGAACGGCCGGGGACGCGCTCGCATTGACCGATCCGCAGGGCTCCTTCCGCGCCAACTACGGCATTGAGAGGGACACGCTTATCCTTATCCGGCCGGACGGCTACATCGGCGAGATCGCGACCTGTGGCCGCGCCGCTGCGATCGAACGTTTCACGTCCCGCGTGGCACCCGCGGCCAATTGACCTTCGCCCGAGACCTCCTCCAAAGGATACAAGACCATGAAAATTCTGGTTATCTTCAACCATCCCTACGAAGGCAGCTATTGCGCCGCCATTCTCGAACAAATCCGCACCGGCCTCGCCGCGGGCGGACACGAGCTCGACCTCATTCACCTCGATCGGGATGACTTCGACCCCGTCATGCGCGACAAGGACCTCCGGGCCTTTGCTCTCGGGCGCAATGATCCCGATGCGGCCGCGGCCCTGGTTGATCCGGAGGTGCTGGCCTATCGCGACCGCCTGCTGGCGGCCGAGCACATCGTCTTTGTCTTCCCCATCTGGTGGGAGCTCATGCCAGCCCGGATGAAGGGCTTCGTGGACAAGGTGATCTTCCCGGGGCTGACCTATGGCTACACCGAGAAAGGCCGCACCGGCATGGTCAGCTACATGGAGAAGTTGCGCGGCGTCACGGTCATCACCACGATGAACACCCCCTCCTGGGCCTACCGGCTGATCTTCGGCAACGCGGTTCCAAAGGCCCTGCTGCGCGGAACCTTCTGGAAGATCGGCGTCAAGAACAGGCGGTGGATTTCGCTGAGCAACGTCAAATCGAGATCGCTGGAAAAGCGGCGCGCATGGCTCGCTATGATCGAAGACCGCATGCGCAAACTTAAATAGGCTACGAGGACCCCATGAAGTTTCTTCAACCTTGGCAACCGTAGCTCCTGTCCACCCTGCGCGTCATGTCGGCGCCCTCCCTTCTCCAACATGGCACTGCGAAATACGTCGATTTCCCTTCAGGCCCTATGAATGCCCTTGAGCTCGCTTCAGTCCCGAAGGGTCGCAGGCTTATCGAACTAGCGGGCGGTTTGCTGCTCCTCATGGGCGTCTTTACCCGGCCATGATCCCATACAAACCAGGCCTTGAGCGCAAACTCCATAGCCAAGGCCAAGAGCATCGGCTCAACGCCGATATGCAAACGTTCTTGGCCTAGTTTTGTGGTGTGAACCCCTTCGCCCATCGCCAAAACTTGCTTGAGGATTGACCCTGCGTATTCCTCTAGCTTTACTCCGGTTGACAGTCCGGCGAACGCTTTCTTCGTGGGTGACTTTGACAGGGTCTCAAATTAATCGAAATGAGCTCCAACGGCTAGTCAATTGCATTCGGCCCAATCCCGACCTTCGCTAGGTTCGGCTTTGCCGCGGCGCAGCTTCCCCAAACCGGCCATCGGTGCCTCATGCGGCATGGTTTGGCGTGCCAAGGTCGGCAATGCGGACGAAGCTGCCGTTCAGGCTCACGCAAAATTGCTGAAAGTTCGGCCGCCTCGCAGAGAAGCGATTGTTGCGCTAAGACAAATTTCTACCGACGTGGCTATTGAGACGCGATCCACCACGTCGTCCCGGAGGCGTCCTGGACGCCTCCCCGTAGGTCATCATCGTCCCGCTTTCTCTGAGGTTCCTGAACGATAGTTGCTCCCGCGGCAACGGCTCGGTCAAAAACTTCGCAGGCATCTGGAACATAAACATGGATGTGCGGCGCGACTTGCTGGGCTGAGGTTGCTCCTCCGCCGATCATCAAAATGCTGTCGTCAATCCGGACTTCCGCATGCATCAATGATCCATCCGGTCGATTGAAGCGTCGCTGAAGCTTTCCTCCGAAGACTTGCTCCACGAAAGTAATCATTTCATCCCCATCAGCGCAAATCAAATAGGGGCTCATTGAAGGGTAATCTACAGGTTTCCAATTCACTGGTTGTGTCTCCCAAAGGCGGATATTGGTCCGCTCGTAGGCTAACCCGCCATGAAAATTGCAGCAACTTTGGGCTCGAAGCGGCCATGCGGCGTCGCGGCAAACCTGTCGTGAGACTCGCCCGACCGTATCGACGCTCTCGGCCCTGAGCCGACCCTGGCATCGCGGTCCGAATGCTGCGGTGCGGCCCCTCGAGGCAGCCGTTCACGTGCCGAGCAGCACTTTTCGATTAAAACGTCGGTGTGCGAGACGAAGCCGACGGTCGCGCCCTTGTCGTCTGGTTGTTGTCCGAGATGCATTATCGGCGCGACCGTTCAGCCGGGAAGCCCGTCGATACTCTCAATGGAGGCCAGGTCGTTGTCCCAAATCGCGCGACTGGAACAGTAGATATGCGCATTGGGTCGCATGTCGATCCGGCTGTCAAGCGATCCTGCTGGCACCACAAGCAAATCAACCTCCGGTTGGGAAACAGGCAGCGCGGCCCCGCAGTCGGAGCAAAAGCTCTTCACGTGGCGTGAACCGGGGAGCCGGAACGTCTTGATGTTTTCCTCACCTGATATCCATGTAATTTTGGCCGTGGACGAAAACAGGTTTGCCGAGTGGGCCGACCCGCTGTCCTTGCGGCAACGGGCGCAGTGGCACAGGAAAAAGCTCTCGAACTTTCCCGATATGCGGAATTTCACGGCGCCGCACAGGCATTGTCCGATGGCTGGATTGTCGTCCATTCACACACCTCCCGACAGGCACGCCCCGCAGCCAGTCGAATGCATTTTCGTTACCTCCCTTTATCCGCGTATTGGATCACGGTCAAAAGGGGCTCGAACCGGTCATAGAGCGCTGCGGGGATCAGCCCACCTGGGCGAGGCGATCATCTGGCGAGGACGGCCAGAAGACGTCGTTCGTGCGTCTTGCCGCATTTTTGGGTTGGATAGCGCCACAAGTCGGACCTTCCTGCAATTCGCAGCTCGCACGACATCAGGTTCGGCGTAACGATGCTGTGCGCACAGAGCCGTTCGACGGCTCATAGCCGATGAAAACGCATTCACACATGCCATTAGAGGGACGCACAGTCGGCGCAAAGGTGTCTGGCCGACTGTGCTATCGTGTCTCAGAACTTGATGCTCCAGTTCGCGGCGATCCACGCATCTGCCGCTTCACCTTTGGTGGTGCCGTTAGCAATGATGCTGAGTTTCGATCCACCAAGATCCGCAGAAATACCCAGGCCGGCGCGCAGCCAGTCCTGTTGGTAATCCGGCGCACCCAGGTCGAAGGCGCCGATGCCGATCACTTCGCCCGTCACGCTAGAGCCGCTGTCCTGAAAACGGTGAACCCCTTCAAGCGTGCCGAGCAGGTTGATCCTGCTGGACAAAGGCACTTCCGCATCGAAACCGAGCCGAAGTTCCGTTGCCTCGTCGCAGAGCCGGTCGAAGGCGGCCGGGAATGCGCCCCCGCTTTCGCTATATGCGTCAAGACATGACTTGGAGTGCGAAAGCTCGCCATAGGGAGAGATCATCGGCACGATGTTCTCGTATTGGAGGCGAGCGCGGATCCCGTAGGCTTCGACATCCGTTTTGCCTCGAGACGTGTCGAGCGCGCCGCCGCCCACGAGATAGCCGCGCGTAAGCTCGGCCGTGCCCCACAGACCCGAGGCCGTGAACGCGGCCCAAAGCCCGCGGTCGTCCGTGCCGCTCAACTGGCGCAGAGCTTCGAGCTTGACATAGGTGGCGCGGGTTTCGGTTTTCCCGCCAAGGATCGCGTCTTGATGATTGGCAATCGTGCCGACCACGCCGTTCAGCTGAAACGCGCCGAAGTTATGGCCAAAGCCGACCTCACCAAGACCAAAGCGACCGTCCTTGCCGTCGATCTGGTCCGTTCCCCAATCGCCGCCCGTCCAGAAGATGGAGCGCCCCTGTTCGACACGTCGGTCAAGCGGACGCGAGCCTGCGCCATTGACGATGACACCGAGGCTGCGGGTCGTCGTCGTATTTGCGGCACCGGTCGTCGCGAGGCTGGAACCCAGGCTGGAAACCGTAATGATGCCCACGCCGCCGCCGGTATTGCCTCCGCCGGTATCGCCTCCGCCAGTGTCGCCGCCCCCGGTGTCGCCGCCGCCGGTGCCACCTCCGCCGGTGTCGCCTCCGCCGGTATTGCCTCCGCCGGTGTCACCTCCGCCGGTGTCGCCGCCGCCGGTGTCGCCGCCGCCGGTGCCACCTCCGCCGGTGTCGCCTCCGCCGGTATCGCCTCCGCCGGTGTCACCTCCGCCGGTGTCGCCAGAGCCGGGCAGGGCGGCAGAGCCTGTTCCGTTACCACGGGCGATATAGGTCTCGCTGTCGCGGGTGATCCCGACGACGACCGATCCGTCCGCATTGGTCGAGACTGCCGTCAGCGTGATTTCGGAGCTGCCGGGAACTGATGCGTCAATCGTCGCGCCACTGTCGCGTAGCCAGTCCTCGACAGTCTGCATCCCGCCGTCTTCGGTCCAGCGGAAGCCATGGGTGCGGCTGTCGAAGCCATTCACCAAGCCGACGATGACGTCGCCATTGCCGGACACACCGAGCGCTTCGGAGATGTCCGCCGCCTGGGCCGCCTCTACCTCGGGCAGCGTGCCCAGCAAGGCCATGGTGCCGTCGGTCCAGCGCACGGCGCGATGACCATAGACGCCGCCCGGCTGCATCGCGCCGACGATCACGCGCCCGTCCCACGACACGTCGCTGGCGTAACCTGTATCGAGCGCGTAGGGGTTGTTGCCTGCCGGGATCGACAACTGTTCCATCCCCGTTGCCTCGGTCCAGCGGAACGGTTTCAGGGCGCTGGCGCCAAAGGAGCCCTCGGGGGCGCCGGTTGCCTGTCCGACAATCACGCTGCCATCCCAAGACGCGCCACGCGCCCAGTCATTTCCGGAAGAGGTGCGTCCGGGTAGAAAACCAAGGCTGACCATGCCGGTTTCTTGCGTCCATCGAAACGCCGTTTCGCTGCCATTTAGCGCGCGGTCATAGCCGACGACGGTGCGGCCGTCGCCGGAAACGGCGCGGGCATCGGACTGGCCGAACGTGGCCGTCCGATCCACGGTGCCAAGATCCTGATACCCTTCCGCAGCCGTCCATCGATAGGCGCGCTGAACCCCTGGATGATTTGAAATGCCGCCTGCGGCCTTGCCGACGATAACGGATCCGTCTGCCGAAATGTCGTTCGCCGTGAAGTAGTAATAGGCCTCGGAGGGGGTCGTGGCGGCGGCATTTCCCGCAGGCCCGACGCCGCCCGTCTCGGTCCATTCGAACCCGGCGTAGATGGCGTTCGAGTAGTTGCGGTAAACGGTTCCCACGAACGCGTTGCCGTCCGCTGTCATCCCGCCCACGACGGCCTCGTGGGTCAACCTGTAGCTGTAGTTCTCGTCCCGTGGATCAGGCGTGTCCCCGTAGTAGGCGCGCGTATCCTCCGCCGGGGTGATGGTTTCGAGTTGCGTGTTCACGTCTGCAAACGCCGGATTGCAGAAAGGAAGACACACGGACAGAAGCGCCGAAGTCCCCATGAACCGGCGCCGTTTACCGATGGTTGTCATTTTATTTCGTCCCGTATTCAAATCCCTTGCTAAGGCGACACTAAGTTTGTTTGGTTGGTGTGGGTATCACTTGAACAGGTGAGAAGCCTCTGGCGAGCTTGTCTTTTTCAAGTGCAACTTCATGAGGCGCGGACGGCGGAGAACGACTTGGCACGACGATTTACGCCGGTCAGGATTTTGATCGGCACTGCGGTTCTGTGCGCTTTGATCGCGGCGCTCACGGTTTTCGTGGCTCTGGCGCAGCCATGGATGGGCCTGCGCCTTTCAGCTGAGCCGGAAACGGGAGCCGAGGCGCGTGCGGTGATGATCCGGGCCATCGCCCCGGACGGACCGGCGTCACAGGTTCTTCCACCAAGTCTCGTCGGGGCGCCCCTCGTGGCGCTTTCGGGCATGCCACTGGTTGCCTTCGACATGGTCGAGGAGCCGGACGTGGCGGAGGACTTCGTCGCGATGCGGATGTTCCTCGACCGCCAGCAGAAGCTGAACACGCTTATCCGCGCACCGCAGGTCATTCTTGAAACCGGCGGAGACGATGCGGCGCGTTTCACCGTCGTGCCCCGGTCAAGCCGCCCGATCACCAGCCTTCCGCCCGTGTTCTGGGTGCAGATCCTGTCGGGCATGGTCAGCGCGATGATCGGGGTCTGGGTGCTGAGCCTGCGCCGGGGCCAGTTGCCCGCGCGGCTGCTTGCCATCGCGGGGGGCGGGGTCATGCTGTCCGCCTTTGCGGCGGCGCTTTATTCGACACGGGAACTGGCCCTTCCGGGGGCCCTGTTCCGGTGGCTTGGCGCCCTCAACCACGCCGGGGCCCTGATGTTCGGGGTTGCGATGCTGTCTTTGCTGCTCGTCTACCCGGTCAGGCTGGTGTCCATGCGGCTGTTGTGGGGGCTTACCGTCTTCTTCGCCGGGGTCTGGGTGGTGGAGACGGCACGCGCCCTCCCGCTTGGACCAGCAGAACTTTTTCATCTTCCGGCGGTTCTGCTGATGCTGGCCATCGTGCTGGCGGGCATCGCTCAATTCGTAAAGACCGCCGGAGACCCGGCCGCGAGGGCTGCCGTGCGTTGGTTCGCGCTGTCGGTCGGAGCGGGGGCGGGGGGCTTCGTCCTGTTTATTCTCGTGCCGCCCCTGTTCTCCGCCGAACCGGTCTTGTCGCAAGGTTATGCCTTTGCCCTCTTCGCGCTTCTATTTATGGGCGTCGCGGCAGGCGTGGCCCGGTATCAGCTTTTCGATCTCGATCGCGTGACGTTTCGGTTGGTGTTCTATTTCGGTGCCGTGGCGCTTTTGGTGATGATTGATGCGGTGCTGATCTACGTTGTCTCGCTTAGCCGTCCGGCGGCCTTCGCGCTGTCGCTGGCGGCGATTGCGTGGATCTATCTACCGTTGCGCGAAAGGCTCGCAGTCTGGCTTACGCCAAAAAGCCGGATGCCGCGCGATGCAATCTTCAACAGGATCGTGGACGTGGCGCTCGCGCCCCACGAGTTGCGGCAGGGAAAATGGCAACAGGTGCTACGTGACTGCTTTGAACCGCTTGAAATCGCCATCGATACCGGCTCCGAACAATCGCATCCGCGGCTGGTCAATGAAGGCGTCTCGCTGATCATTCCTGGGGTGTCCGAGCTTGATCCGCTGCGCCTGTCCTATGCAAGGACTGGACGCGCCCTTTTTAATCTGGAAGACCAGCGTTTCGCCACCGAAATCCACACCATGCTGGCCCATGCGATCAGCAGCCGGAATGCCTATAGCAGCGGAATGCAGGACGAACGCATCCGCATCGCGCGCGACTTGCACGACAATCTCGGGGCGCAATTGCTTTCGGCGCTACACAGCAAGACGGACCAGCGCAAGGACACGCTTATTCGAGACACGATTGCCGACATGCGCGACATCGTGAAGAACGCGGCGCGCGGCGGCCTGAGCATCGGGGATCTGCTCGCGGATCTGCGGCTGGAAACCTCCGAGCGTCTGGAATTTGCCAATATCCGGCTGACATGGGACACGACCTGTGACGACGAGGCCGCCTTCGTCGCCTCCGGTGCGGCGCATGGCTTTCGGTCTGTTCTGCGGGAGTTGGTGAGCAATGCCCTACGCCATTCGAAGGGCCGCAGCCTCGATGTGCGGCTTACGTATCGGAACGGCACACTTCGGTTCACGGTGCGCGATGATGGTGTCGGCCTGCCGGCCGAGGCGCCAGATCAGGGCCACGGGCTTGCCAATATCAACGCTCGAATCCTGGCCCTGGGGGGGCATATTGCTTTCGAGGATGCGGCGCCGGGGCTCAAGGCCTCGGGGCAGCTCGAACTTCTGGGGGAAATTTGAATGATGCGCGCCTTGATCCTTGAAGATTTGGCGGAAGCGCGGACGTGGCTGCACGACATCGCACAGGCCTCCTTTCCCGGCCCGCTTCAGATCGACCTGGCCGCAACCTGCCAGGCGGGGTTATCGGCGGCAGGTCAGAATGACTATGATTTGGCCCTGATCGACCTGAAGCTGCCCGACGGGAGCGGCATTGACGTGTTGCGCGCCCTGCGGACCCGGTCCACGCGGGGGCTCTATGTGGTCACCACCGTTCTGGGAGGTGACGAAAACATCGTTGCAGCGCTCTCTGCGGGGGCGGATGGCTACATTCTCAAGGAACAACCCGCCGAGCTGGTCATCCTCCAGCTGTCGCAACTGTCTCAGGGCATTCCGGCGCTTTCGCCGCCGGTTGCACGTCGCATCATTGAGCATTTTCGACGCACGGGCCCAGCTGTCGGCGACGAGGAAGTCTTGACGGCACGAGAAAGAGAGGTTCTTGCCCTCATTGGGCGTGGCATGCGCAATTCCGATGTTTCGGCCCTGTTGGGCTTGTCCGGCAATACGGTCGCCACCCACATCAAGTCCATTTACAAGAAACTCGGCATTTCCTCGCGGGCGGAGGCTGCGTGGCATGCGACGATGCTCGGCTTGACCAGTGGCGTTCCAGGCGAGTGTTGAGCTTTTGATCTGCTCTCGCGGGTCTATGCGCGAAGAGTGTTCCGCGCATCGAAGTCTATTTTATGACAGCGTGTTTACAGATTTTGGCTGGCTCGGCTGAATTTTCCCGGCCTGTGCGATCAAGCAGGGCTGCCCATCAAATCTCTGACTTGAAATGGCTGGGATGGAGCTCCGGGCCCGAAGCCGCCTTGCCGCGGCGCGGCGCAATTTCGGGAAATGGTTCGAGTTGAACATCCTCTTTCGATCTGGCGGCTAAAGCGGTTTGCGTCTGCAGCGAACGACCGGAATCCGCCCCTATTGCCCCAGAGGCTGCTCACAGCAGATAGTCGCCATCGCTGCCGTGTGCAGCGGATGGCCACTCCTCGATCCGAAATTCTAATCTAGAACAGTTTGGAAAGCCCACAATCGCCAGCCCACTGCCTGAAAATCAGGAAAGTAGACGGTTCGATTTCGAGTTGCTAGCCTTTGAATACATTTCTCGGAGAGCTAGTGATGAAAGAATTACCTGATTTCCTCTCAAGCGGTGATGAGGCACGTTTATTCCCGGTCCTTGCCGAAACGAGTAAGGAAAAACGTGTGGCCTCGATATTCCTCGCTGTGATGACGCAAATCCCCGCGCTGGCGCAGGAAGTCTTAGCTTCAACCGGCGTGCGCGTTGGGAAACGCACCAAGGTTCAAGCCTTCACGGAGGTAGTTTTTCGGGAAAAAGATTTTGCGAACTGCCGGCCCGACGGATTGATTGTAATCGACACCGGACGCACGCGATGGTCTGCTTTGATCGAGGCGAAAATCGGCAAAAACGATCTCGATGTCGAGCAGGTGCAACGTTACGTCGAGATTGCTCGGGCCCAAGGGATCGACGCGGTTATTACCGTCTCAAATCAGTTTGTATCTCGGGCGGATCATTCCCCTGTGAATCTCCCGAAGACACTTCTGCGCAGGGTTTCACTTTTTCACTGGTCCTGGACCTGGCTTGCCACGATCTGCGAAATTCTCGGTTATCAGAACGCTGTCGATGATACTGAACAGTCCTATCTCTTGGCGCAGCTCAATGACTTCTTGGCTCATCCAGCTACTGGCGTTGAACGCTTCACACAAATGGCAGCTCAATGGAAAGACATCGTCCAATCGGTCGCGAATGACGAAAAGCTGAAGAAATCGTCTTCTGAGGTTGAAGCGTCTGCCGCGAGTTGGATCGCCGAAGAACGCGACCTATGCCTACACATGTCGAGCCATGTAGGGACACGCGTTGACAGCATCGTTGAACGCAAACTCCGGGAAGATCCTGCAGCAAGATTGAAGGAGCAAATAAGCTCGATCGTCGAAACGCATATGCTGACCTCGAAGCTCCGGGTTCCAGATTGCGCATCAGATATCGACCTCTGTGCAGATATTGCGCGCAAAACCGTGTCAGTTTCGATGACTGTCAAAGCGCCGACTGATCGAAAGTCAACAAAGGCGCGGCTCAATTGGCTGCTGAGGATGCTTCCCCAAAATGACGAGCGGATTTTTGTTCGCGCTCTTTGGCCGGGCCGTTGCCCTCCAACCATGAAGCCCATTTCGCTCCTACGCGAAGAACCGGAACTAATTCAGACCGACAATTTGGACCTCGTTCCCCATGGATTTGAGATATTGATGATCGAAGGGCTCGGAAAGCGTTTCGGAGGCCGAAGGACTGTTATCGAAGACATTGAGCGTATCGTTCCAGAGTTTTACGATCTTGTGGGAGCAAATCTAAAAGCATGGCAGGCGCCTCCACCAAAACCAGTGAAGTCGCGCGCTGCGCCGGACCCGGGAGAACTCGAACCAACTGATCTCGGCGATGCCGGTTCACTACCGTAAAGCAAGGCGTAAGAAAGCGTTCCCTTCGTCGCCGCGGCGAGTTTAGAAATGCAAAGGTCTACGGCCAGGTCCCTGAATCTCGAAAGTCCGAAATTAGCTATCGCGCCCTTGTCGCGATTAGTTTGCCGCGGCAGCAGCAATGCGCCGATACCCCGCTTGACCGTGATAGAACCCGTTGGAGAACGAAATCCCGTCGCAAAGTTTGCGCAACGCTTGTTCACCGTCGATCAAGCTGTGGGTGCCATCCAGAACGTTGCGGAACGTCGTAGCCACCGCAACCATATCCACCGCCTGTGGCATCAGCCGAAAATGGGTGACGTCGTTTACGATCATCTGTCCAGCTTCGGGCAACAGGCCGATGTAGCTTTCCGACTGGGTCTGAATACCGTTCACGCGAAGGATCGGGCGGTCGTCTGTGGTGCGTAAGGGCATGCCGTCCGCGTCCTCTTCGCACACGAATTGGCAGTTATCCTTGGTCCGGCCATGGGCGCGCGCATGATAGCATCGTGCAGACACCGCAAGCGAAGCACGGCCAAACACCTGCACTTCCACCCCCAGCCCAAGCTCGCGCGCCGCCGCAGCGGCCGCAGCAATCGCCGGGGCAGGCATTTCGGTCGGCAGGCAGACATGCGTCGCACCCCGGCCCGCCATCCAGGCGATGGTCGCCTCATTATAGGCGTTCATGAACGGACCGATGCGGTGCGGGCGCTTGCCTCGTGCAAACAGGCCCGCCGCGTTATTGATCTCGATCTCTGGCGCTTCCATGGCGGCCAGATCGGCTGTCGCCTTGCGTTCGCGTCTCAACATCACCTCGGCCAGCGACGACAGGATCACCGTCTTGCCACCGCGTTCCAGCCGTTCGATCGTGGCAGGCAGGTCGGCCTCGTGAAACGGCGCGCGCTTCGAGCAGATGACCTCGCCCAGATAGACCTCGTCAATCGGCGCCTCGTCGGCGACACGAGCGTAGAAGTCGCGCCGCGTCTGGGTGGACCAGTGATAGGCGATGGGGCCCAGGGTCAGATTCGTCATGTCGTTTACCGCCATTTCTTTGTCTCGAACGCGCCCTGGGTCTGTTTCTGGCCCTCGGTCAGGGCGACCAGATCGGCGATATTCGCCTCTCGACCCGCGCGGATGTCATCAACGGCCTGCCGGAAGGCCGACACCACACCTCGGACATAACTCTTCGATCGCTGGCGACCTTCGATCTTAAAGGCGTGAACACCGGCGTCGATCAGGTCGGGAAGCAGCCGGGAAAGGTTCAGGCTGATCGGCACCTCGAAGGCATAATATGGCTCGGAGCGGTGCGGCGCCGTATAGCGCCCCTTGCAGATTGTCGGGTAGCCTGCCTTTTCGTCTGCCCCGAAGCAGTCGATAGTGAAACCCGCGAGTTGCGAGGACATAGAGTCATCCGTGTGGCGCTTGTATTCCACGTCCGAGGCCGGAGAGCACACCCCGTCCATGTTGGTCGATTGCCCGGTGAGGTAGTTGGTCAGGCTGCACCGTCCTTCGACCATCAGCCCGTGATTACCGAAGATGAAGGTCTCGATCTCACAGGGAATTTCCTTGCGGATTTCACGGATCTCGGGGATCGTCAGGATGCGCGGCAGCACGACGCGTTTCACCGCGAAATTCTCGCAATAATACCGGATCGCCTCGGGACTGGAGGCGGCGGCCTGAACTGACAGGTGCAGACGAACACCGGGATGGGTGCGCGCGATATAGTCTGCCACGCCCATATCCGCGACGATGAAAGCATCGACCCCAAGCAGCGCGCCTGTATCAGCGGCTTGTCGCCACAGATCGACCTTGCCCGCAGGCGGGTAGGTGTTCAAAGCGAGCAACACCTTGGTGCCCTTGTCATGCGCGTAGGCGACCGAAGCGGCCAGTTCGTCCGGGGTGAAATTCAGTCCGGGAAAGTTGCGTGCGTTGGTGGCATCCTGAAAGCCGCAGTAAACCGCATCGGCGCCGGCATCGACGGCGGTGCGCAGGGCGGCGGGCGTGCCGGCCGGGCAGATCAGTTCGGCGAGGCTCATGGGAAGAGGGGTCCTTTCTTCACGTTGGATAGGCGCGGCGTAGCCTTGCCAGAATGGCGCGGCCAGCAGGGCCGAACATTCCAGCGGTTTCCTCGGCGATGGATCCATCGACATCGTCGAGTGCATTGCGAAGCCGCACGACAGCTTCGGTGTCGCCCGTGACTTCCAGGTCGCGGGAGAAGAAAGCGGCATCTCCATCCTCTTCGGAATCGACCAACTCCAGAAGCAGCATGAACTTCCCCCGAATTGTGGCTCCCGCTTCGGGCGCCGCATTGCGCGCGACGGCCCGGAACACCAGCGCTTGCGGATCTGGTCGCAGGTGCAGGGCAAAGGGCAGTTCCACCGGATCGATTACGAAATCGGTCCCCTGATGTGGACCGAGCCGCGAGAAAAGCGACGGATGCTGTTTGGCGACGCGCCTGACCACGCGGGTCAGGACGGGTTGCACGATCAAGCATGAGAGGCGAGCGAGCACGGACGTGCCTGGGTCGGCAGCGCGCGGGAGTGTGTCGTCGCCCGCGCTCATGACTGGAGCTTTCTAGTGGCGCGCGCAGGCGATCCGAGCCGGGAAGGCCGGGCGAAAATGATGGAAGGGAGTGAGTGGATCATCGTCTTGCCGTTTTTTGTCCCAGCGAGTGCATGGCCGCCTCGATCCGTGAAAAGAGCCCCTCGTTCTCGAGGCTGCTGCTTTCGTCGAGATTTTCCGCGAGCGGAAATCATGGCTAGGCTTTCTAGATTGCGGATTCTCTAGGTAATTAGTATTTGGATTACGCATTACACTCACTTAATGCGCATTGCAAATACCAAATCGCGAAGCTGCATTTGCGTCTCACCTCCTTCACCGACTTCGGACTACGCGTCCTCATGGGGATGGCCAGCACCCCTGATCGACCGTTCACCACCGCGGAGCTGGCGGAAGAGTTCCGTATTTCACGCAATCATCTGGCAAAGGTGATCTCGTCACTGTCGGCTGCTGGCTATCTGGAAACGCGACGCGGCGGCGGCGGCGGTGCGGTGCTCGCGCGGCGGCCTGAAGAGATCCTTCTGGGCGACGTCGTCGCCTATCTCGAGGCAGACCAGGCTCTGGTCGAGTGTTTCCTGTCCGGGAGCGCCGCCTGCACATTGGCGCCGCACTGCCGCCTCAAGGCGCGCCGGGCCGCTGCCGAGACCGCCTTCATTGCCGATCGCAACCGCAGTTCGCTTGCGGAATGCGTCTATCCGCCACTTAACGTGTAATCGGCCGTCAGGGTCGTTGAGGCGAGGACGGCGAAGCGCAACGTCTTCGTAACCGCTGTGCGCAGCTCGAGCATTTAAGTTCTAGAAAACCAAGCGAAGCTAAGCAAAAGACCACGTCGTGCCTAAAGACACGCAATAGAAAGTGTCTGGATGCGGCTACTCCGAACAAGGCACGGGTGCGTCTTCTTCCGCTCTGAAGGCGTCAGTGGCGCCAATTTTGCGTTTGAAACTTTCACGAATGGTTCACGATCTGTCCGTGACTTTTTGAAACACTTACCCATTGAAAAGCAACGTTTTCTTCCCGGATTGCAAATCCGTGTACACCGGTTCGATTCCGGTACTCGCCTCCATTTCTTTCTAAATCATAGGGTTATCGGCTTAGCAGTCGAGTGTGACACAAAGTGGGACACACACCCTATGATGCTGTCATCCTATCTAAGCCGTTCAAGACACGGGATTTACTACTTCCGCTGGCCTATTCCTTCATTCATAGAAGGAAAAAGAACTACCGTTCGCATCTCCCTTAGAACGAGATGCCCGGATCGAGCTGGCGACATAGCACGTCACCTTGCATCCTGCGGACGCATTCTAAGCGAGAGCACGGCATTGGCGGGACTAAGGCAAAGCGAGATACGCGAAAAGGTGCAAGCCTACTTCAAGGCGCAACTAGATCAGTACCTTGACTGGCTGGACCGGCGCGGCCTGTCGCAGAACGCCTTGGCAGCCGCCCGAGAAGAAGTGCTGGACCATGAGAGTTTCATGGACATAGACAGCGCACACCCCATCTGGCTTCCGGTCGCGCGCTTCAAGACGAAGATGGACGTATCTGATGCCGATTGGGACGCCAGCCTGCCCCGGATTGCGACGGAGCTAAGGAAGGGCCGCCGGGATATGCTCAGGCGCGTTCTGGAAGCCGCTGAGCGCCTTGAGCGCTACTCCTACGACGATGCTCCAGCCCCTCCTGCGGCCCCTCCAGCCGCCTTGTTGGCTTCATCATCGCTGGGCACGGCGGTGGATGACTTCATCACCGAGCATTCCCGCCAGTGGGCTGACAAGACCACCGGTCAAAACCGGGCTTACCTGAACATCCTCATCGAATACTTTGGACGAGACCGGCTGCTTGCCACGATCACGAAACAGGATGCGAACGAGGTGAAAAAGGTGTTGCAGGCCCTTCCGGCAAGCCGGAACACCAAGCCCAAGTTGAAGGCCATGCCGCTGATGCAGGTCACCAAGGAACCGGGACACCCGAAAATCTCCCCCAAGACGATCAACAGCCATATCCAGATGTTCAAGATGTTCTTCGACTGGGCGGAACGGCACGGGTATGCACCGCACGTCCTGTTCGACAAGATGAAGGTGGCCAAAGCCAAGAACAGCGACACCGAGCGCAAGCCCTTCTCACACGAACAGACACGCCACCTCTACACCGAGTTGACGGACAACCCGTCCGGGCTGGTGCGCAATGACAGCCACAAGTGGGGCATGCTTCTGGGTATGTTCAGCGGGGCGCGCTTGAACGAGATTTGCCAACTCGACATTGGCGATGTTCAGCAGGACGGCGGGCTGTGGTTTCTGAATATCACGGACGAAGGCAACGATACCAAGAGCGTGAAATCACAGGCTGGTAGGCGGAAGGTGCCACTGCACGCTGAATTGATCCGTCTTGGCTTTCTCGACTTCGTGGACAGCCGCCGGGGCAGCGCGCGCCTGTTCCCAGATTACAGCTACCATGCCAACGGCGGCTATGGCCGCAACTTGGGCCGATGGTGCAATGAGAGCTTCTTGCCGAAGCTGGGCATCAAGCAATCGGGGCTGGTCTTTCACAGCCTGCGGCACACGGTTGTGACGCGACTGGGCCAAGCAAACGTGCCGGAACCGATCATCCAGTGCATCGTGGGCCATGCCCGGTCTGGCGTCACTCAAGAGGTCTATTTCCGCGAGGGGTATACCCTGCCTCAACTCAAGGACGCCATTGACCGCTTCGCCATCGACTGAGGTAACTGGCCCGATCCTCAGACAGCGGCGGGGCCGGTCCGCATGGCGCCGCTCCACAGCCCCTCCATTCCATAGGAGAAGCGACCCGCCTCAATGCGGATACCTTCCAATGCTTCGGATGACATTGCCGTCAAAGCAAGGTCGGCGGTACGCTCCGGGTCGAATTTCTCCATTCGACCAAGGTCTTTGAGTTGGCTTGCTATGAATGCGACCCCCATGGCCTGCATGTCGGGATTTGGCACCTTGGCCTTGTGAGCCTGCAAGGTCCCGTCAAGCGCCCCAAGCGCAGCGGCTGCAAACTCGGCATCGTCCACGTCCCGACCAAGGGCGCGCAAGAAGCCTATATGATGCAGGCTGGCGGCGCTTGTCACAGCCTCAAGGACATCCGACAGATCAGGATCGCCCAAACCCGCAGATTGTTCTACCGTGGCATCAACCGATGCAGCAATATCATCACGCTTTAGCGGCACAAGATAGTCGCTCTCGGCCTTTGGGTTCATCGGCCCTGCACAGAAGGCGCTCACGACGAAGGCGACCCCGAGCGGAAACACGAAGGCCAACAGGGCGAAACCGACCACGATGAAGAGCCACCACTGCGCCCTGAAAAGCCGCATCATGCCCGTAGCAATCAGCAGGCGCATCTGCATGTTCCACCAGTAGCGCCCCACAACTGCAAGGCTGGCGCTTGCAGCGGCAAAGCCCTCCGTCGCGGCACCGCAGGCAACATGATGATCGGGTGACTTCTCGTTAGGTCGCATTGGCACGTCCCATTCCTACCGAGACGCCACGCACCGCCCCGAAGGTGCGCAGGAGTACGCACCACATATCTGATTTTTAGATACCCGGATTTTGGATATAGTCAACGCGCCCAGTGCAACTGCATGGGGCGTTCATGCCTAAAACTCTCGGAGATCAAAGGCATGATGCTCTTATCCGCTATCTCATCGAGAAGCGGAGCGAGGCAGGCTTGAAGCAGGTGGAACTTGCGGAGCGGATGAAGGTCTATCAGTCCTTCATCGCACGGCTAGAAAGCGGTCAGCGTCGCGTGGATGTCGTGGAACTGGTCAAGCTGGGTGAAGTACTGGGTTTCGATCCGACAGAGATCGTGGACAGGTTGACCAAGATGTCGGACTGAGAGCCAAACTGAACCCGCTTATTTGCCCCGGTAGTGGGGGCGGGCGGGCCTTTCTTTAGACCACCCATCCCACACATTTAGACAGGTGACAGATGGAACCGGGCTATGCGCCCAGCGCCTCAGTCTCGAACGCCGCTTTGAAGTCGGTATTAGTTTGCCCTGCTTCATTGAAGAAGGGCAGTCCAAGAACGGTATAGTCTCGGCCTTGGAACACCGTCTCAAGCCTGGCCTTGTTTTTCACTTGTGCAAGGAAGTCCTGTTTCCACTTGTCGTCCTTGTGCCACTTCTCACCTTTTGGCTCGATGAACAGCTGCAATATCGTGCCGGCGTCTTGCTCCTTCTTCCTCAGAAATAGAACGAAGTCCGGCTCGAAAGCACGCCCTTTCTCGAAGTCGTACAGCTTCACCGCTTTCTCGTTCCTCAACAGGTAGAAGTCGTCATAGATACCGCGCAACCGGGCTTCCTGATCGTGCATATACTTGATGAAGTGCTTTTCCTGATCGGTGCCGTAGCTGTCTTCATAGGCGTGCCAGTCCTTGCCGCTCAAGTCGATCTGATCCAGTCCGGGCACGTTGCTTTCGGTCCAGCTTAGACCGGTTTCGCCTTCGATCCGCAGTTTCAGTATCTTGTCGGTGAAACGGTCCTTAATGGGGTACGGCTTGAAGTCTTTGGTGCCGATGTATTCGACGCTTTCGCGTTTCACACCGCTTTCGATCTCGTGCAGCACGTACTGCGTGATATCTAGCTTTTGTCTTGCGGTAAGGTGGGCCAAGTCATCCAGCAAGCCGCGCACGTTTACCGTCACGCCGCCCAAATAGGCGTCAGAGGTCACAAACTGCGATGCGCTGGCAAGTTGTGGGAAGTATGTTTTCAGACTGGTGAAATGAAAGAAGTCGTTCGCGTCCATTGCAAAGCTCAGTATCGCCCTGCCGAAGTCCCCAGCTTGAAGTCGCGCGCCACAGGCTCCTTGTTCGACGGCTTCAACGTCAACTGGCCACCGCCGAAGGCTGAGGCTTCCGTTACCCGACCCGTCATCAAGCTGGGATAGGTGAAGCTACCTTCGATTTTGTAGGCATCCAGTCCGGCCACCCCATCGCGCGTGTTCTTCTTCCGGTCGTTCATCCAGACATATTCCCCGGCATACAGGGAAGTCTGCTTGAAACTGTCCTTCAACCGTAGCCGCACCGTGCGGGCGGTTTCGTCCAGCATGCCGGTTTCGCGCAGAGCGTTGCGGATGTCTTGGATGTACTTGGGGTTGTGGGAACAGTGATAGTGCAGTTCCTCCAATATGCGCAGGGGTTGTCCATCGCGTTGTCGTACTTGCGCTTCTCTCGCTCCGCCTCGGGCTGATCCGGTGCCATGAAGGGGAAATATCGCGCCCCGCGCCCGATCAACTGTGCCTCAGCCATGGTGGTCTTGCCGACCTTGTTCGCCTTGCCGTCACGGGTGTCGTAAAGCCGCACGATGTCGAATAGGTTCAGAACATCCCAGCCCTCATTCAGCTTATCGACGGCAAAAATCACCCGTATCTCGTTGTCCCGGTCTTCAAGCGCGTTCAACTGTATCTGTCTTCTTTCGAGATCAGTCGGATTGTTGACGTTCACCGCCTTCTCACGACCAAAGTCGCCCTGTAGCTCACGGGCGAAATCCGGGCCGCTGAGGCCCCTTTCATCCATGATATAGGCAAAGGCCCGTGAAAGCGTCTCATCGCCGCCACAGGCCGCCCTGAGCGCGTCCAGTGCATCACCGGACAATCCCGCCACCATCGCGCCGAAGGCCGCTTCGTTGTCAGCGCTTTCCTTGATCGTCTTCGACTTCATCAGGATAACGGGCTTGCAGTGCAGCCCGTGCGCTTCAGCCACTTTGCGGCGATATTGGCTCAGCACCATCGCCTGCATCATCCGATCGTCGGGCGGCAAGTCGGCCTGTCGCAACTCGATGTCCTTGGAATAGCCGTCTTCTCGGAATTGCCGGAGGGAATAATCGTACAGAATTTTGTCGTGATACTTCGAGCGGATCGCCTCGTGGCTGAGGTCCACGGTTGCAGTAAACTCCAACAGCATGTTCTCAGGGTGCTGGCCGAAAATCTCACTCACCGTGCCTTCCCAACTAGCCTTCTCCTCCGCCTCGCTCTTAGTCAGCGTCTTCTTGGTCTCGGCGTTCAGGTGGTGCGCTTCGTCCGAGATCATCACCACCTTGTATTCGCGGAAGTCCTCGATGGTGACGGCGTTCTCTTTCGGGGCTTGCATGCGGGTGTGAAGCCTCTGAATGGTGGTGAAGTGGATGTTGATCGCATCTCCGCTCACCGCGTCGAACGTATCGACTGCACGGATGTCCACCGTCTTGTCGTCAATCCGCACCGTAGGCGCAAACAGATGCTTGGCGGATGCCGGGTTCAGGAAGTTGTCCTTGGTCTTCTCGATAATCTGAGCGGAGTTCACGAAGAATAGGAAGTTGCGGTAGCCGCGCCGGTAGAGGTCAAGTATCAACGCGGCCATCAGCACCGTCTTGCCGCTGCCCGTAGCCATATGGAACAGCAGGTGCGGATTGGTCGGGCGCTGCGGGAAGTCTTCGATGTAGTAAAGCCAGCGCTCCAGCGCCGTGACCTGATAGGGCCGCAACCTGATTTTGCCCGCTATGTTGCCTGTTATGTGGTCCGGGATGTCCTTCTTGAGCAGCCCGAGTTCAACCGCCCCGTTCAGCTTGTCGTTTAGCGTCTGGCTCATTGGTCCAGCTCATAGAAAGAGCGGGTCGCACTGGCATCTTCGTCGGAGATGTCAAAGTCCGCATCACCAAGGGAGCCGAGATTGACATAGAGGTGGTTGGCATCAAGGCAGACCATTAACACTCGCTTGGCGTCGTCCAGCGGAAGTGCTGAGAAGTCCTCGGAGGCAAAGGCGCGCAGATCCACGTCATGGCGCAGATAGCCGGTGGCTTGCATGTCCGCATGGATAGTTTCCAGCGTGGTCACGTCCGGGGCCGCATCTATCCGGTCGGCGAAGGCCGAGTTGGAGGCCGCGAGTTCGGCATAGACAAACGATCCGCCGCCCTGCCACTCGACGGCTTTGGAAATGCCGCCCTGTTCGCCTTCGATGACTTTTTTCAGGCGCTTCGCCGTCAAGTCTTCAATGTAGTCCATCTGTTCGACAGCTATCCACCTGCGCCCCATCTTGTGCGCCACAGCCGCTGTAGTCCCCGACCCTGCGAAGAAATCCAGAACGAGTTCGTTCTTATTTGTCGCCAGATGAATAATGCGCTCGATTAGCCTCTCTGGTTTAGGCGTAAAGTCATTGGCCAACTCTGCGCCCACCAAAGCGATCAGCTCCTTTGTCGCTTCCTCGTTCGTTCCAGCGTCAGAGTGCGGCCACCATGTCCACGACTGTATGCCCTCTTTCTCGCGCAGGAACATCTTGCGCCGGGGCTTGTTGGACTTGTCTTCACCGTACCAGAAGCGATTGTCTTTTCTGAGTGCGCGATACTCAGGGTAGGTCTTTTTCCAGCAATAACCGTCGTCGGGGTAGTACTTCGCACCTGACGGCGTAACGATCCAATAGAGTTGGTTCTGCCTACCTACTTTGCCGCCCTTTTTCTTGTTCGGCGCAGTAAAGTCTCGATGTACCCACGGGCCACGATCATCTCCGTCATGGTTCTTATACTCGGCCTTTTGTTTTTCGGTTAGGGGAAGCCGATTGGCGACTTCCTCAAACAGCGTTTTGACTGTGCCATTTGCACGCTTCGTCGTGCCTAATTCGCGCCCGTAAACGAGTATGTTGTCAAAGCCATTCCCAAGCACCACTCGATCATCGGGTGATGTACGTTTCTGCCAAGCTATATGCGCCACGAAGTTGGTCCTGCCGAATACCTCGTCTGCCATCACCTTGCAGTAGCTGATTTCTGTGTCATCCAAGGTAATAAAGATCGCACCGTCTCTAGTGAGCATCTCCCGCGCAGCTTCAAGTCGGCTTCGCATGAATGACAGCCAAGCAGAATGGTTGAAACTGTCGTTGTAAGAAAAGCCGTCATTGCCAGTGTTATACGGCGGGTCGATATAGATCAGCTTCACCTTGCCCGCATAGCGCGCTTTCAGCGAGTGCAGCGCCAGCAGGTTGTTGCCTTTGATGAGCAGGTTGTCGTCCTCCGACACCTTACCCACTGGCTTGGCCTTGCCTGCCGCTACAGTCTCCGCATCCCAGCGCTCCCAGCCGGTCAGTACCTTGGGTTCAAAAAGCCGCGTGATGTCGTCCGGCGCCAGCGTCGTGTTCCAGAACACTTCGTCCTCCCCCCGGTCCTCCTTCGTCATGCCGCCTTCCAGCACGCAATCCTTGTAGGGCCACGCCAGCACCACGTCGTGCGACTGGCTCAGGTAGTTGCCGCGTCCGTCCGTCAGGCCGATGCGGTTCTTGAAGGCGGTATAGCTGTCGGGCAGGAACGCCTTGTTCGACACGAAGTCCTGAAACCGTACCTTGTCGAAGACCAGCACCCCAGCCACCTCGGTGAAGAAGTGCGCCTTGATCGCGTCGGACTGCATCAACAGCTCCAACAGGCGCGGCTCCATGTTCAACGCAGCCTCGATCACCGCGTTCTTGAGGATCGCACCATCGGAGATAAAGGCTTGATCGGCCTGCAAGAGTTCCGTCAGATCGTCCAGCAGGTTCTGCATGGCCTCGCCCCCCGTTGATTGGTCTTGTTGCCCGATATGTGCCTGATCGTGTGACGACAATCCACCCCGGTCCTTATTTTACCCGGTAGTGGGGAAGCCAAGGTACGGGGATACCCGGATCATGGATCGGGATGCTCCACTGCATCACCGTCAGGCCGATGTTTTCAGCGTTATGTTGGGCATCTGATCGTATCGGTCATGGAACACCGCCTGCATGACCCGGACCAGTTCATCCTTGTGATCGGCTGCAATGATGAAGCTGTCGTGCACGGGCAGGACCGGCACGCCCTTGTCCGCAAAGTGCAGCATGATCTGTTCTGCCATGTCGCTATCTTCGCGTTGCAGGTAACGCCCGATGCCGGTGCCGAAGACGCCCGGCAACATCGGGAAGGCATCCTTGACGCGCCGACGAAACGCCTCCGCTGTCATACCATGGACAACGCTGTCGAAGTTGCGCGGCTCCTTGGTGGTGTTGTCTGCATTCAGCAGGGCAAGGAAGGTAGTTTTGGCATAATCGCGCAGCGTCTCGTTATCCGTGATGCCGGGCACAAGGCTGTAGGGGTCGGGCGGAATATCCAGTCCTGCCTTGGCGAACAGGATCGCCGGATGCAGCCCCTTGAAGTCAGCTTCGATGGTGGACTGCCCGTCGATGGTGATGAAGGGCCGCAGGTACTTCTTGGCGTGCTGCCACCAGCCACCATAGAAACGCCCTCCTTGTGCGAAACTGCCTTTGTTGAAGACACGGTAGAGGTCGATTTTCTGCCCACTGTATTCATCATCGAAGTCGGCTAACGGATTGGCCGGTCGCGCCAAGGCTATGTCAGTGCCTTCCAAGAGATCGTTCAGGCGGCGCAGATTGGCACGCATTGCCTCGGTTTCCGGCGTGTCCAGGTATCGGGTTAGGTGACCTTCGGCATCTTTCAGCCTGATGACTTCATCCCGCCTGCCGATGGTGAAATCTCGGACCGTAAGGCGCGACAAGGGCAACACCGTGCGCGCAGCTTCCGTCAGCGCGTAGCGGGCCGTTTCGGCATAGTCTTCCTGTTGATGCCCGGCCTTCACCATTGACACCAGACCGCCCGCTTGCAGCAGCTTGAGGGCGTTGAGGTGGTAGTGCACCGTCATGAAGCCGGGGCAGTATCGCTTCTCCTTGTCCAGCCGTCCCTTCCCACTGGGAATGCCCACCGTCAGCTTGGCATCCACCGTTCGGACCCGCATGAGGTTCAGCAGGATCACACGCAGGCAACCTGCGAAGTTGCTCTGCCGCTCCCGATTGGGCTTCCGTTGCAGGCCGTTCATCCAGTGGGCGAGCAAGTACTCCAGCACGGTATCAAGCGCGGCATTCGCTTCTCTGTCGTGCAACTCAAGGTACGGTTCAAAGGCCCATGACCGCATACCCCGCTGATCTGGCAACTCTGCAATCTGAGCCTCGGTCAGGAATGCTTCTAGCAACTCGGGTTTGTCGGTCATCGTAAAATCACGGCACATTTTTTCGTGGCCCTATCTACATACCCCGTCATCCGTTCTCCCCCCATACCCCTCCACCAGCCTTTGCTACCGTGTCAGGCCGCCAAGTCTTAATGCCTCGTTCATAGAGGGAGAAAGAACGACGCGCCAACTTAAGTCCAGCCGCTGAAAATGGGACTGACCGGTCCGACGAGATTGACAACACAGGCTGCCCTCCCGCATAGGTGTGACACGAAGTGCGACACAGACCTCAACCTCGCACTCGATTGTTCAAGCCTTCCAGTGGCTTAGAAAAATGGTAGCGGGTCCGGTACTCGCCTCCACAATTCAGCCGAAATTCGGAACACTGCATTGCAGGTTGGTTTCCAGAACCAACCCCGGTTTCCGGGTTTTCCGGCTGACATTTCAGATACCCAATCGTAGCCTAGCGCCGTAGCAGCAGCGGACTGGAATGAGGCGGAAAACGCCGCGATCATAGCGGATTGCTTCGCCATGATCGCAGACGGTCTTTACGGGAAAGCGCGCTCCGCGCCGCTGGTTGCGACAACCTCGCCGACGAGATCATAGGAGATGATGTGATCCTCACAAACGGGACCAACTGAAGCCAGACGCTCGGACATTCAACGCGATGACGGGCGGGGCGCCCTTAAGGGCGCCCCGATCATGATCACTCGCGCAGGGCCTCGGTCATCGCGACCAGCATGACATGGGCCGAGGCCGCGCCCGGGTCCATGTGCCCGACAGAGCGCTCTCCCAGTTTGGCCGACCGGCCCCGGCGGCTTTCGATTTCCGCGGTGTAGTCGCGGCCGTTTTTTGCGCCGGCGCAAGCCGCGTCGAGGCAGGCGATCACGTCACCGCCCGATTGCAGGGTCTCGCGCGCTTTCGCCACCGCCGGAACCCATGCGTCGATCATCGTCTTGTCGCCGACCTGTGCACCGCCGCGCGACTGGATGCCGGCGCAGATTCCTTCGATCCACGCGACCATCGCGCCGGCATCGAGGTTGAGCCGATCGGACACTGCCTCGCCTGCCTTGCGGAAAGCCGTCGCATAAAGCGGCCCAGAAGACGCCCCGACCGCGTCGAGAAACGCCTTGGCCATGCGCGCGCAGGTCTCGGACACGGTTTCATCCGTCGGGTCTTTCAGCTCCTTGCGCACAGCGGTCCAGCCGATATCCATCGTGACGCCGTGATCGCCATCCCCGATGACCCCGTCGAGCTCCGACAGCCAGTCGCGGTTCGCGTGGATCGCATCTGCAATCGCCAACATCATCTGGCGGAAACGCACAGGCGTGACGGGGCCGTCGATAGCAAGGTCAGACCGCTCGATCCCGCTCGTGCTGGAGGCGGCGGCATGAGTGCGGCGGGTGCGCTTGCCCACCGGCTCAAGACTTCCGGCGACCGTGAGCGCAGGTGTCCGGCAGGGCATATCGAGCAGCGTCTTGAGGTCGTCGTCGAGCTTGAGGAGCGTGACCGAAGCCCCGGCCATTTCCAGAGAGGTGCAGTATTCCCCGACCCAGCTATGGTGGATTTTCACGTCGCGCTCGCCGAGAATCTGCGCGATCCGGCGGTGCAGGATGTAAAGCTCCAGCGGCCCGGTTGCGCCCAGCCCGTTGACCAGCACCGCGACCTCGTCCCCCTTGCCCAGTTCCATGTCGGTCAGGATGGCCTGCATCAGCTCGTCGCTGACCGCATCGGCGCTTTCGAGATGACCGCGACGCATGCCCGGTTCACCATGGATACCCATGCCGATTTCCATCTCGCGCGGGCCAAGGTCGAAATTCAGCTTGCCGGTCTGGGGCAAGGAGCATGCGCTCAGCGCGACGCCCATCGAGCGGCAATTGTCATTGGCGTGCTGTGCGGCTGCGTAGCAGGCTTCGAGATCGCGACCGGCCTCGGCGGCAGCGCCCGCGATTTTGAAGACGAAGAAATCCCCGGCGATGCCGCGTCTTTCTTTTTCGCGGCCCTTGGGGGCCGAGGCCACGTCATCGGTCACCTGAACCGAGCGGGCGGGAATACCCATCCCTTCGCATTCCTCGGCGGCCATGTCGAAATTCATCACGTCGCCGGTGTAATTCCCATAGAGGAACATCACCCCCGCGCCCCCCTCGACCGCGCGCGCAGCATCCATGATGTGCTCGGGCGAGGGCGAGGCAAAGACGTTGCCGACCGCCGCCGCATCCGCCAGGCCGCGCCCAACGTAGCCCGCAAAGGCCGGTTCGTGCCCGGAGCCGCCGCCGATGATAATCCCGACCTTGCCGTCGCGCGGGCCGTCCTTGGCCACGATAGCGCGGCGCGTGGCGCCTTCGACGGTCAGCAGGTCGGGATGGGCGGAAAGCATTCCTTCGATCGCCTCGGGGATAATGTCCTCGGGCGCGTTCATCAGTTTCTTGGTGCGAATGTCGTCGGTCATCTCAACGCCCCTTCGTAAAAGTTTTCGCGGCTGCGGTGGTCTGTTCGATCCACGGCTGTTCCTTGGCAATCGCCGCCTCGAGGCCGTCGCTCTCCAGCATCAGCCAATGTTCGAGGATCACGCTCATGTCGGCGGGGCAATGCGCCAACTGGTCAAGGGTCCACGCGATCGGCGCGCGGCCCGTGCCCAAGGGCACGCCATGAATGCGGAAGCCGACGCCATAGGGATCGGGCGTGATCTCGTAATCCTTCAGGTGCAGGTTGATCGTCCACGGCGCCAAGAGACTGATCGTCTCTTCGGGCCACTCGTTTGCACAGATCGAATTCGCCACGTCCAGACAGACCCCGAGGTGATCGTCGCCGACCGCCTCCAGCAGCTCGACCATGCGCGGGCTGGGATAGTTGAAGTGGTTCTCGATCGCGATCTTCATGCCCGCGGCACGCGCACGATCGACCCGCGGGCGCAACTGCTCGGCCAGCGCGGCCACCGGCATGTGGCTGTCCTCGGCATCGAGCGCGACACGCATGATCTTTGAGTGAAGGCGCTGGCCGATCTCGATATAGCGGTCGACTTCATCGGCATCGAAACATTGCGTCCCCAGCTCGAGTTGAAGGCCCTTTTGTTGGGCGATCTCGTAGAGCTTGTGATGATCGTCCGCAGTGTAACGATCCAGCGGCATATTGTCCGCATATTGCACGACTTCAAGTCCGAGCGCTTCCGCACGATCCAGAAGGTCGAATGCAGTCAGTGGCTTAGAGGGGATCTGATCCTTGATCCCGATGGACCAGCGATAGGCGTAACTGCCCAAACCCAGTTTCATGATGTCCTCCCGTAGTCATGCTCTGCACACGACCTCCTCAGTGTAGCGCGCAGAGCTTCCCCAACAGGAGTAGCGGGGAAACCACCGCTCGGACATCAAAACCAGCCGGGAAGTTGTGAAGAAATACTAACAACGAGTTTAAGTTTCCTTTCTTTTTTTGGAGCGCTCCTCGCGGCAGTGTTCTGAGCAGGATGCGGCTGATGGAGGATCGCCGCAGGGGAGGAACCATGCCAGAACTTACCGCAAATCTGCGGTCGAACGTCTCGTTGGCGCGCCGCGCCTGGGGCATCCGTCGCAAAGCGCTCCAGATGGGCGAAGTCCAGGGACAGGGCTATGTCGGTCAGGCGCTTGGTGTGGCTGACGTTCTGGCGACCTCTTATTTCCACGCATTGAATCTGCGCGCCGACGATCCCGAATGGGAAGGGCGCGACCGCTTCCTGCTGTCGATCGGCCACTATGCGATCGCGCTTTATGCCGCGCTGATCGAGGCGGGCATCCTGCCCGAGGACGAGATCGGCACTTACGGGATGGACGACTCGCGGATGCCGATGTCGGGCATGGCCTCTTACACGCCGGGGATGGAGATCACCGGCGGCAGCCTCGGCCATGGGCTGGGCATCGCGGTCGGCATGGCGCTCGGGCTGAAGGCGAAGGGCGGCGGTCAGTTCGTCTACAACCTGATGTCCGATGGCGAACTGGGCGAAGGTTCGTCCTGGGAGGCTGTGATGTCGGCCACCCAGCACCGTCTGAGCAACCTGATCTGCATCGTCGATTTCAACAATCAGCAGGCCGATGGCCCGACCCGTGACGCGCTCGCCGTCGGGGCCGAGGCACCGAAATGGGAGGCCTTTGGCTGGCACGCGCAGGAAGTCGACGGCAATGACCTCGATGCGCTGGTCGCGGCCTTTGACGCTGCCCGCACCTGCCCCGAGCAAAAGCCCCGCGTGATCATCTGCAATACCAAGATGTGCAAGGGCGTTCCGTTTCTTGAAGAGCGCGAGATCACCCATTTCGTCCGCGTCGAGCCCGATGAGTGGACGCGCGCACTGGATATTCTAGACGCAGAGGTGCCCGCATGACCGCCGCAGCCCGCGCCCGCAAATACGAACCCCGCCGCGTGCCCGAGACGAAGGTCGCGACAAGCGCGATGATCGCTTCGCTGGCGGCGGAAGGCTATGACACCGTCGCGGCCCCCTTCGGTCATGCCTTGGTCGAGGCCGCGAAGGATAACGCCCGCATCGTGGGGCTGACTGCGGATCTGGCGAAATATACCGATCTGCATGTCTTCGCGCAGGCCTATCCCGACCGGTTCTATCAAATGGGTATGGCCGAGCAGCTTCTGATGTCGGCGGCGGCAGGGATGGCGCATGAGGGGTTCATTCCCTTTGCGACGACCTACTCGGTCTTCGCCTCGCGCCGGGCCTATGACTTCATCTGCATGGCGATCGCGGAGGAGAACCTGCCGGTCAAGATCGTCTGCGGCTTGCCGGGCCTGACCACGGGCTACGGGCCCAGCCATCAGGCGACCGAGGATCTCGCGATCTTCCGCGGTTTGCCCAACCTGACCATTCTCGATCCCTGTGACGCGACCGACGTCGCGCAGATGGTGCCTGCGATGATCGCTCATGACGGACCGGTTTATGCCCGGCTTCTGCGGGGCAAGGTGCCGGAGGTGCTCACCCGCTATCGGCCCGACTACCAGTTCAAGCTGGGCCGCGCGCAGATGATCCGCGAGGGGCGCGACGTTTTGGTGGTCTCCTCGGGGATCATGACCATGCGCGCGCTCGACGCGGCGGAGTTGCTGGCCAAGGACGGGATCGACGTCGCCGTTCTGCACTGCCCGACGATCAAACCGCTCGATACCGAGACCATCCTTGCCGAGGCTGGCAAGGGCCGGCTCCTCGTCACCGCCGAGAACCACTCCGAAGTCGGCGGGCTGGGCGAAGCGGTTGCCCGCTCGCTCCTGCGCGCAGGTGTGACGCCGTCTTTCCGCCAGATCGCGCTGCCCGACCAATTTCTCGAAGCGGGCGCGCTGCCCACGCTTCATGACCTCTATGGCCTGAGCACCGCGAAGGTCGCCCAACAGATCCGCGGCTGGCTTTGAGCGCCGCGCCAACGACACGAAGAAAGGAATACAATGGGACTTCTGGACGGTAAATTTGCCATCGTGACCGGGGCGGCCAGCCCCCGCGGGCTCGGCAAGGCGACGGCGACGCTTTTCGCGCAGCATGGCGCGACCGTGGCGATCCTCGACCTCGACGCGGATCAGGCCGCTGCCGCTGCCGCCGATCTGCCCGGCGAGGGACATGTTGGCCTCGCGTGTAACGTCGTCGACAAGGCTGCCTGTCAGGCCGCCGCGGACGAGCTGATCGCGAAATGGGGCGCGGTGGATATCCTCGTGAACAACGCGGGCATCACCCAGCCGCTCAAGCTCATGGACATCATGCCGGAGAATTACGACGCGGTGACCGATGTGAGCCTGCGTGGCACGCTCTACATGACGCAGGCGCTGACGCCGCATTTCCGCGAGCGCAAGACCGGTTCGATCGTGAACCTGTCCTCGGTTTCCGCGCAGCGCGGCGGTGGCATCTTCGGTGGCCCGCACTATTCGGCCGCGAAGGCGGGCGTGCTGGGGCTGACCAAGGCCTCGGCGCGCGAGCTTGCCCCCGACGGCGTGCGCGTGAACGCGCTTTGCCCGGGCTTCATCGCCACCGACATCACCGCAGGCAAGCTGACCGAAGAGATGCGCACGCAAGTCCTCGCCGGAATTCCGATGGGACGCGCGGGCACGGCCGAGGATGTGGCTGGTTGCGCGCTGTTCCTTGCCTCTGACCTTTCGGCCTACTGCACCGGCACCGAAGTCGACGTGAATGGCGGCTCGCTCATTCACTAGGCCGACCGAATAACGCCTGTTCGCGGTTGTGCCTGACCGCAAGGCAACTAATCTCCGGCCCGCAGTGAGGTGGGCCGGATGAAGCCGGAGCCAATCCGGCGGGACGGTGAGGAGACCGTCCGAACCAATCGGGAGAGAGACCAATGAAATCTATGTTGACCATCGCACTTCTCGGCGCGACGGCCCTTGCAGGGGCCTCTTCGGCGCAGGCTGACGAGGTGATCTTCGCGCATGGCGCGAACCCTGGAAATCCGCGCTACATCGCGGCGGAAAAATGGGCTGAAATCTTTAGCCAATGCACCGACGGCAAGGATACGGTGAACGTCGCGGCCTCCGCCACGATGGGCGACGACTCTGAGATGCTGACCTCGACCGCGGCAGGCGTGATTCAGGTCACGGCCAACAGCCAGGGGCCGATGGCGCAGATCGTGCCGCAGATCGGTCTACTGGGCCTGCCCTTCCTGTTCAAGGATCTGCCGACGGCATGGAAAGTGCTCGATGGGCCGGTGGGCGACTCGCTTGATGCCGACGCACAGAAAGCCGGGCTCAAGATCCTCGGCTTCTGGGATAACGGCATTCGCAACATCACCACGGTCAACAAGTTCGTCAAAGAGCCTGCCGACCTCAAGGGCCTGAAAATCCGCACCCCGCCGGATCAGATGACGATCGACATCTTCGACGCGCTCGGCGCATCGCCCGCGCCGCTGGCGTGGTCCGAACTGCCCTCGGCGCTGCAATCGGGCGTGTTCGACGGCCAGGAAAACCCGCTGACCAACATCAACTCGGCCAAGCTGCAGGAGATCACGCCCTACATCACGATGACCGGGCACAAGTATGAAAGCACCCCGGTCGTGGCCAGCCTGTCGTGGTGGGAAGGCCTTGATAAGGCGACGCAGGATTGCGCGCTCAAGGCGACCTCGGAAGCGGGCGCGATGGAGCGTGACATGTCGCTCAAGGCAGACAAGGAGTTGATGCCGAAGATGGAGGCAGACGGCGCCAAGTTCGCTGAGGCGGACCGCGCGGCCTATATCGAGGCAACCAAGTCGGTCTATGACAAATACGCCAAGGATTACCCCGATACGGTCGCCGAACTCAAAAAGGCTGCGGGGCTGGAATGATCGACTCTGACCGCAGCGACGCCGCGGGATCAGGCGAAGGGAGGGGGCGTATGCGCCCCTTCCTGCGCCTCGCGCAAGGCGTGATCGACCTGCTGGAATGGTCGGGAAAGCTGATCGCTGCGGGCACGCTTTCGGTGCTGTTCGTGGCGCTTTTGACAAACGTGATCCTGCGCTACGGGGCCGGCAAGGGCATCCCGTGGGCCTATGAAATCCATGCGATCCTGCTGCCGTGGCTCGTGGCTGGCGGCATCGTCATCGCCACCGCGCGCTCGCGCAACATCGCGATCACCCTGCTGCCGGAGTTGGCCGGAGCCCGGGTTCGGCGCGCCTTCATGCTGTTTGTCGAAGCCGCGATCATCGTGATTTCCATCTCGGTCCTCTGGTCAAGCCAGCCGATCCTGCGCGCCTCGACCTTCCAGACGCTGTCCACGCTCGGGGTCAAGGCGATCTGGGGCTATTCCAGCATGGTCTATTCATTCGGAGCGATGGCCATCATCGCCGCGCTCGACATCGTGTTGCTGCTGGGGGGCAAGTCCGTGATGGATGACGATCCCGCCCATGCAAGCCTGAGCTGAGGAGACCCGCAATGGCCGGTGTCATGATCTTCGTCTTCTTCGTGCTGCTCGCGCTTGCCGTACCGGTGGCACATGCGATGCTGGGCGGCGTCGCCGCCGCGCTGTGGCTCGACCACAAGCCGCTGGCGGTGATCGTGCAGCGTCTCTACACGCCGACGCAGAGCTTTCCGATGCTGGCGGTGCCGTTCTTCATCCTTGCCGGCAACCTGATGATGGCGGGGCGGTTCGGCACCTATCTGGTGAATATCGCGCGCCTCGTCGTGGGGAACTTCAAGGGCGGCCTGGGACAGGTCTCGATCCTCGGATCGGTGATGTTCGGCGGTGTTTCGGGGTCTGCCGTGGCCGATGCGACCGCGATGGGCAACGCGCTGATCCCGGTGCAGAAAGCCGAAGGCTATCCGGGCGGTTTCTCGGGGGCGATCAACTCTGCCTCCTCGACCGTCTCGGTCCTGATCCCGCCGTCGATCCCGCTCATTCTGTATGGGCTGGTCTCGGGAACCTCGATCATCAACCTCTTCGTCGCGGGCATCCTGCCGGGGGTGATGCTGGGCGTGGGCATGTTCATTGCCGTCGCGATCGTGGCGCGCCGCCGCAATCTGCCGCGCTCGCCGCTGGAAGGAGGCTTCACCGCCTTCCGCAGCCAGATCTTCAGCGCGATCCCCGCCCTGCTGATGCCCGTCTTCGTGATCGGCACCCTGCGCTTCGGCGTGGCGACCCCGACCGAGGTCAGCGTAATGGCCGTCGCCTATGCCCTTCTGGTCAGCGGCGTCATCTACCGTGATCTCAATCCCAAATCCCTGTGGGAGGCGGTGGTCGACACGGCGATGATGACCGGCGCGGTCATGTTCATCATCATGGCATCCTCCACGATCCAGTGGCTGCTGACCGCAGAGCGCGTGCCGCAAGAGCTCGCCGCATGGGTGGCTGCGACCATTCAGGAGCGCTGGCTGGTGATCCTTGCACTTAACGTGGTGATGTTGATCGTGGGCGCGTTCCTCGATCTGCCCGCAGCGGTGCTGCTGCTTGGCCCGCTCTTCGTGACGATCGGGCATACGATCGGTCTCGATCCGGTGCAGCTTGGCCTGATGATGGTCGTGAACCTGTCGATCGGTCTTTATACGCCACCGGTAGGAACGACGTTGTTCATCTCAGCCGCGATCGCACGGGTTGGCGTGATGGAGGTGGTGCGCTCGCTGGCGCCCTTCTACCTCGTGGCAATCCTCGTGCTGGCGCTGATCTCCTACGTACCGGCGCTGACGATCTACTGACCCGGATCCAGCTTCCGCATCCATTGCGCGCGCCTTGGCGACAGGGCGCGCGAATTTCATTCGGGCAGGTACTCTTCCCCCGGTAGCTGTCGCCCGCGCTGCTCGCGGATGCGACAGCCCAAGCCAGTGATCAGCGCCGAGGCGCGCGCATCATGGGCGGCGCCCTCCTCTCGCATCCAGTCCGAGAAGATCCGCACGATCCGACGGCTGGTATGGCGCGCCGGAGAGACGAGCCAGTAGGCAGGAAAACGGATCGCCTCGAACGCGGTCGACAGCGGGACGAGGGCCCCGCGCTCCAGCTCGTTCAGGGCGAGCGTCGTACTTTCCAGAACGACCCCTGCCCCGTCGGTCGCCAGCTGAATCGCCATCGACGAGCGGTCGAACCGCATCGGGTAGATCATCCGCTCTCCCATGATGCCATGCCGCGCCAGCCAGAAATCCCAGCGGTAATGCGTCTTCACCGAATCGATCAGCCGCGCTTGTCGCAACTGTCCGATGGGATCGTCTGACAGGGTGTGCAACTCTTCCAGATAGCCGGGCGAGCACATCGGCAACACGAGGTCATGGACAACGGCTTCTTCATGCAGGCCGGTCCAGCCGCCTTCGCCATAGCGCAGGTCCAGATCGACGACCTCCGTCTCGAAGTCGGAGAAATCGGGCGCGGCATCGATCCGCATGTCCCAGTTCGGCGCAAGCTCGAGAAACGACTTGAGCCGCGGAGACAGCCAGCGCACCGCGAAAGAGGGCGACACCCGCAGGATGAAATGGCGCGTCTCGCGCTGGCGCTGGATCGCGGAGCGCACGTCGCGCATCATCCGGAATGCCTGCGTCGTCGTCTGGAACAGCCGCTCGCCATCCAGCGTCAGCGACAGCCGCCGTTTCTCGCGTTTGAACAGGCGCACACCCATTTGCTGCTCGAACTGCCGGATCTGCTGGCTGACGGCGGAAGGCGACACGCCCAGCTCCTCGGCCGCCTTCGATATGCCGCCGAGCCGAGCGACGGCCTCGAAGTGGTTCATCGCGTTTAGATTGATGTCTTTGAGCATGTCCTGCGCCTTGGAAATACGACCGTGCCGGATGCGATTGCGCGCAAGTCGTGTGGCGAAAGCGGTCACGGACGCAGCCCGGCATCGCGGCAAGTCTTTCCATGATGTTTAATAGCAGATGCAAACCCTGTGAAGCGTTGCTTCAATTCACTGCGCTTTGCCGATGGCGCAACCGACCTGCTGTCGTGACAAAGGTCGGAAAAAGCGGTGCCCTACCCGCTTTTCGCCACTTTAAGCGCGGCCCCCGTGGCCTCGATCTGCGTTTGGGCTGCCTCCGACGGTTCGGCATCGGTGATGACCGCCGCGAATTCCGAGAAGTCAGCCAGAACGTGCAGCGCCGTCCGGTCGAAACGCAGATGGTTGATCAGCAGCACGGATTGCGCCGCGGCGTCCATCATCCCGCGTTTCGCGCGCGTGATATCGTCGTCCATGTGATAGACGCGCCCATCCCCCGCCGCCGGCGTCGAGATGAAGGCCAGATCGGCGCGCAGCGTGGCCAGCGCGCCTTCCGTGACCCGACCGATCCATGCGTTGTATTTCGCCGAATAGCGTCCGCCCAGCGCGATGACGGTGATCCCCGGCTCGGCTTTCAGCGCCTCCATCACCGCGTCATTGTTGGTGATAACCGTCAGCGGGCGCTTCTCGGGCAACAGGCTGCCCAACACGGACGCGGTCGAGCCATCGTTGACCATCACGGTCATTCCCGGCTCCACCCATTCGAGCGCGGCGCGGGCCATCCGCTCCTTGAGGTCGTGCCCCTGCAACTGACGGAACCGGAAATCGCTTTCGAATTGCGAACCGGGCTCGATCGTGGCGCCGCCCCGGATCTTGCGCAGCAGACCCTCTGTTTCGAGATCGTCGAGATCGCGGTGGATCGTCATTTTCGAGACGCCGAACCGTTCGGCCAACTCGTCGAGCTGCACCGCCCCGTCGCGTACCAGTGCGTCGAGGATGCTCTGCCTCCGGTCGTCTCGTTTCATCAGGGTCGTCCTTTGCGTGCCGTCAGCTCAGTAGCGCGCGCGCGGTCCGCTCGTCGGTGATCAGCCCGGCCACTCTGCCAGACCGCAGAACCGCCCGGATCGCTTCGACCTTGTCCGGCCCGCCCGCGATGGCGACGATATCCTCTTCGCGCTCGGGATCGTAGCCCACTGCGAGCGTTCGGGCCGAAAGCGTGGTTTCTACAACATTGCCGGAGGCGTCGAAGAAATCGCCCAGCATCTCGCCCTGCGCGCCCGCCGCTGCAATCGCCTCGATCTCACCCGGTTCGATCATCCCCGACGAGACCAGCTGCGCATCCGCCGTGGCAGTACCGATACCGACGATCTTGAGCGTCGCGGATTGCGCCATGCGGAAGACCTCATCGACGCCGCGCTGCGATAGCAGCACCTCGCGGTCCTCGACGGTATTGGCGAAGAACGGCACCGGCATCACATAGGCGCGCGCGCCGGTTTTCTCCGCGATGCGATGCATCACGTCATGCGGGTTGGCCGCGAAATTGCGGGTCAGCCCGCCCAGCAGCGAGACGAAATGCAGCCCCTTGGCATCGGTGCGCGGCAATTGCCGGGTCACTTCGGCCAAAGTCCGGCCATGTCCCAGCCCGATAATCGAATGCTCGCCCGCTTCGAACTGACGCTTGAGATAGGCCGCGCCCGCCAGTGCCAATGCGCGCAGCGGCAAGCCCTCTTCCCCGATATCCGGCGCGACTTCGCAAAGCTTGAGATCGTAGGTCTCGAACAGCCGCGTCTCCAGCTCGACGCATTCGACGATATCGCCCTCGATCGACACTTTCACCCTACCGTCGGCCACCGCCTTGGCGATCAGCCGGTGGGCCTTGACCGACGGCAGCCCCAGCCGCTTGGCGACCTTGGCCTGCGTGAGCCCGCCCACGTAGTGCATCCACGCTGCGCGGATGGCGAGTGTTTCATCAGTGTCGTTCATGCTGTCCTTCGGCTCGGGCCGCGCAAGATCGTTGCGCGGCGTTATTGATAAGGCGCAGGCGAGGCCTAGGGAAGCCCCGCCGCGTTGCCCGGACCTCAGACCTTGAGGTCGGAGGCTCCGGTGTCGATATGCGGCGCCCAGAACGCCACGCTCTCAGCAATCTGCGGGATCACCTCGCGGTCGTTGGGCTCGCGTTCCTTGAAGGACAGCTCGAGGCAGATCTCATTGTCTGCCGCGCCGCCCTCGGCAAAGGCCTTGAGCAGCGGCTCGGGCTGGATGCGGCCGCGTGCGTTGAACTCCGCCGTGAAGGGCCGATGCCCGCCCTTGTCCATCAGGCTTTGCTTGATGTGGATGATCGGAGAAACCTTCGGCACGGCCCGCGCCCAGGCATAAGGGTCGAAATCGTCCGGGTTGGCGCTCGTCACGTCGCCATGGTCGATATCGGCCATCATCCACATCGGGATCGCCATATTCGCCGCGGTCAGCCGGTCCTGCAGCGCCATGCATTCGGAGAGCGTCTCGCCGAATTCGCGCGCGACGCTCATCGGCTCCCAGAAGACATGAGCCAGCCCGGCGGCTTTGCCGTGCTCGGCCACTTCGGCCCAGCAGTCGATGGCGATCCGGATCATCTCTTCGCGCTTGGCCGGGTCGTCCTGCTCGCGATAGGTCAGGATGGCGAATTGTGTGCCCACAGACGTTCCGCCGAGATCGGCGGTGATATCCGCGAAGGTCTTGAACCAGTCGACATAATAGCGCCGCACGTCGCGGTCGGGATGGCCGAAATGGTTCAGCCGCCCGTAAGGCCCCGTCATCCCAGAGGTCACCCGCACCCCGGTCCGCGACAGTGCCGCCGCCATCTGCCGGGTCAGGCGACGTGTCACCGGCGCGGGCCAGGACGGGTTGATGAACTCATGCGTCAGTTGCAGGTCGCGAATCCGCAGATCGCGGGCGACGCAATCGATCAGGTCATCCGGATCGGCGAAGCGGTTCACCAGCGGATTGGTGTTCAAAGACAGCGTCAGTCCCATCAGGCAGCCACCGCATGCGCCGTGTCGAACCATTCGGTGAAGGCAGAAATCTCGGCCTCGGACATGGTCAGCCGGTGCTTGGTGCGCCGCCAGAGGATATCCTCCGCCGTGGCCGCCCATTCGTTCTCGACCAGCCACGTCACCTCGGCCTCATAAAGATGCCCGCCGAAGTGACGCCCGAGCCGCTTGGGGTCATTGGCCGTGCCCACGATCCGATGCGTGAGCGTCCCGTAGCGACGTCCGTAATATTCGCGCAAGTCCCGGGACATCCACGGATATTCGGCCTTCAGCGTCTCGCGGAACGCGTCGTAATCCGCCCCCGGCATGTCGCCGCCCGGCAGCGCCGCCTCTTCAGTCCAGTCGCCGCCCATCTTCGGGAAGACATGGCGAATCTCGTGCATGCCCCGTTCGGCCAGCTCGCGGAAAGTGGTGATCTTGCCGCCGAAGATGTTCAGGAGCGGCGCGCCGCCGGTCTCGTCGAGATCGAAGACATAGTCGCGGGTCACCGCCGAAGGGTTACCCTTGCCGTCGTCGAAGAGCGGTCGCACCCCCGAGAAGGTCTCGAGAATATCCTCGCGCCGCAGCTTCTCCTTGAAGTAGCGGTTCACGCAGTCGAGCAGATAGGTGATCTCGCCGTCGTCGATCGAGACATCCTCGGCCCGGCCTTCATAGGCAATATCGGTCGTCCCGATCAGCGCCTTGTCGCCCTCGTAGGCGTTGATGAAGATTACCCGCTTGTCGGTATTCTGCACGAGGTAGCTATGCGGCCCCTCCCAGAATTTCGGCACGATGATATGGCTGCCTTTGACCAGCCGGACGTTGCGGGTCGAATTGGCGCCTGCCACCCGGGTCAGCACATCGGTCACCCAGGGCCCAGCGGCATTCACCAGACATTTGGCGAGGAATTCACGCTTTTCTCCGGTCAGGGTGTTCTGCGTCACCACCCGCCATTTACCGTCCTCGCGCCGCGCGCTGATCGCGGGCGAGCGGGTCATCACGATGGCCCCGCGCTGCGCCGCATCGAGCGCATTGAGCGTCACGAGACGGGCATCGTCGACCCAGCAATCGGAGTACTCAAAACCGCGCGTATATTTGTCGAGGAGCGGCGCCCCCTCGGGATCGCGAAGCAGATCGAGCGTGCGCGTCCCCGGCAGCTTCTTGCGCCCGCCGAGATGGTCGTAGAGGAACAGCCCCAGCCGCACCAGCCAGGCCGGGCGATCCTGCGGCGAATGGGGCAGCACGAAGCGCAGCGGCCAGATGATATGCGGCGCGGCGTTCATCAGCACTTCGCGCTCGATCAACGCCTCGCGCACGAGCCGGAACTCGTAATATTCGAGATAGCGCAGCCCGCCATGCACCAGCTTGCCCGAGCGCGACGAGGTGCCCTCGGCAAGGTCGTCCTTCTCGCACAGCGCCACCTTGAGGCCACGGCCCGCCGCGTCGCGCGCAAAGCCCGCGCCGTTGATGCCGCCTCCGATGACGAAAAGATCCAGTTCCTGCGTGCTCATGTCACGATCCTCCTTGCGCGGTGCGCGGCGCATCGATTTCGGGGGTGGTCCGCCGGTCGCGATGCTCTGCGAGCCGGTCCCAGACCGGTTCGAGCGCCTCGCGGGCTTCGGCATAGGCGGGGTAAAGGTCTGCATAGGAGGTCTGAAGCGCCGGGTCCGGCGCTTCGGCCTCGCCCAGAAGCGGCGTGACCCATTCGGCGACGCAGCTTTCCATGTCCGGATAGGCACCGATCGCGACGGCGGCCATCATGGCGCAGCCAGCGGCGCCCGCCTCCTCGCGCGCCGACACCCGCACCGGGGCGCCGACAGACGCGGCAAGGATTCCACGCAACGCGCCGGAGCGCGCGGCACCGCCGGTCAGTCGCAACTCGCGCGGCAACTCTCCCATCGCGCCGTAGCAATCGCGCGCGGCCATGCCGAGGCTTTCGACCACGGCGCGGATCATGTCCGGGAAACGGTGACCTGCGGAGAGGCCGATAAATCCGGCGCGGGCATTGGCGTTGACCATCGGCCCGCGCTCGCCCGCCTCGGAAACATAGGGTTGATAGAGCAGCGCGCCCGGCTCGGATCGGGCGAGCCAGCCGTCGATCCGCGCCACCAGATCGGCGTAGTCATGCGGATGGCCGGTCTCGCTCATCAGATCGGCTGCGACGCGCAGCGCCCAGTCGATGTTCAGCGTGGCGGCCATGTTCGTCTGGACCTGCGTGACCATGCCCTCTGCCGGAAGGCAGATCACATAGCCCGAGCGCCCGTTGAGCGTGACGTCCTCGTCGCGCACCGCACGCATATGCACCCCGGTCGAGCCGATAGTGGAACAAGCCGCCCCCGGCGTGCCGGTATGGACGCCCGCACCGAGCGCGGTCATCACCATATCCACGTAGCCGAGGCTGACGGGCGTGCCGGCCAGCAGGCCCGTCGCCTCAGCGGCCGCGTCGCTCAGCGGATGGGTCTCGCAGCTGCCGTCGAGGATCGGCGGCAAAAGATGGCTGCGACCGCGCAATTCCAGCGCCTCGATCACGAGATCGGAATAGCTGCGGGTGCGGAAATCACCGAAGGTGAAGCTCGCCTCGGAGGGATCGGTCGCGCGGACGCCCGTGAGGTTCAGATAGAGCCAGTCCTTGCAATGCAGCGCCACCTCGGCGCGATCCAGCAGCTCAGGGCAATGGCGATCCATATGCGCCATCTGCGCGCCTTGCTGGCAGGTGTTGAGCGCGGTGCCAGTAGCGCGGAAGCGGGCCGCGTCGCGGCCATGCCCGGCCAGCCTGCGGGTGGTTTCCACCGCGCGCGCATCGAGCCAGAGCCAGGCATCACCGACCGGGCGATCGCCCTGCCCTACGAGCCACGTACCATCGCCCTGCGCGGTCACGGCCAGCGCGGCGGTGCGGCGGGCGAGCCCGTCGACACGTTCGCCAAGGCTGCGCAGCGCACTCGCGCAATCGGCCCATGTGCGGTCCATATTCTGGGTCGCGGCCCCGTTCGGGCCGCTGTCGTAGCGGTTCGGCACGGCCGCCGCAGCGATCTGCCGCCCTGACAGATCGAAGGCCACGGCCTTGATAACGGAGGTCCCCGCATCGATGCCGATAATGATGTCGCGATCAGCCATGCTGCACCGTTTCGGGACGCAGATGGCGAGCTACGCAAGGCGCTTGTGCCATGCGACCTCCTCCCTTGATTTGCGACCGCGGCCCCTCCAGCCAATGCGGTCTTCTCGGGGACAAATCTGCCCTCGGGACGCCCCAAGCATAGCTAAGCCCGACCACATGTCGAGTGTATTTTTTTTCTTTCTTTGTAATTTTTTTCAGTTATGGTGAGGGACACGAACCGAACACTACCGCCCGCCAGACGGAGGAAAAGGCAGGCAAATCAGGTGGTTTCGGCAAGCGGCAGACGAAATGCGCCATGGCACGATTCGTCTTGCGAAACGGGAGGATGGCGGCCTGCATCCAGATGGGCCGCGCGAGATCTCAGCCGCGACACGCACCCTGACGACGCCGCCCGCGCGGCGCGCAACAGGTGCTGGTCTCAAGCGCGCCAGGATCGAGCGAGCCGGTGTCATTTGTCGCCGGGTGCAGCATCTCCCGAGACAGGATCAACAGGCCCCGCCGGGGCCCGAGGGGAGGAGCGACAGGCCATGAATGCCACCGATATTTCCATGAAACCGCGTATCGGCCGGCGGGGCGTCATTGTCGGCGCCGTGGCGCTGTGCACCCTAGTCGCGATCGGGCTCGACACCACCGTCGTCACCATCGGCTCCGAGCAGGATACCCGCGTCGACGGGTTCTCCCCTGATGCCTATGGCGCCAAGGAATTCCCCCGCATCCGCGACGATGTGGCCAAGCGCGCCGTCGACGCCAAGACGCTCGCCGCCGCACTGGCCGAGGACAAATCCGCAGCCGCCAAGAAATACGGCACCGGCGGCGCGATGCCTGTGCTGCCCGTGCGCGTGACCGGAACGGTCGGCGACGGCAAATCGGGCATTTACGATATCAATGTCGACGGGCTCGACAACGTGCGCATCCGCGTCCAGACCGGCCCCGCGATCAACGGCACCGACCTGCGCGACGCGCCCGGCGACATCTCCTTCGGCGCCTTCAAGAACCAGATCGAATACCAGGATGCGGGCGCGGGCATTAACCGTGCGATGAAGGCCGAGGTGCTCGACGGAATCGACACCTCCAACCTGACCGGCAAGACGGTGACCGTCACCGGCGCCTTCAAGCTGATCAATCCGAAGATGTGGCTGATCACCCCGGTCGAGGTGAAAGTCCAATGACGGTGCAGCAAAGCATTCGTCCCGACGCCCCGCGAGGGACCGGCGAGGTCGTCATGTCGGCCCGCCACGTCGCCAAGCATTACGGTGCGGTAAAGGCCCTCAAGGGCGTGAATTTCGACATCCATCGCGGTCAGGTGACGACGCTGTTCGGCGAGAACGGCGCGGGCAAATCGACGCTGATGAAGATCCTCGCCGGGATCGTGACGCCGACCTCGGGGCAGATTCTGCTCGACGGCGAACCGGTCACCTTCAACGGAGCGAATGACGCCCTCGCGCAGGGCATCTCGATCATCCACCAGGAGCTCGCTCTCGCGCCGAACCTGAACGTGCGGGACAACATCTTCATGGGGCGCGAAATCCGCACCCGCCGCGGCGTCGATTTCGCCGAGGAAGAGCGGGTCACGCGCGCGCTGATGGAAGAGCTGGAAGAAGAGATCGACCCCCTCACCCCGGTGGAGGAACTGCGTCTCGGGCAGCAGCAGATCGTCGAGATCGCGCGCGCCCTTCAGGCGAAAAGCCGTATCCTGATCATGGACGAGCCCACCTCGGCGCTGTCGGCCTCGGAAGTCGAAGTGCTGTTCAAGGTGATCAACGACCTCACTGCGAAGGGCGTCAGCATCGTCTATATCTCGCACCACCTCGAAGAGGCGCTGGAAGTGACCGATCATGCAGTGGTGCTGCGCGACGGTGAAATGACCGCCTATGCGCCGCGCAACGAGATCGACCTCGAATGGATCGTGCGCAACATGGTCGGCGAAGGGTTCGACCTCGGCGCGCCTCCCGACAGCAAGATGGGTGAACCCTCGCTGATCGTCGAAGACCTCTGCGTCCCCGACCCGTCGGGTCACGGGCTGGTGGTCGATCACATGAGCCTCAGCGTGCGCGCGGGCGAGATCGTCTGCATCTACGGTCTGATGGGCGCCGGGCGCACCGAAATGATGGAATGCGCCGCCGGGCGTTTGCGCGCGAAAAGCGGCGCGGTGAAGCTGCACGGGCGCGACATCTCGCATATGTCGATCGCCGAGCGCATCGAGGCTGGGCTGGTGCTCGTCCCTGAGGATCGGCAGCGCGACGGGCTGGTGCAGACCATGACGGTCGGCCAGAACCTGTCGCTCTCCTCGATCGGCGCCTTCACGCGCGGGCTGTTCACCAGCCGCAAGGACGAGCGCAAGGTGATCGACGACTCGATCCGCGAAGTGACCGTGAAAACCGATGGCGGCGGCGCGATGATCGGCTCGCTCTCGGGCGGCAACCAGCAAAAGGTAGTGATCGGCAAAATGCTCGCCACCCGGCCCGAGGTGATTCTGCTCGACGAGCCGTCGCGCGGCATCGACATCGGCGCGAAGGCCGAGGTCTTCAAGCTGCTCGCGCGCACCGCGCAGGAGCGTGGGCTGGCCGTACTCTATTCGACCTCGGAAGTCGGCGAATGCCTGAGCATCGCCCACCGGATCATCGTGATGAACAGAGGCCGGATCGCGGCCGAGTTCGATCACACCGCAACCAAAGAGCAGATCATGGCCGCCTCTGGCGAAGCCGTGCACCACTAAGGGAGGCCAACATGGCGGACGTTACGAATTCCAAGCCCGGATCGGGCGGCATGGGCCTGAACATCGGCAAGATCCTTCTGGAGGGCCGCGCATTCTTCGCCCTCGTCGCGATCATCGCCGTCTTCTCGATCCTGTCGCCGGTCTATTTCAGCATCGGCAACTTCCTGATCATGTCGTCGCATGTCGCGATCTTCGGGCTGCTGGCGATCGGCATGCTGCTGGTGATCCTGAACGGCGGCATCGACCTGTCCGTGGGCTCGACGCTGGGTCTGGCCGGGGTCGTCGCGGGCTACCTGATGCAGGGGGTCGAAATACCGGCCGCCGGTGTCGTGCTCTACCCGCCGGTCTGGGCCGTGGTCGTGCTGACGATTTGTCTGGGCGCCTTCGTGGGGCTGATCAACGGCGTGCTGATCGCGTTCTTCAACGTGCCCGCCTTCGTGGCCACGCTGGGGATGCTCTATGTGGCGCGCGGCGTCGCGCTGCTGATGACCAACGGCCTCACCTACAACAACCTTGGCGGCGCTGAAGCTCTGGGCAATACCGGCTTCGGCTGGCTCGGCTTCAACCGCATCGCGGGAGTGCCGATCGGGGTGATCGTGCTGGCGCTGGTCGCGCTGACGGTGGGCCTCGTGCTGGCACGCACCGCGTTCGGCCGCTGGCTCTACGCCTCGGGCGGCAACGAGCGCGCGGCGGAACTCTCCGGCGTGCCGACCCGCAGCGTGAAAATCTCGGTCTACGTACTGTCGGGCATCTGTGCCGCCATCGCGGGCCTCGTGCTGTCGTCGCAGCTAACCTCGGCAGGCCCCACCGCAGGCACCACCTACGAACTGACCGCCATCGCGGCCGTCGTGATCGGCGGGGCCGCCCTGACCGGCGGGCGCGGCAACGTGCGCGGCACGATGCTGGGCGCCTTCGTCATCGGCTTCCTGAGCGACGGGCTCGTGATCATCGGCGTCTCTGCCTACTGGCAGACCGTCTTCACCGGCGCCGTGATCGTGCTCGCCGTGCTGCTCAACAGCCTGCAATACGGCCGCGCACGGCGCTGAAACTTCGAGGACGCGGGACAGGGAGGTTCCGCGCCCGAATACCCGCCGGATCTATCCGGCATCTACAACAACCCAACGGGAGGAAACCCAACATGAAATTCACCAGGCGCACCATTCTCGCGACCGTCGCAATGATGCCGTTGATGGCACAGGCCGCGATGGCTGACGGTCTGATCTCGATCATCGTCAACGATCCCTCGAACCCCTACTGGTACACCGAGGGCGAGGTCGCCAAGGCGACCGCCGAAGAGCTTGGCTATGACGCCAACGTCTCCGCCCACAAGGGTGACACCAACACCGAGAGCAACCTCGTCGACACCGCGATCACCAACAAGGCCAAGGCGATCATCCTCGACCCGGCGAACGCGGACGGTTCGGTCGGCGCCGTGAAGAAAGCGGTCGAAGCCGGTATCCCGGTCTTCATCGTCAACGCCGAGATCAACCAGTCGGGTCTCGCCAAGGCACAGCTGGTGTCGAACAACGCGCAGGGCGCTGCACTCGGCGCGATGAAATGGGTCGAGGCGATGGGCGAGAAAGGCTCCTATGTCGAGCTGTTCGGTGCTCCGTCGGATAACAACGCGCAGACCCGTTCGAACGGCTTCGAGACGGTGCTGAGCCAGTATCCCGACCTCGACAAGAAGGCGCAGGAAGTGGCCAACTGGGACCGCACGCAGGGCTATTCCAAGATGCAGTCGATGCTGCAGGCCAACCCGGACATCACCGGCGTGATCTCGGGCAACGACGAAATGGCGCTCGGTGCGATCGCCGCGCTCAAGGAAGCAGGCAAGCTCGACGGCATGGTCGTCGGTGGCTTCGACGGTTCGCCCGATGCGGTCGACGCGGTCAAGGCTGGCGAGATGACCTACACCGTGCTGCAGCCGGTCGCGATCTTCGCCGAGCAAGCCGTGCGTCAGGCCGATCACTTCATCCAGACCGGCGAGCTGGAAGTCTCGGAAGAGAAGCAACTCTTCGACTGCATGCTGATCGACTCGAGCAATGTCGGCTCCTACACCGGCCCGTTCACCCTGGATCAATCCTCCTGATCCTGCGTAACGGGACACTGGAAAGGGGGCCGCGCGGCCCCCTTTTTTCGTTTTGACAGGTGCCTGGGGAGTTCGGGAACGTCACGCCAAACGCGACCTCGCAACGAAGACAGGGCGCCCGCGCGGGTGCCCTTTTTCTTTGTTCTGCAGAGGGCGGCGCGCTCAGCGCGCCGCCATCGCCTCCAGCGGCAGCGGCGTGATCCGCGAGGCGTGACCGGCGGTGCCGAAAGCCTCGAACCGCGCCTTGCAGAGCTGCTGCATCAGCGCCTTGCCCTCGGTGAGGTATTTGCGCGGATCGAATTCACCGGGCGTCTCGGAGAGGACCTTACGGACGCCTGCCGTCATCGCCATACGGTTGTCGGTGTCGATATTCACCTTGCGCACGCCCGAGCGGATACCGCGCTGAATTTCCTCGACCGGCACGCCCCAGGTCGGGCGCATATCGCCGCCATAGCTGTTGATCATCTGCCGCAGATCCTCGGGGACGGAGGACGAGCCATGCATGACCAGATGTGTATTCGGAAGACGGCGGTTGATCTCTTCGATGACATTCATCGCGAGAATGTCGCCATCGGGCTGACGCGTGAACTTGTAGGCGCCGTGGCTCGTGCCCATCGCGACCGCGAGCGCATCGACGCCCGTTTCGCGCACGAAGCGTTCGGCTTCTTCGGGATCGGTCAGCAGCTGCTCTTCCGAGAGCTTCTCGGTCGCACCGTGGCCGTCTTCCTGATCGCCCATGCCGGTCTCGAGCGAGCCGAGCACGCCTAGCTCGCCTTCGACCGAGACGCCGCAGGCATGCGCCATCTCGACCACGCGCGCGGTGATATCGCGGTTATAGGCGTAATCGGCGGGCGTCTTGCCATCGGCCAGCAGAGAGCCGTCCATCATCACCGAGGTAAACCCGTGCTGGATCGCAGTGGCGCAGGTGGCCAGATCGCTACCGTGATCGAGATGCATACAGACCGGAACTTCGGGGAAGGTCTCGACCAGCCCGTCGATCAGCCGCGCCAGCAAGCGATCCCCCGCATAGGCCCGCGCGCCCCGCGAGGCGGCAAGGATCACTGGCGCATCGGCCTCGCGCGCGGCGGTCATGATCGCGAGCCCCATCTCCATGTTCGAGATGTTGAAGGCGGGCACGGCATAGCCGTTCTCCGCCGCGTGATCGAGCAACTGGCGCAGGGTGATGCGGGCCATAGGTCAGGTCTCCTCCGATAGATATGTCTTGATGATGTCGACCTCTTCCGCCGCGCCGAACACGAGCGGCACGTTCTGGTGCGGCGCGTCCGGCACGAGATCGAGAATGCGCGTGGTGCCATCGGTGGCGTGCCCGCCCGCCGCTTCGATCAGGCAGGCGATCGGCACCGCCTCATAGGCCAGCCGCAACCGCCCTTCGCGATAGCCCTCGCGCCGGTCCGCCGGATAGAGGAACGCGCCACCTTTCAGCAGGATACGGTGCAGTTCACCGACCGCCGCCGCCAGCCAGCGCATGTTGAAATCGCGCCCGCGCGGACCATCCGCACCGGCGCGCAGCTCGGCGGCCCAGCGTTGCAGCCCCGGGCTCCAATGGCGCTCGTTCGAGGCGTTGTAAGCGATGGTCGACGCTTTAGCCGACAGCCGGACATCCTGCGCCGTCATGCGGAAATCGCTGCCATCATAGGTCGCGATCTGCACCCCCTGCCCGGCCACGAACCCGAAATCCAGCGAATGCCCGAAGGAGGCATAACCCGCCGCGACCGCCTCCGAACCCGGACGCCGGAAATCGGCGGGCCCGGTCGGATAGATCGCGAACAGCATCCCGAGCGGCGCGCCGATACCGATCGAGCCCGACCCGTCGATCGGATCGATCGCGAGGTCGAATTGGCCCTCCGGGTCGAGCAACTCGACCTCTTCGGCCTCTTCCGACAGCATGTGCCGCACGCCCAGCCCGGCGAGCGCCGCAAGGATGTGGTCATGCGCGCCGACATCGAGCGCCTTCTGCACATCGCCGCTTTCGTTCTGACCGCAGGGCGCGGCAGGATCGCCGGGCAACCGACCCGCCGCGAGCCGCTGCTCGATCGGGGGCAAGGCGGCGGCCAGCGCGGCGATAATCTCTCCAAGCCCGCCAGCAGGCAGGCAGTCACGCAGGTACGCCGCCTGCGAGGGACGGTCGTTCGGCAAGGTCAGCATGTGGGAATTCCGTCAGTGAGTTGGGACCGGGCGGCGAACCGCCCGACCCTCGGGAGTTCGCTCAGGCCGTCGTGTGATACTTGGCGTCGACCGCGTCAATGGCCTGAACGTTGCCCGCCGATTTCCCCTCGGGGTCGAAGGACGAGGACAGGAAGGCATCGGCGATGTCTTTCGCGAGCTCCGCACCCACGACCCGCGCGCCCATCGTGATGATATGCGCGTTGTTCGAGGTCGCCGCTTTGCCCGCCGAATAGGTGTCGTGGGTTTGCGCGGCGCGAATCCCCGGCACCTTGTTGGCCGAGAGGCAGACGCCGATCCCGGTGCCGCAGCACAGGATCGCGCGGTCATAGGTTCCGTCCTTCACAGCCGATGCGACGCGATCCGCGAGATTGGCGTAGAAGTCGTCCGGCCCGGCCTCGGTGCGCGAAGCCTCGGCCACCTCGTAATCCGGGTTCTGGCTGAGATATTCGGCCAGAATCTTGGCGAGCGGTTCGCCGGCGCTGTCGCCGGCCACTGCGATTTTCATGACAGTTCCTCCGTTTTGACTTGGGCGTCCAGCGCGGCGTTGCAGCGCGCGAGAATGTCGAGATATCCGGCCACGTCCCAAGCCGAACGACCGATGAACAGCCCGTCGATATGCGGGCAGGCGATCAGCTCCGCGCAGTTGTCGGGATTGACCGAGCCGCCATAGAGGCAAGGCACGCGGCGGCCCGTCACCTCTTGCGCCACAGCGATGATCTCGGCTTGGCGCGCATCGGCGTAATCGGCGGTGGCAGGAATACCGTTTTCACCGATGGCCCAGACCGGCTCGTAGGCGAGCCAGATCTCGGCCTGTTTCTGTTTGTCCGACAGCTTCGAGAGCACGCCGCGCACCTGCGTGGCCAGCACTTCCGCCGCCCGCCCCTCTTCGCGATCCTCGAGCGTCTCGCCTATGCAGATGAGCGGGATCAGCCCGTGGCGCACCGCAGCCTCCGTCTTGAGGCCGACCGTCTCGTCGGTCTCGCCGAAATGAGCGCGGCGTTCGGAATGGCCGAGCTCCACAATGTCGAGACCGCAATCGACCAGCATCGGCGCGGACACTTCGCCCGTCCAGGCGCCGGCATCGGCCCAATGCATATTCTGCGCGCCGACCAGCGCGGGCGTCTCCGCCAGCGCGGCCTTGACCTGCCGGGTCGCGGTGAAGGGCGGAATGACGAAGCTCTGGATACGCGGCGACAGGGTCGCGGCCGCGAGGCCATCCGCCCAGACCATCGCCTCGGACAGGGTTTTGTTCATCTTCCAGCTGGTGCCGATCCAAACCTCGGGCATGTCGAACGCTCCTCCGTCGTGTTGAGGTTAAATAACATGCGCCACGTTAGTTTCAACATTATTTTTGTTACTTTGTGATTTTTAATTGTTAGAACCTGTGACCACTGCTAGCGTCCGCGCCATAGGAGGATCCCATGCTCGATCACGCTCAAGTTGCGGCCAAAGCCGCTATCGACCCTGAAAACTTTGCCCTCGCCAATTGTCTGCGGGCGTTGGCCATCGACGCGGTGAATGCCGCCAATTCCGGCCATCCCGGCGCGCCGATGGGCATGGCGGATGCGGCCACCGTGCTGTTTCGCAACCACCTGAAATTCGACGCCTCGGCCCCCGACTGGCCCGATCGCGACCGCTTCGTGCTGTCCAATGGGCATGCCTCGATGCTGCTCTACGGACTGCTGCATCTGACCGGCTACGAAGACATGACGCGCGACCAGATTCGCAATTTCCGGCAGTGGGGGTCGATCACGGCCGGCCATCCGGAATGGGGCCATGCGAAGGGCGTCGAGACCACGACCGGTCCGTTGGGTCAGGGCTTGGCAACCGCCGTCGGTATGGCGCTGGCCGAGCGCGCGCTCGCCGCCGAGTTCCCCGGCCTCGTCGATCACCGCACATGGGTGATGCTGGGCGACGGCTGTCTGCAGGAAGGGATCGGACAAGAGGCGATCTCGCTTGCGGGGCATCTCGGGCTGGGCAAGCTCAACCTGCTTTACGACGACAACGACATCACCATCGACGGGCCGACCTCCGTGTCCTTCTCGGAAGACGTTCCGGCGCGGCTTGCGGCCTGCGGCTGGCATGTGATCCGCTGCGACGGCCATGACGCCAAGGCGCTGGACGAGGCGATGGCGGCCGCGAAGGCCGAGACCGCGCGGCCCAGCTTGATCGCGATGAAGACGGTGATCGGCTTCGGCTCGCCCAATCGGGCGGGCACGGCGAAGGCGCATGGCGCCCCGCTGGGAGACGAGGAAGGCGCGCTGGCCAAGCAGGCGCTCGGTTGGGAGGCTGCGCCCTTTGAAATTCCCGAGAACCTCGCCGCAGCCTGGGCCGCCATCGGGGCCCGTGGCACGCAGGCCCGCGCGGAATGGGAAGACGCGCTCGCGGCCTCCGGCAAGGCCGAAGAGTTCACCGCCTGTGTCGAGGGCAAGCTGCCCGAAGGCTACGCCGCCGCCGTCGAGACTGCGCGCGCCGAGCTGTTCGAGACCCCGCAATCTGTCGCGACCCGCAAAGCCTCCCAGATCGCTCTGGAGCATCTCGCTAAGGCGGTGCCTGCGATGATCGGCGGCAGCGCCGATCTCACCGGCTCCAACCTGACGCGCGTCGCCGCCGTCGACTCGTCGTACACCGCCGCCAAACCGGGTCGCTATATCGGCTACGGTGTGCGCGAGTTCGGCATGGCGGCGGCGATGAACGGTCTCGCGCTGCATGGCGGCTTCAAACCCTATGGCGGCACGTTCCTCGTGTTCTCGGATTACGCGCGCAACGCGATCCGCCTGTCGGCGCTGATGGGGCTGGGCGTGACATATGTGATGACCCACGATTCCATCGGGTTGGGCGAGGACGGCCCCACCCACCAACCGGTCGAACATCTGGCCTCGCTTCGCGCGATCCCGAACCTCAACGTGTTCCGCCCCGCGGATGCGGTGGAGACGCTGGAGGCGTGGGATATCGCGATCCGGTCGACGGGCACGCCGTCTTTGCTGGCGCTGTCGCGACAAGGGGTGCCGCAGCTGCGCGGCGCGGGGGATGAGAACCTGACCGCGCGCGGCGCCTATGTGATCCGCTCCTTCGGGGAAGGCCGCGATGTGACGCTTCTCGCGACCGGGACCGAGGTGGCGCTGGCCGTGGAGGCCGCAGAGGCGCTGCATGCGGACGGCGTCAATGTCGCTGTGGTCTCGATGCCGTGCTGGGAGTTGTTCGACGCGCAGTCCGAGGAGTACCGGGCCGAAGTTCTCGGCACCGTGCCGAGGATCGCTGTCGAGGCCGCGTCGGCCTTCGGCTGGACCCGCTACGTCGCGCGCGAGGCGGATGTGATCGGCATGCCGGGCTTCGGCGCCTCGGCTCCGGCAGAGCGGCTCTATGCCGAGTTCGGTATCACCAAAGATGCGATCGTTGCGCGCGCCAAGGCGCTGATCGCGGGCTAAAGGTGGCGCGGGTCTGAGTGACAGGCCGGCGCTTTTTCCTCAGACGTTGAGGCGGCGCTCGATCCCCGGCGACTGGCTTTTTTGCCGCCGACCAACCACCGCGTGCTTGAGCGTTCAGAGCGGGCGCGTCGTCATCGAAACCTGACAGCCCTCTAGCCCGCCACGCACCTCCGCCCCGGCGGGCAAAGGTTGCGGACCGATGCGCGCGCCGGTGACGATGCAATCCTCCGCCCGCAGCCCCGGCCCGATGACGGCGGCCCGCTCGGCAAGGAAGCTGAGGAAGCACACGATCTCGGAGAGCGACATGCCCGCGGCCATCGTGGGCGGATCGGAAGGCGTGCCGATCGCAAGCGGCAGGCGCGTCAGATCGCGGCTCTGCCAATCCGGGACCTCGTCGCCCAGAACGATCGCCTGGTTCGAGAACCGGTCCGCCATCTGCGCCAGCGGTGGCTGCTTTTCGAGCGTAGTGAAGCGCGACTGCAGTACCTCGAAAGCGACATGAACGCTGCCGATCGCCTCCAAAATCTCGGTAGGCTTTGCCTTGGGCGAAATATCGGCGCGCAGCCGCACCGCGATTTCCAGCTCAAGCCGGGCATGGGGTGCGACGGCGAGGGTCGTCCCCGACGGGTGGATCGCTCGATCCAGAACCGGCGCGCAAGAGAGGTCGCGCCCGCCCAGAAGCGCGTGTTTCCAGCCGCCCACCGGACCGAGATGGCGCAGGCTCTCGGCCTGCACCGCATAGGCCTCCGCCGGGCTTTCGGGGAGCGGGTTCAGCGCATCGAGCGTCTCGCCGTCATTCGCGGCGGCCAGAGCTTCTGCTGCGCTTGCGATTTGGTCACGCTGCATGATGTGCAATCTCTTCTTTCATAGCTTCGCGCGGGATGACCGCGCCGGGATAGCGGACGACGCAGCTTGCGAGCCGTGCGCCATCGAGAATTGCTGCCTCCAACGGCTTGCCGCGTTGCAGGGCAGAGAGAAGCGCGGCGTCGAAACTGTCGCCTGCGGCGGTGGTGTCGACGGCCGCAACGGGCTCGGGCAACGCAACCCGCAGCGCCGCACCCGAAGCATCGCGCGCCAGCACGGTGCCGCCGCCGGTCGTCAGCACGATCATCCCTGGCGCATGTGTCTCGCAGCGCGCCATGACCGCCTCGGGATCGGTCTCGTCCCAAAGGGCCGCGAGATCGTCGAAAGACGGCAACGCGAGGCTCGTCACCGCCAAGGCGCGCTCCGTCCACTCCGCCGCCTCGGCCCGGTCGCGCCAGAGCCGCGGGCGATAATTCGTGTCATAGGCGACGGTGACGCCACGCTGGCGCAGCGCATCGAGCTCCGCCAGCAGCCGCGCGCGCGCCTCCTCGGGAAGGATCGCCAAAGTGATACCGGAGAACAGCAGAACGCGCGCCTGACCGAGCGCCGCGACTTCAGTCCCTTCCGCGCCGAACATCCGGCGCGCCGGCGCCTGATCGCGCCAATAGGTGAAGCTGCGTTCGCCCGTGGCATCGGTGGCGATGAAGCTCAGCCCCGGGCTGCCATTGACCTCGGCCCCGATAGCCTCGATCTCGACACCCTCCTGCGCAATCGTGTCGCGCATCCAGCGGCTCATCCCGTCTTCGCCCAGCCGCGAGAGATAACCGACCCGCAGATCGGGACGCAACCGCGCGAGATAGATCGCCGCGTTGAGCGTGTCGCCGCCGAGGCGACGATGGAACAGATCGGGCGTTGCGGGATCGTTGGTGAATTCGGCGAGAGGCTCGCCGATGCAGAGAAAGTCCAGCATGTGAGGCTCCGGTCAGGCAGGCGTTACCGGGCTCGGAAGCGGGCTTCCGGCCAGATAGGCGTCGATATTGGCGATCACCAGCTCCGCCATCGCGCGCCGCGCCTCGTTCGTGGCCGAGGCGATATGCGGCGTGAAGAGCGTATTGGGCGCGCGCAGAAGACCGTCCTCCGCCCCATCGGGCGCGACAGGTTCGACCTCGAAGACGTCGAGCGCAGCCGAGCCCAGCGTGCCGCCATGCAAGGCCGCCGCCAGCGCCGCGCTATCGACGACCGAGCCGCGCGCGACATTGACCAAGGTGCCCTCGGAGCCCAGCGCCTCCAGCACCGGCGCATCGACGATATACCGCGTCTCGGGCGTGGCTGAGAGCGTGACGAACAGGACATCGCTTTCGGCGGCCAGCGTCCGGGCGTCGGGGCGCCATGCCTCGGGGGCGTCATCATGGGGCTTGCGCGCGTGGTAGATCACCTCGACCCCCAGCGCGCGGAGCATATCCGCCAGCGCCCGCCCGATCCGGCCATAGCCGAGGATACCCGCCCGGCAACCGGTCAGCGCCTGACCCAGCCGCGGTTTCTGTCCGTTCGACCAACCGCCGGAGCGCAGCAGCCGCTCGCCCTCGCCGATCCGGCGCCGTACCGAAATCGCAAGACCCAGGGCCAGTTCGGCCACTGCCTCCGACAGCACGTCGGGCGTGGTCGTCACATGGATGCCGCGCGCGACCGCCGTATCCAGATCGACCGCATCGGTTCCAACGCCATTGACCGCGATCAGGCGCAGGTCGGGAAATTCGTCGATCTCCTCGCCCGAGAGACCGCGCGCGCCGCTGGTCAGCACGACCTCGATGCCGTCGCGGGCCTCGGCATCGCGGGTGACCGGATGCTCGGCGCAGAACGCTTCCATCATGTCGGCGGGCTTCAACTCGATCAGCGCGAGGATCGACGGGTTCGCTTTGGCCTCGTCCTTCATGAGATCTGCCCCAGGAAGTTGCGCAGACGCTCGGATTTCGGATTGCCGAAGAACTCCGCTGGCGGCCCTTCCTCGATAATCGCGCCCTGCTCCATGAAGATCACGCGGTCGGCAACGGCGCGGGCGAAATCCATCTCGTGGGTGACGCAGAGCATCGTCATGCCTTCGCGGGCCAGATCGATCATCGTGTCGAGCACTTCCTTGACCATCTCGGGATCGAGCGCCGAGGTCGGCTCGTCGAACAGCATGATCCGCGGCTCCATGCAGAGCGCGCGCGCAATCGCGACTCGCTGCTGCTGGCCGCCGGAGAGTTGGGCGGGAAACTTGTCGGCCTGCTCCGGGATCTTCACGCGCTCCAGATATTTGCGCGCGGTCGCCTCTGCCGTGGCCTTGTCCGCACGTCCCGTTTTAAGCGGCGCGAGCGTGCAGTTCTGCAGAACCGTCAGATGCGGGAACAGGTTGAATTGCTGGAAGACCATCCCGACATCGCGACGCACCTTGGCGACGTTCTCGCCGCCAGCCGTCAATTCGATCCCGTCGACGGTGATCTTGCCGTCCTGAATCTCTTCGAGCTGGTTGAGCGTGCGGATCAGGGTCGACTTGCCGGAGCCGGACGGACCGCAGACCACGATCCGCTCGCCTTGTTCGACCGTCAGATCGATCGACTTCAGCGCCTGAAACGCACCGAAGAACTTGGTGACGCCGCGCATCTCGACGGCGGGCTGCTGTGCTTGTGTCATGGGATGCCTTGTAGGGTGATCCGGCGCAGCGCGGGGCTGCGCCGGATGTGGGATGAGATCAGTTCGTGGCCGATTTCGGCGTCGCGGCCTCCTCGGCCGAGCCGTTGCGGACGAAATCAGGGATGTCCGTCGCGAGCCACTGCTCGGAGATCTTGTCCATCGTGCCGTCTTTCATTGCGGAACCGACGAACTCGTTGATCTTCGCCAGAAGCTTGTCTGCGCCCGGCTCGACCGCGATGCCCTGAACCTGGCTCGAGAGCGGGAACTTCTCGTCGAAGCGACCCGGCGCGGCCTTCTCGATCTGGGCTGCCACGACGTTCGATACGCCGATCAGCGGCACCTGACCCGAAAGCAGCGCTTGCACCGCACCCGCGTCGTCGTCGAAGCGGCGGATCGTTGCATCATCCGGGGCCACCTTGGTCACGCCCGCATCCTGCGTCGAGGCGCGCACGACGCCGACCGACTCGCCCGACAGATCAGTCGGCTTGGAAACCTTCTCATCCTTCTTGCCATAGACCATGATCTCGATCCCGGCATAGGGGCGCGAGAAATCGACCCGCTTGGCGCGCTCGGGCGTGATGCCCAGCGAGGCGACCAGCACGTCGACCTGACCCGAGAGCAGGTAGGGGATGCGGTTCGGGCCGGTCACCGGCACGATCTCGATCTTGGTGCCGAGGTAATCGGCGAGCGCCTTGGCGGTATCGGCGTCATAGCCTTCCGGCTTGCCGGTGGTGCCCATCAGACCGAAGGGCGGGAAATCGACGAGCATGCCGACTTTGAGCACGCCGGCCTTCTCGACCTGATCGAGCGTGGTGGCCTGCGCCTGGCCTGCCATCAATGCGCCGACCGTCAGGGCCGCCGTTGCAACTGTCTTGAGAAACTTCATGGATTACTCCTCCTAAACCTGAAGCGGGTGAAAAATCAGCGGGTGAATGCGAGGCGCATCCGCCCTTCCAACCGGCGCGCATACAGCGACAGCGGCCAGCAGATGATGAAGTAGATCGCGGCCACCAGCCCGAAGACGACGAACGGATCGAAGGTCGCGTTGTTGACGATCTGACCGGCGCGGGTCAGCTCGGTGAAGCCGATGATCGAGGTCAGCGAGGTGCCCTTGATCAGCTGCACGAGGAAGCCGACGGTCGGGGCCACGGCGATCCGCGCCGCTTGCGGCAGAACCACATGCTGCATCCGGTCGCGATAGCTCAGCGACAGCGCGGTCGCGGCCTCGGTCTGGCCGGACGGCACCGCCTCGATGGAGCCGCGCCAGATCTCGCCCAGATAGGCGCTGGCATGGAAGGTCAGCGCGATCGCCGCCGCCAGAAGCGGGTTGATCGGCAGGTTCAGCACGGTCAGCCCGAAATAGAACAGGAACAGCTGCATCAGGAGCGGCGTGCCCTGGAAGATGCGGATGAACCCGGCGCTGATCCGGCGCAGCGCTTTCGAGCCAGAGCTGCGCGCCAGCGCCACGAACAGCCCGCCGATCGCGCCGCCGATGAAAGCGATGATCGACAGCAACAGAGTCCAGCGCACGGCCTCGATGATGAACAGGATGTCGGAAGGTCCGAATTGGCGGATCATGTCAGCGGCTCGCAGGATAGTTGAATACGGCGTTCTGGATGAGCTTGAAGAGCCCCGAGAACAGCAGCGAAAGGACGAGGTAGATGCCGGTCACGACGAGGTAGATCTCGAAACTGGCGAAGGTCTTGGCGTTCAGATCCGCGCCGATGGAGGCCAGATCGTTCGCCGAGATCGTCGAGACGACCGACGAGGTCAGCATCAGGTAGATGAACTGGCTCGTCATCGCCGGATAGACGTTGCGCAGGGCCGGTTTCAGGATCACGTAACGGAAAATCTGGATCGGCCCGAGACCCAGCGCGCGCCCGGCCTCGATCTGGCCGTGGGGCACGGATTCGATCCCGGCGCGCGTGATCTCGGTCCCGTAGGCGCCGACATTGATCACCAGCGCGATCAGCGCCGCGACATTGGGATCGAGCGAGATCCCGATCGCGGGCAGCCCGAAATACAGAAAGAAGATCTGCACGAGGAAAGGCGTGTTGCGGATGATCTCGACATAGGCGCCGACAATGGCGTGCAGCACCTTGGAATGCGAGGTGCGCGCGGCAGCCCCGAGCACCGATACGATCAGCCCCAGGATCATCGCCGCGAAAGACAGGCGGATGGTCAACCATGCGCCATAGAGCAGCAGGTCGAAATTCTCGAATACGGGCGTGAAATTGAAGTGATACACGTCGCCTCCCCTGCGTGTAACCACATGCCCCTCCGCTCCTCAACGATTGGACATATGAATTTTTAGATCGATCTAATTAGAGCGATCTAAATCCTGAGTCGCAAATCACGGATGCGTGATGGCCTTTGTTGGGGATCAGTCGACGGGGCCGGAGGTGTCTCGCACCCGCAGGCGGGGCGTCACGATCTCGGATTTGAGCTCTGCGCTCGGGTCCTTGATCCGCCGCAGCAGCAGCTTGGCCGAGGCCGCCCCGATCTGGCGCGGAAAAACCTGCACCGTCGTCAGGCGCGGTGGCGCGCCGAGATCGATGAAGGACAGGTTATCGTGCCCCACCACCGAGAGGTCGCGCCCCGGCATCAGGCCGAGGTCGAACAACCCTCGCAGCAGACCCGAGGCGAGGATGTCGTTGAAACAGATCGCGGCAGTCGGGCGCGGTTCCAGCGCCATCAGCATCGCGGCCGATTGCGGCGAGCCGTCCCACTCCAGCGGCACGTCGATCACCCCGGCACTGACGAGCCCCTGCGCACGCAACTCCTCTTCGAAGGCCCCGAGACGTTCTTCCCGCGTCGACACCTTCCCGGCGAGCGAGACAAAGGAAATCCGCCGATGGCCGAGATCGCGCAGATGCCGCACGCTCAGCCGCACCGCGAGGCCGTGGTCGGACCCGGCGAAATCGCTCAGATCGCGCCCGACATGGCGCATCGCCTGCACCAGCGGCACGCCTGCTGCGACCAGTTTCTCTATCGTGTCCGGCTCGGTCCCCTCGGCGGGAAAGAGGATGATCCCTTCGGCATCGTGCTCACGCAACCGGCGCAGCAACCCCGATTGCCGCTCCGGATCGTCGCGCGAGCTGGCGAGCATGACCTGATAGCCTTGCTCATCCAGCTCCGCCTCGATCCCCTCGACGAATTCCGAGAAGAAGCTGTTTACCAGGTTCGGGATGATGACGCCGACCGTGCGGCTTTTCTGGCCGCGCAGTCGGGCTGCCCCGCTATTGGGCACGTAGTCGAGCTCGGCGATGACCTTCTCGACCTTCTCGCGCGTCTTGTCGGCAACCAGATCGGAGCCACGAATGACAAGAGAGGCGGTCGCGCGGGACACGCCCGCCGCCCGCGCCACATCCATCAATGTCGTACGCTTGACCGCCATAATCGCGGAGTAACGACACGAAGGCGATCACGCAAGCACGACAGATTCGCCGCGCCAATCGCTGCCCAGAGGCGAGACCCTAGCGGTAGTGCTTCTGCGTCATGTCGAAGGCGCCGCGCTTCAGATCCATCTTGAAGAACTTGTGGTCGCGCTTGAGCCGCTTCACCGCCTCGCGTCCGAAACACAGCAAGTCGTCAACGAACAGATCGAAAGGCTGCATCGCCTCGATGATGCGCGGCTCGATCCGGTAGTCCAACTCGCCCGCATCGTCAGACCGTGCATGGGCCTGCGCCAGCGCCTGACCGCAGGCATGGGCATAGTCGCGCCAGCTCCCCTTCGACAGATCGTCGAGATCGATGTCGTCGCGGAAGGGCGCCCGCTCGCGCGACATGAAGCTCATCTCGTCGATCTCCACGCTGCCGTAGAACACGTCGCCCTGCGCCAGATGGACCCGCTGGCCATGCGCGATCCGGTCGCCTTTGTCGCCGGCGACGAAATCATTCTCCGGCACGAGGCCTTCCAGCGCGGATTGGCGGGCGCGCTTGAACTCGATGATAAGATCGTCGCTGGCATCCTTGCTCGGCCCTTCGATCAGGCAATAGTAGCGCGGCAGACCCAGCGACGCCATGCCCTGCCCGTGGCGGATGCAGACATCCTTCACCTTCAGCTCGCCCGCGCGACCACCCGGATCGATCCCGTTCTGTTTGGCCACGTCATTGATGTATCGCTGAAACTCAGCGATCCGGCTGGAGATCGGCGTCAGCTCGTCATTCGCCCGGAAGCCCCGCCCGGTCTCGTTGAGATAGCGATCCCAGAGCCATTTCTTCCGGCTCTTGCGCGCCTTCTTGAACATCCGCTGGATCACCTTCGGGCTGTTATCGGGGCGCATCTGCTGGCTCGCCTCCTTGTCGTGGCGCGCGTAGAACTCCATCCCCTCGCGATAGCCCTCGACGAATTTTCGCACGATCTTCTCGCGGTGCTTTTTCTTCTGATCGCCCTCTTCCTTGGCCGCGATCAGGAAGCCCGTGATCCCGCGCTTCAGATCCCAGGTGAAGGGCCCGTACAGCACGTCGTCGAAATCGTTCACACCGAAGATCGGCACGTTATCGGCATTGGGCATGATCCCGAAATTCTCGGGGTGAACGTCGCCGAGCGCCAGCACCGTCGGCATCCGCTCATCCTCGCCCAGCATGTCGCGGTGGAACAGAAGCGAGGTGCCGCGGAAGAAGGAGAACAGCGAATCCGCCAGTTCCTCGAATTTCTCGCCCGCGCCCTCGGCCTTCTCGTCGATCCGCACCGCGTGGTCCTCGATGATCGTAGAGCGCACATGCAGGCGACGCGCGAGCCCGGTCAGGTCGCCCGGACGCATCACGCAGGGATATTTCACATAGGCCTCGGCAAGCTCGCGATAGGCCTCGACCCGGCTCTGGAGCTGTTCGACGGGCGCGACCCCGGTGGCCTTGCGCGACCGCTTCGGGCTTTGCGCTTTCGAATTGGAAGATTTCGGCTTGTTGTTGCCTTCGGCCATGGGAGGTGCTCCTTTTCGGGGTTCGCTCTCCTAACGGAAAGGCGGGCGAAGACGTTCCGAAAAACCGGCGTGAACACCTCAGATCAGGGCGTGTATTCTCCGCAGAGCGCGCGGGACAGGCGCGCGGCCCGCGCCTGCGGATCGTCGAGCGAGAGGACATGGGCGAGCTTGGTATAGGCCGCCTCGGGCGTCATGTCGCGCCCGTCGATCACCCCGTGATCGCGCAGGATCGCCCCCGCCGCATAGGTGCCAAGCGCCATGCCGCCCTCGGGGCATTGGCTGACCGCGATGACGGGGATCGCGCGCTCTTGCGCAGTGGCAAGTGCTGCGCGCAGGCCGGGCGTGTCGGGTGCAGTCCCCGAGCCGTAGCAACGCAGCACCAGCCCGTCGCAGGTCTTGCCGGCATGGTCGAGAAGGCTCTCCTCCGCGCCCGGCGCCACAGCCAGAACGGCGATCCGTGCGGGCCGGATCGGATGGCGGGTCAGGCGCGACCCCGGCTGACAGGGCGGGATGTCGGAGGGATCGGCGGCAAAGGCGTCGAAGGCGCGCGAATGGCTTTTGCGGACCCGCGCGCCATGCAGCAGGCGTCCTGCGAATTGCACCCAGACGCCGGGCTCCGCCTGCCCTGCCGCCGCAATCGCGTCGCTCAGATTGCGCGCGCCGTCATTGCCTTCGACCGACAGCGGCAGCATCGAGCCCGTCACGATCACCGGCTTGCCCAACCCTTCGAGCGCGAAGCACAAAGCCCCCGCCGTATAGGCCAGCGTATCGGTGCCATGGGTCACGATCACCCCGTCGTATCGGTCGTGATGCGCGGCAATGGTCTCGGCAATCCGGTCCCAGTCAGCAGGCGTGGCATTTGCGCTGTCGATCAGCGGGTCGAGGCGCAGGGTCTCGACCTCGCGCCCCTCGGGCAAGGTGGCGAGGAACTCCTCGACCACGCCCTGCTGCGGCACAAATCCCGCGTCCGAGGCTACCATGCCGATCGTCCCGCCCGTATGGATCAGAAGCAGCGCCACGCCACGCGTCTCAGTGCCGCGACAGGACGCTGGAAGGCCGCGCGCGCGACAGCGACACCGTCAGCGCAGCCACGACCAGCGCCTTGATCATGTCACCCGGGATGAAGACTAGCATCAGCGAGGTACTCTCGATCAGGCTCTTGCCGAGCGCCAGCGACAGCCCGACGATCCCCATCGCGTAGGACAGCACGATCCCGCCAAGGATCGCCCCCACGAAGACCGAGGCACCCAGCGGCACCGAGCGCCACTTCTCGACGACGAAGCCGGTCAGCCACGCGGCCAGCGGCCAGCTGAACAGGAAGCCGCCCGTCGGACCGAAGAAGACGCCAAGCCCCCCACGACCACCGGCCAGCAGCGGCAGACCCACGGCTACCAGCAGCAGGAACAGCAGGACCGCGAGCGCACCGCGCTTCGATCCCAGCACGGCGCCGGCCAGCATGATCCCAAGGCTCTGCGCCGTGATCGGCACCCCGAAGCCCAGCGTGATTTTCGGGATCAGCGCGAGCACTGCAATCAGGGCCGCAAACAGCGCGATCAGCGCGACATTCTTTTCCATCTCAAGTCTCCCTCTCGGATGTGAGCCCTCCCCGGGCCCGTAGCGCATCGCCGACATGGTCGGCATCGTCAAGCGCAAGAAGCGTGAAGGGCAGCACCAGCCGCCAGCTTGGCCGCCGGGTGGCCCGGGCGCGCCAGCTCTCGGTGAGGCGCCCCCCTTTGCTGGTCAGCACCGGAACCATACGGATCACCAGCGCGATTGCGATCTCCAGCGCGGCGGTCGACAGCCCGAAGCGACGCAAAGGCGTCGTCAGCCAGCGCACGACCGCGATCATATCACTCAACCGCGTCGTCATCGACACGAGGTTCGCCAGCGCCACGGCAGAGATCATCCGCATCACGATCACCGCGCCCTGCACCAGCTCGCCGATCACCGCCTGCCAGATCGCGACGATCACGATGAAGGGCCAGAGCAGTTTCAGCGCCGCCAGCCCCGCGCGCAGGAAGGCGCGGCCCGGCAGAGCGTAGGCGATCAGGATCGCGGTCACGACGCCCGCAAGGATGAGCGGATTTTCGATATAGAACAGCCCCACGGTCGCCACGCAGAGCGCTGCGAGCTTCAGACCCGCAGGCCAGTCATGGGCGGCTGTCTTAAGGGGAGAGCTGAGCGATATCATCGGCCTCTCCCGCGCGGGTCATCTCTTCGACGTAGACGGGCAGCACCTCGCGCGCCGCGCCATGCATCCGCAGCCGTCCTTGGTCGAGCCAGAGGATTTCGTCGTAATGCTCCAGCTCGCGCGGGTCATGCGTCACCTGCATCAGCGTCCCGCGATAGAGCGTCAGCGCCCGGCCCAGCTGCGCCTTGGTCGGAATGTCGAGGCCCGAGAAGGGCTCGTCGAGGATCAGCAGGTTCGGGGCCATCGCGCTCACCGCCATGAGGCACAGAAGCTGCTTCTGGCCTTGGCTGAGCGTCGTTACATAGGCGTCGCGCCACGCCGCCTTGCCAAACTGCTCCAGGGTGCGATCGGCCGCAGCTTCGGCCTCGGGCTTTTTCATCCCCTGCTGACGCAGCCCGAAGGAAATCTCCTCGATCACGGTCGGGAAGATAATCTGATGATCGGGGTTCTGGAACAGGATACCGACCTCGCGGAGCGCTGCCTTCCGGTCGGCGGCCAGATCGTGGCCGTTGATCCGCAGACTGCCCCGGCTCGGCGCGATCAGCCCGGCCATCAGTCGCGACAGGGTGGATTTGCCCGACCCGTTGCGCCCCACCACGCCGATGCGCCGCGCGCGGGTCTCCAGCGAAATTCCCTCCAGCACCGGACGACCGTCAAGATCGTGGCCGAGATCGGAGATCGCGATATGGCTCGCGGAGGTTTGGGTCGCGCCGTCAGACATGCGCCGGGTCATATACGCAGACGCGCCGCGTTTCCAGACGCCCTGCACATAGCGAAAGGCGCGCGGGGTTTCCCCCGCGCGCCTTTGTCTCAAAGCGTGGTCAGCTTACCGGGGCTCGGTCCGCAGACCCTTCCAGATCGCCCAACACATCACCAGCAGAACCAGCGTGAAGGGCAGACCGGTGGAGATCACCATCGCCTGTAGCGCACTCAGACCGCCGCCGATCAACAGCACGATCGCGACCGCGCCCTCGAAAGTGGCCCAGAACACACGCTGCGGGACCGGTGCGTCGACCTTGCCGCCTGCGGTGATCGTATCGATCACGAGCGAGCCGGAGTCCGACGAGGTCACGAAGAACACGATGACCAGGACGATCGCGATGACCGAGGTGATCGAGGCCAGCGGCAGCCCCTCCAGCATCGCGAAGAGCGACAGCGGCGGGTTGTAGCTATCGATGACCTGCGCCTTTACCAGCGAACCGGACGGATCCGAGATCACCTGATCGATCGCAACACCACCGAAGACCGCCATCCACAGCACGCAGACGAGCGACGGGATCAGCAGAACGCAGATGATGAACTCGCGCACGGTACGGCCACGCGACACGCGGGCGATGAACATGCCGACGAAGGGCGACCAGGAAATCCACCACGCCCAGTAGAACGCGGTCCAGCCGTCGCGATAGCTGTCATCCGTGCGTCCGATTGGGTTCGACAGCGGGATGATGTCTTTCGCATAGGCCAGAAGCCCCTGACCGAAATCGGTGAAGATCATCAGCGTCGGGCCCGCGAAGAGCACGAAGAGCAACAGCAGCGCCGCGATGCCCATGTTGATCTCCGAGAGCAGCTTCACGCCGCCATCGAGGCCGCGCAGCACCGAGAACAGCGCAACGCCGGTGATCAGCGTGATCAGGATGACCTGCACCGTCGTGTCGATCGGAACGCCGAACACGTGGTTGAGACCCGCATTCGCCTGCTGGGCACCGAAGCCGAGCGAGGTCGCAAGGCCGAACAGCGTCGCGAACACCGCGATGATGTCGATGATATGCCCGGTCCAGCCCCAGACCTTCTCACCGAAGATCGGGTAGAAGGCCGAACGGATCGTCAGCGGCAGACCCTTGTTATAGGAGAACAGCGCCAGCGCGAGCGCCACGACCGCATAGATCGCCCAAGGGTGCAGACCCCAGTGATAGATCGTCGCGGCGAGGCCCATTTCCTTGGCCCGTGCGACATTCTCCGGGATCAGGTTGCCATCCGCATCGAAGGGCGAAGGCGTGCCCAGAGGCTGCGAGACCGCCATGTGATAGACCGGCTCGAGCACGCCGAAGAACATCAGGCCGATGCCCATACCGGCCGCGAAAAGCATCGCGAACCACCCCATATAGGTGAAGTCCGGCTCCGCATCCGTGCCGCCCAGACGCACTGCGCCATAGGGCGAGACGATCAGGGCAAGGCAGAAGATGACGAAGATGTTCGCGGCGCTCATGAAGAACCAGTCGAAGGTCGAGGTCAGCCACGGGCGCATCGCGCCAAACAGCGAACTCGCCTGCTCCGGCAGAGCCAGCGCATAGAAGACGAAGGCCACGATGGACAACGCCGAGATCATGAAAACAGGGTTGTGAATGTCGAAACCGAAGGGCCCTACCTGCCCTTCGAGGTTGTCTTGACCGATCTCATAGTCGGTCTCGATCAGTTGTGTGTCCCCTTCGGGGGCAGGGATGCCCTGAACTTCTTCAGGTTCGGCCATATGCCGTCCTCCTGTCCTTATTGGTTATATTGGTCCGCGTTATCCGCGTACGAGAAACACCGACGCATCGCTGTGCGCGGCGAGGTGGCCGCCATGCGACGCAAAGAGATAGTTGGCCGCGTTGGGCACATGCGTGGCCATCACCACCAGATCGGCCCCAAGATCATCAGCCGTCTTCAGCAACGTCTTGTCGAGATCAACGGCCGGGTCGGGCACGATGACTGCCTTCGACGACCCCTTATGCCCAAACTCGTTGGCATGGCTCTGCGCGAAATCGTCCAGTTTCGCGGCATATTCCTTGGCATTGTGGCCGAATTCGCTCGGCTCTTGGCTAGTGACACCTATGAAAACAACTTCTGCGTCGTGTTTCGCTGCGATTTCCGAAGCGACTTTCAACGTCTTGCCCATCTTCTCGACATGACGCAGGTCGACCGGAACCATGATTTTTTCAAACATATCGATCCGTCCCTCAGTCTTGAAGCGCAGCACCCTATTGCAGGATGCAACGATATCCAACCAACCCAGTGTGTCACATTCGGTTCCGGATTTCGTGAAGAAAAATTAAAGAAATGACATGCCTGCCTCGGGGCCTGCGGCGCGCGGTCACATCGGCGCCGGATTCCGTCCTGCGCGGACGTATCACTTCCAGTTGGCTCAGGAAGGAGAGAGCGATGCGTTTTCACAGCTCACTTGGAACAAGACTTGGCGCGATAGTCACCGTGATCGCGGTCGTTTTAGGCACGGCCCTACCCGCACAAGCGGCGCTCACCTCGGCGGAACATAGGGCGGTGCTCGCGGCGCTGGATGACGAGTATCACGCGCAGGCCACCTATCGGGCGATCATGGAGAGGTTTGGCGCCGTGCGCCCCTTCTCGAATATCGAGCGGGCCGAGATTTCCCATGCCGCGGCGCTGATCGCTGTGCTGCGGCAGAACGGGCTACCCGTCCCCGCGAACCCTTATCTGAGTGGGGGGAAGCCTCTAGCCCCGGTGCCGGGCACCTTGGCCGAGGCTTGTGCGCTTGGCGTGCAGGCGGAGATGGCCAATTCCGGGCTCTATGACGGGCGGCTCCTGCCGGCGGTCACCGGGAATGCGCAGCTTACCCAGATCCTGACGCGCCTGCGCGATGCCTCTCAGACCAAACACCTGCCCGCCTTCCAGCGCTGCGGCGGCGGTGGGCAGATGCAGGAGCGCGGCATGGGCGGCCAAGGGCGCGGCTATGGCGGCGGCAGAGGCCCCACTTGGAACTGAAGTGCCCTGCCCCCGAAGGCGAAACCCACGAATGCAAAACGCCCCGGCCTTTCGGTCGGGGCGTTTCGTTATTCAGACGAACCGGTCGGCTCAGCCGCGCTCTTCGACGATTTCGACGAGGTGCGGAATCTTCGCGACCATACCGCGCACGGCCGGGGTATCTTCCAGCTCACGGGTACGGTTCATCTTGTCCAGACCCAGACCTTTCAGCGTGGCACGCTGGATGGCGGGGCGACGGATCGGCGAACCGATCTGCTTGACGACGATGGTAGCCATTGATCGCTCTCCTTACGCTTCCGTGGCTTCGGCAGTTGCCTCAGCCTCGGGCTTCTTGAGGATGTCGGCCACTTTCTTGCCGCGGCGCGCAGCCACCTGACGGGGGCTTGCTTCGCGGGTCAGACCGTTCAGCGTGGCACGGATCATGTTGTAGGGGTTCTGGGTGCCGGTCGATTTCGACACGACGTCCTTCACGCCCAGCATCTCGAACACGGCACGCATCGGACCACCGGCGATGATCCCGGTACCTTCCGGTGCGGTGCGCATCACGACCTTACCAGCGCCGTGACGGCCCTCGATGTCGTGGTGCAGCGTGCGGCCATCGCGCAGCGGGACGCGGATCAGGTTGCGCTTCGCTTGCTCGGTGGCTTTGCGGATCGCTTCCGGAACCTCTTTGGCCTTGCCTTTGCCGAAGCCGACACGGCCACGCTGGTCGCCGACGACCACGAGGGCTGCGAAGCCAAAGCGCTTACCACCCTTCACGGTTTTCGACACGCGGTTGATCGCGACGAGGCGATCGGCGAATTCCGGGTTTTCGTCGCGGTCGTCGCGGCGGCCCCGGCGGTTGTCACGTTCTGCCATGAGGCATTCCTTCTCGTGATGGCGTGGTCTCACGCCGTTTGTCTCAATCCAGGTGCCTCACCCCGAAGGGCGCGGCCCGGATCATCGGGGGGACGCGAACGTCCCCCACCAGTCTTAGAACTTCAGACCGCCTTCGCGGGCTGCGTCGGCGAGCGCCTTGATCTTCCCGTGGAACAGGAAGCCACCGCGGTCGAAGTAGCAGGTTTCGACACCGGCCTTCTTCGCACGCTCGGCGATCGCGGCGCCAACTTTGGCTGCCGCTTCGACGTTGTTCTTGCCGACCACACCGAGATCTTTCTCGAGCGTGGAAGCGGCGGCCAGAGTGCGACCGTTGACGTCGTCGATCAGCTGAACGCTGATGTTCTTCGACGAACGATGCACCGAAAGACGGGCGCGACCAGCGGCCATCTTGCGAAGCTTGTTCCGGACGCGCAGGCGGCGCTTGAGGAACAGATCCCGTTTGCTGTTTGCCATTTTCGCGTTCCTTACTTCTTCTTACCTTCTTTGCGGAAGATATACTCACCCTTGTAGCGGATGCCCTTGCCCTTATAGGGCTCGGGAGCACGCCATTCGCGGATATTTGCCGCGACCTGGCCCACCTGCTGCTGGTCAGAACCTTCCACAACGATCTCGGTCTGCTTCGGAGCGGTGACAGTCACGCCCTCCGGAACCTCGAAGTTGACTTCGTGCGAATAACCGAGCGACAGCTTCAGGACGTTGCCCTGCATCTGCGCGCGATAACCAACACCCTGGATCTCCAGCTCCTTCTTGAAGCCTTCGGTCACGCCCTGGACGAGGTTCGCGACCTGCGAGCGGGTCATACCCCACTGCTGGCGCGCGCGCTTCGACTGGCCACGCGGGGTGACGGTGACGGCGTTGTCCTCGACAGCGAGGGTCACGTCGTCGGTCGCGGTGAAGGTACGGGTGCCTTTCGGCCCCTTCACTTCGATGGTCTGGCCCGACAGCTGCGCAGAAACGCCGCTGGGAAGCTCGACCGGTTTCTTACCAATACGAGACATTGAGCCCTCCTTAGAACACGGTGCAGAGCACTTCGCCGCCAACATTGGCGGATCGTGCGTTTGCATCCGACATCACGCCCTTCGAGGTCGAGACGATCGAGACGCCGAGGCCCTGACGGACCGACGGAACGTCTTTCGCGGCCATGTACACGCGGCGACCGGGGGTCGAGACGCGCTGCAGCTCGCGGATGACCGGGGTGCCCTCGTAGTACTTGAGGCTGATTTCCAGCTCCGGATGGCCGGCAGCAGACGTCGCCTGCTCGTAACCACGGATGTAGCCTTCGTCAGCCAGCACGTCGAGAACCCAAGCGCGGAGCTTGGAGGCCGGGGTGCGGACGGTGGATTTGCCACGCAGTTGTGCGTTGCGGATGCGGGTCAGCATATCGCCGAGAGGATCGTTCACAGACATGTCGCCCTCCTTACCAGCTCGACTTCACCATGCCGGGGATCTGACCGTAGGAGGCCAGGTCACGCAGCATGATCCGCGAGAGTTTGAGCTTACGGTAGTAAGCGTGGGGACGACCCGTGAGCTGGCAACGATTGTGCAGCCGGACCGCCGACGAGTTGCGCGGGAGTTCCGCGAGTTTCAGCGACGCCTTGAAGCGCTCTTCCATCGGGCGCTCCTGGTCGTTGATGATTTCCTTGAGCGCGGCCCGCTTGTCAGCGTACTTGTTCACAAGACGCTGGCGCTTCGCTTCGCGCGCAACCATGGATTTCTTAGCCATAAGTTTCGTTCCTCCGCGATCAGGCGTTGAAGGGCATGTTGAAATGCTTCAACAGCGCCTTCGCTTCGGCATCCACGTCAGACGTGGTCACCATGATGATGTCCATACCCAGAACCTCATCGACCTTATCGAAGTCGATCTCGGGGAACACGATGTGTTCCTTGAGGCCCATTGCGAAGTTGCCACGACCGTCGAAGGACGGCTTCACGCCGCGGAAGTCGCGAACGCGCGGCATAGCAACGTTGATCAGGCGATCGAGGAATTCGTACATCCGGTCACCGCGCAGGGTCACTTTCGTACCCAGCGGCATCTCTTCCCGGACGCGGAAGCCAGCGATCGACTTCTTCGCCTTGGTCATCACGGCCTTCTGACCAGCGATGAGCGAGAGCTCTTCGGCGGCCTGCTTGACCTTCTTGGTGTCTTTCACGGCTTCGCCGACGCCCATGTTCAGCACGATCTTGTCGAGCTTCGGGATCATCATGTCGTTCTTGTAGCCGAACTCTTCTTTCAGCGCCGCCTTGATGGTGTCGCGGTAAAGAGCGCGAAGACGCGGAGTGTAGGTTGCTTGATCGAGCATCAGATCGCATCCCCCGTGGTCTTGGCGAAACGCACCTTCTTGCCGTCTTCCTCGCGGAAGCCGACGCGGGTGGCTTTGCCGTTTGCGTCCATCAGAGCCAGGTTCGACAGGTCGATCGGCATAGCCTTGGGCTGGCGACCGCCTTGGTTGGACTGGGTCTGACGCTGGTGGCGGATCGCAACGTTCACGCCGTCGACGACAGCTTTGCCGGCTTTCGGGTCGACAGAGGTGATCTCACCCTGCTTGCCCTTGTCCTTGCCAGCGAGAACGACGACCTTATCGCCTTTGCGGAGCTTAGCAGCCATTACAGCACCTCCGGAGCAAGCGAGATGATCTTCATGAAGTTCTTCGCACGCAGCTCACGCACGACCGGCCCGAAGATACGGGTGCCGACCGGCTCGCCCGCGTTGTTCAGGATGACGGCGGCGTTGCGGTCGAAACGGATGGCGGTGCCATCGTCGCGACGAACTTCTTTGGCGGTGCGCACGACGACGGCCTTACGGACGTCACCTTTCTTCACGCGGCCGCGCGGGATCGCTTCCTTGACCGACACCACAATGATGTCGCCCACGGATGCGTAACGGCGGTGCGAGCCGCCGAGGACCTTGATGCACTGAACCCGGCGAGCGCCGGAGTTGTCAGCAACATCCAGATTGGTCTGCATCTGGATCATGGGGTTACTCCCGACCTTTGGGGACGCCTATGCAGTAAGGGCCCCAGGGTTTCGAATACTGACGGATGGCCCCGGCTTACGCCGAAACCACAACCCGCCAGCGCTTGGTCTTCGAGACGGGCGCGCACTCTTCGATGCGAACAATGTCACCGGTCTTGAACTGGTTTTCCGCGTCATGGGCGCGGTATTTCTTGGACTTCCGGATCGTCTTCTTGAGAACCGGATGCGTGAAGCGGCGCTCGACCGAAACGGTTACGGTCTGGTCGTTTTTGTCCGACGTCACGGTACCTTGCAGGATGCGTTTGGGCATAGGAAGCTCTCCTTACTTCGCGGCTTCAGCGGCTTTTTGGTTCAGCACGGTTTTGATACGTGCAACGTCCCGACGAACGGTGCGCATGCGCGCGGTGTTCTCGAGTTGGTTCGTGGCCTGCTGAAAGCGGAGGTTGAAGGCTTCTTTCTTCAGCGAGACGAGCTGATCACGCAGCTCATCAGGCGTCTTCGCCTTGAGTTCTTGGGCGTTCATCCCGGGTCCTTTCTTGGCATCAGAGGGCCCCTCGCGGGTGACCCTGCTTTCTGATGGGTTATGTCGGTCCTGATTTCAGGAACTTGGGGCCAATATCAGAGCGAATCGAATATGGCAAGGATTGTTTGGCCTTCGGGCCGCTTTGGCGTAACAGGGGGATAAATCCACGCCCAGTTGCGAGAGCCCTAATGTCCGAGCCCAAGACCCAGATCGAGTCCCTCTTCGTCACCCGCCTCTACCGCGCCTCTCTATCCGCATTCGGCCCCAAGGTCGATACGGGCGAACTGGAAGCCTCGTGCTATGCCATCGCCGAGGATGACGAGGCCGGTCAGGACTGGTGCGAGGAGAACGGCTATCCGGGTTACACCTCCTACGCCTCGCTCACCGACCTGCCCTGGCGCTTCCCGATCTTCGCGGACATGGTGAAGGCATTGGACAAGCACGTCGCGGCCTTCGCCGAGGATCTGCAATTCGATCTGGGCGAGGGCAAGCTGGTGCTCGAAGACCTCTGGATCAACATCCTGCCCGAAGGCGGCACCCATAGTTCGCACCTCCACCCCCATTCGGTGATCTCGGGCACGACCTATGTCGCGATGCCCGACGGCGCCTCTGCGCTGAAGCTGGAAGACCCGCGCAGCGCCCGGATGATGGCGGCCCCTACCCGCCTCAAGACCGCCCGGCGCGAGCTGCAGCCCTTCATCTACATCGCCCCCGAACCCGGCGAGGTGCTGCTCTGGGAAAGCTGGCTGCGCCACGAGGTGCCGATGAACATGGCCGAGGACGAGCGCATCTCGGTGAGCTTCAATTACAAATGGGTGGATTGAGCCCTACGCTTTGATCGCAATCATAGCCAAACCGGGTCTCACCTGATTTCCTTGCTGCGCAACCAGATAACGGGAGCGCAGCATGAAAACACTCGTCGCCTATGCCTCCAGCGAGGGGCAAACCCGCAAGATCGCGCGGCACGTCGCCGACCGGATCTCCGAATTGGGCCATTCCGCCGAATTGATTTCCACTAAGGAAGCCGAGGGGATGGACCTCGACCGGTTCGACCGGATCATCCTCGCGGCCTCTATCCATGTCGGACATTATCAGGGCCGCTTCGCCGATTTCGTCGCAGAGCAACGCGACATCATCCGGAACCGCCCGAGCCTCTTCCTCTCCGTGTCCCTGGCCGCCGCCGGTCACGACGCGGAGGACTGGCGCGCCCTCGACAAGATCCTCAAGGATTTCGAGGCCGCTACCGGCTGGACGCCGGATCTGACGGAACAGATCGCGGGCGCTTACCTGCCGTCGAAATACGATGTCTTCCGGCGGTTCGTGATGCGCCGGATCGTGGCGAAGAAGGACCCCGATGCCGATCTCGACGCCGATATCGAATATACCGACTGGGAGGCGCTCGATGCGCTGATCGACGGCTGGATCTCCGACGGCGCCTGACCGCCCATCCTCCCAAAGCAAAAGCCCCGCCATCTCTGGCGGGGCTTTCGTTTGTCTTAAGCAGTCAGACCGGGATTACCAGTCCTGACGCTCGACGATACGGCAGGCGACCGGAAGCTTGGCCGCGCCGAGGCGCAGAGCCTCGCGAGCGGTCTCTTCGTTGACGCCGTCGATCTCGAACATCACGCGGCCGGGCTTGACCTTGGCGGCCCAACGGTCGACCGAACCCTTACCTTTACCCATACGGACTTCGGTGGGTTTCGCGGTGATCGGGGTATCCGGGAAGATCCGGATCCAGACACGGCCTTGACGCTTCATGTGGCGGGTGATCGCACGACGCGCAGCTTCGATCTGACGGGCGGTAACGCGCTCGGGCGCCTCTGCCTTGAGGCCGAAGTGACCGAAGTTCAGGTCGAAACCACCTTTGGCTTCACCGTGAATCCGGCCTTTGTGCATCTTGCGGAACTTCGTCCGTTTCGGTTGCAGCATAACTATCTACTCCCTCAGCGATCGCGACGCGGGCCGCGCGGTGCCGGGCCCTCTTGGGCTTCAGCGTGCTTGCGGTCACGAGCTTGCGGATCATGTTCCATGATCTCGCCTTTGAAGATCCAGACCTTCACGCCGATGATCCCGTAGGGGGTCGACGCTTCGGACAGCGCATAGTCGATATCGGCACGCAGGGTGTGCAGCGGAACGCGACCTTCGCGATACCACTCGGTACGTGCGATCTCGGCGCCGCCCAGACGGCCAGCGACGTTCACACGGATACCAAGACCACCCATACGCATCGCGTTCTGCACCGAGCGCTTCATGGCGCGACGGAACGAGACACGACGCTCGAGCTGCTGTGCGATCGACTCGGCGACGAGCTGCGCATCGAGTTCCGGCTTGCGGACTTCGACGATGTTCAGGTGCAGCTCGCTGTCGGTGAAGTTCGCCAGCTTCTTGCGGAGCGCTTCGATGTCAGCGCCCTTCTTGCCGATGATGACGCCCGGACGTGCTGCGTGAATGGTCACACGGCACTTCTTGTGCGGACGCTCGATGATGACACGGCTGATGCCGGCCTGCTTGGCTTCCTCGTGGATGAACTCGCGGATCTTGATGTCCTCGAGCAGCAGGTCGCCGTAGTCTTTGCTGTCGGCATACCAGCGGCTATCCCAGGTGCGGTTGACCTGGAGGCGCATGCCGATCGGATTAACCTTCTGACCCATTACGCTTGCTCCTCAACCTGACGCACCTTGATGGTGATTTCCGAGAACGGCTTCATGATCTTGCCGAAGCGACCACGTGCCCGCGGACGGCCACGCTTCATCACCAGGTTCTTGCCAACCCAGGCTTCCGCCACGACGAGCTCGTCCACGTCCAGGCCGTGGTTGTTCTCAGCGTTGGCGATTGCCGACTGAAGGCACTTCTTCACGTCGAGCGCGATGCGCTTCTTCGAGAAGGTCAGGTCCGAAAGGGCCTTGTCGACCTTCTTGCCACGGATCATCGCGGCGACGAGGTTCAGTTTCTGCGGCGAGGTGCGAAGCATGCGGGTCTTCGCCATCGCTTCGTTCTCCGCCACGCGGCGCGGATTCTTTTCCTTACCCATGACGATTACTTCCTCTTGGCTTTTTTGTCGGCCGCATGCCCGTAATAGGTGCGGGTCGGCGAATATTCACCGAACTTCTGACCGATCATTTCCTCGGTGACGTTCACCGGGATGTGCTTGTGGCCGTTGTAGACCCCAAAGGTCAGACCAACGAATTGCGGCAGGATGGTGGAGCGACGCGACCAGATCTTGATGACGTCGCCTTTGCCCGACTCGCGAGCCTTCTCTGCTTTTTTCAGCAGGTAGGCATCAACGAAGGGGCCTTTCCAAACAGAACGAGACATATGTTAGCGACCCTTCTTCTTCGCGTGACGCGAACGCAGGATATACTGGTCCGTCTTCTTGTTGACGCGCGTGCGCTTGCCCTTGGTGGGCTTGCCCCACGGCGTAACCGGATGACGGCCACCCGAGGTACGACCTTCACCACCACCGTGCGGGTGGTCGATCGGGTTCATCGCGACACCGCGGACGGTCGGACGGACGCCCATGTGGCGCTTACGACCGGCTTTACCGAGGTTCTGGTTCGAGTGGTCGGCGTTCGACACGGCACCGATGGTCGCCATGCATTCCTGACGCACGAGGCGCAGTTCGCCCGACGAAAGACGCAGCTGAGCGTAGCCACCGTCACGGCCGACGAATTGGGCGTAGGTGCCCGCGGCGCGTGCGATCTGGCCACCCTTGCCGGGCTTCAGTTCGACGTTGTGGACGATGGTACCGATCGGCATGCCCGAGAACGGCATCGCGTTGCCCGGCTTGACGTCGTGACGCGAGCCCGAAACGACCTTGTCACCGACAGCGAGACGCTGGGGTGCGAGGATGTAGGCCTGCTCACCATCTTCATAGTTGATCAGCGCGATGAAGGCGGTCCGGTTCGGATCGTATTCGATCCGCTCGACGGTGCCTTGAACATCGAACTTGCGACGCTTGAAATCGACGATGCGGTAGAGACGCTTCGCGCCACCACCCTTGTGCCACATCGTGATCCGCCCGGTGTTGTTCCGGCCACCCGACTTGGTCAAACCCTGCGTGAGGGCTTTGACCGGACGGCCTTTCCAAAGCTCCGAACGGTCGATCAGAACCAGCCCACGCTGGCCCGGCGTCGTCGGCTTATACGACTTGAGTGCCATGCTTTCTGTCTTCCGTTGGTTTGCGGCGAGTTGCCCCGCCTGTCTGTGTGTATAGGGCCCCGAAGGTCCCCGAATTCAAAAATCACGGGCCCCGGAACGAATCCGAGGCCGCGAGACTGGCGCGATGTAGCAGGGATGCGGGGGTGAGTCTATAGGCTTGGCCTGTTTTTGCGCGCGACGGACCAAGCAACTGGCGCTTCGTCGTCCGGGCGGGCAAAATGGCTCTCGAGGCAGAAGACATAACAGGAGCAACCAATGCGTCCAACCCGAGCAATCCTCCTTGCAGCCGCGCTTTGCGCGGCAGCGACCCTCGCCACCCCCACCCTCGCCGACGCATGGCGCGGCACCTATGAGGTCGCCGGGGTGAAAGGCGAGGACATGCTGAAACTGCGCGCAGGCCCCGGCACCGGCTACAAGGTGATCCTGGGGCTTCCGAACGGCGCGCTCGTCCATGTGCGCAGCTGCGAGCGCAGCGGCAATACCCGCTGGTGCAACGTCTCGCTCGACGTCGCCCGCAACCTGCGCGGCTATGTCTCGGAGAGCTACCTGCGCGAGAAGTGAGGCGCTGGCGCTGCCCAGGCTGGCCGCCCGGGCACTCCATGAGCGGCAAGCGCTCCCTCCCCCCCGACACGGCAAACGAAAAGGCCCCCGCATCAGCGAGGGCCTTCTCAATTTCTCTGTCCTACCGGATTACAGACCGGTGGTGACGTCGATCGTGTTGCCTTCTTCCAGCGTCACGTAGGCTTTCTTGAAGTCCGAGCGACGGCCGGGGGTGCCCCGGAAGCGCTTGGTCTTGCCTTTGGTGATGGTGGTGTTGACCGCCTTCACCTTGACGCCGAAGAGAGTCTCAACAGCTTCTTTGATCTGCGGCTTCGAAGCGTCTTTAGCAACTTCGAAAACAACAGCGCCGTTCTCCGAGGCCATGGTGGCCTTTTCGGTGATGATCGGCTTGACGATCACGTCGTAATGTTCGGGTTTCGCGCTCATTTCAGACGAGCCTCCAGAGCTTCGACACCCGCCTTCGTGAGCACGAGCGTGTCACGCTTGAGGATGTCATACACGTTGGCGCCCATCGAAGGCAGCACATCGATGCCGTCGATGTTGCGCGCGGCTTGGGCGAAGTTCTCGTTCACCTCGGCCCCGTCGATCACCAGCACCTTTTTCCAGCCCAGCTCCTTGGCGGCTTTCGCCAGCAGCTTGGTCTTGGCTTCGGCGAGCTGCGCGTCCTCCAGGACGATCAGTTTGCCAGCGGCGGCTTTCGACGACAGCGCGTGCTTCAGACCCAGAGCCCGGAACTTCTTGGGCAGGTCATGAGCGTGGCTGCGCGGGGTCGGGCCCTTGTAGACACCACCCTTGCGGAAGATCGGCGCCTTGCGGGAGCCGTGACGTGCGCCACCGGTGCCCTTCTGACGGTAGATCTTCTTGGTCGAGTAGCTGACCTCCGAGCGGGTGAGAACCGAGTGGGTGCCCTGCTGAGCCTTCGCGCGCTGCCAGCGCACGACGCGATGCAGGATGTCCGCACGCGGCTCGAGCCCGAAGATCTCGTCGGCGAGGTCGATCGAACCGGCTTTGCCGGCGTCGAGCTTGATCACATCGAGTTTCATTGCTTGTCTCCTTCGGGCGCTTCGCCGCCGTCTTCGCCTTTGTCGGCTTCGATCGACTCTTCAGCTTCCTTCAGCGCAGCAGCTTCCTGAGCGGCCTGCTCCTCGGCGAGACGCTGAGCTTCGGCTTCAGCCTCGGCAGCAGCAGCGGCAGCGGCTTCTTCAGCAGCTTTCGCAGCGGCTTCGGCAGCCGACTTCAGCGCGGCGGGGTAGATGATGTTCTCGGAGAGCGGCTTCTTGACCGCATCCTTGACCGTCACCCAGCCACCTTTGGCGCCCGGCACCGAACCCTTGACCATGATCAGGCCACGGTCGGCATCGGTCTTGACGACCTGAAGGTTCTGGGTCGTGACGCGCACGGCACCGAGGTGACCTGCCATCTTCTTGCCCTTGAACACTTTGCCCGGGTCCTGACACTGACCGGTCGAACCGTGCGAGCGGTGCGAGATCGACACACCGTGCGTGGCGCGCAGACCGCCGAAGTTGTGACGCTTCATAGCACCGGCGAAACCCTTACCGATCGAGGTGCCCGCGATATCCACGAACTGACCTTCGAAATAGTGGTTCGCGGTGATTTCCTCGCCCACTTCGATCAGGTTTTCTTCAGCGACGCGGAATTCCGCGACTTTGCGCTTCGGGGCGACATTGGCTTTCGCGAAGTGACCACGCAGAGCGGCGGTCGTACGCTTGGCCTTGGCTTCACCAGCGCCGAGCTGAACGGCGGTGTAGCCGTCGAGTTCGGAAGTGCGCTGAGCCACCACCTGAAGCTTGTCGAGTTGGAGAACGGTCACAGGAACCTGCTTGCCGTCCTCAAGGAAGAGCCGGGTCATGCCCAGCTTCTTGGCGATAACACCAGTCCGCAGCATAATGCCCTCCTTACACCTTGATCTCGACGTCGACGCCCGCTGCGAGGTCGAGCTTCATCAGCGCGTCCACGGTCTGGGGGGTCGGATCGACGATGTCGAGAAGACGCTTGTGCGTCCGGATTTCCCACTGGTCGCGCGACTTCTTGTCGATGTGCGGACCACGCAGAACCGTGAATTTCTCGATCTTGTTCGGGAGCGGGATGGGCCCGCGAACCTGAGCACCCGTGCGCTTCGCGGTGTTCACGATTTCCTGGGTGCTGGCGTCCAGCACGCGGTAATCGAACGCCTTGAGCCGGATGCGGATATTTTGGCCGGTCATATGTCATGCCTCTTCGCATGGCGTGAAGGTTGAGAGGCAGACGGCACCGAATGTAGCGCCTGCATCGAACCTGAAAATCTTGGCAGATCAGGCGCGTCCTCTATGGCGTCACTCTGAGTCTGTCAAGAGCGAATGGCGCGCCTTTCGGCGCACCATTCAAATTCTTTCCAACTGTCGTTTTCGGGGCCCCGGAGAGGGCTCCGAAACCATCGATCACGCGATGATTTTGGAGACGACGCCGGCGCCGACGGTGCGGCCACCTTCGCGGATTGCGAAGCGCAGACCGTCTTCCATCGCGATCGGAGCGATCAGTTCGACTTCGAACTTCAGGTTGTCGCCCGGCATCACCATCTCGGTGCCCTCGGGAAGGGTCACGGTGCCGGTCACGTCCGTCGTGCGGAAGTAGAACTGCGGACGGTAGTTCGCGAAGAACGGGGTGTGACGGCCACCTTCCTCTTTGGTGAGGATGTAGGCTTCTGCCTCGAACTTCGTGTGCGGCTTAACCGAACCCGGCTTACACAGAACCTGACCACGCTCAACGCCGTCACGGTCCACACCGCGCAGCAGCGCGCCGATGTTGTCGCCAGCTTCACCACGGTCCAGCAGCTTGCGGAACATCTCGACGCCCGTGCAGGTCGTCTTCGAGGTGTCGCGGATACCCACGATTTCCAGTTCGTCGCCGACGTTGATCACGCCACGCTCGACGCGGCCGGTCACAACCGTACCACGGCCCGAGATCGAGAACACGTCTTCGATCGGCATCAGGAAGGGCTGATCCACGGCGCGCTCCGGCGTCGGGATGTAGCTGTCGACAGCTTCCATCAGCGCGCGGATCGAGTTCTCGCCGATTTCCGGATCACGGCCTTCCATCGCGGCCAGAGCCGAACCCTTGATGATCGGGATATCGTCGCCGGGGAAGTCGTAGGACGACAGAAGTTCGCGAACTTCCATTTCCACGAGCTCGAGCAGCTCTTCGTCGTCGACCTGGTCAACCTTGTTCAGGTACACGACCATCGCCGGGATGCCGACCTGACGGCCGAGCAGGATGTGCTCGCGGGTCTGCGGCATCGGGCCGTCAGCTGCGTTCACAACCAGGATCGCGCCGTCCATCTGCGCTGCACCCGTGATCATGTTCTTCACGTAGTCGGCGTGGCCGGGGCAGTCGACGTGCGCGTAGTGACGCGACTCGGTCTCGTACTCCACGTGCGCGGTCGAGATCGTGATGCCGCGGGCTTTCTCTTCCGGCGCGCCGTCGATCTGGTCATACGCGCGGAAATCACCGAAATACTTCGTGATCGCAGCCGTCAGCGTCGTCTTGCCGTGGTCAACGTGGCCAATCGTGCCGATGTTGACGTGCGGTTTGTTACGTTCAAACTTTTCCTTTGCCATGATGGCCTCCTGTCAGTGCGTTGGATTGGAAAGGCGCCGGGTTGCCCCGGCGCACGTCCCTTACGCGTATTTCTTCTGGATCTCGTCCGAGATGTTCTGCGGCACGGCTTCGTAATGGCTGAAGAGCATCGTGAAGACCGCACGGCCCGAGGACATCGAACGCAGGTTGTTGATGTAGCCGAACATGTTGGCGAGCGGCACGAAGGCGTTCACGACGACCGCGTTACCGCGGGTGTCCTGACCTTGCACCTGGCCCCGACGCGAGGTCAGGTCGCCAATGATGCCACCGGTATATTCTTCCGGGGTCACCACTTCGACTTTCATCATCGGCTCGAGCAGCTTCGCGCCAGCCTTGCGCAGACCTTCACGCATCGCGGCACGCGAAGCGATTTCGAAGGCGAGCACCGAGGAGTCGACGTCGTGGAAAGCACCGTCAACCAGCGCAACCTTGAAGTCGATCACCGGGAAGCCTGCCAGCGGACCGGAGTCCATGACCGACTTGATGCCCTTTTCGACGCCCGGGATGTATTCCTTCGGAACAGCACCACCAACGATGCGGCTCTCGAACGAATAACCTTCGCCCGGCTCGGTCGGCGTGATCTCGAGCTTGACGCGCGCGAACTGACCGGTACCGCCGGTCTGCTTCTTGTGCGTGTAGTCGATCTCGGTCGCGTGGCTGATCGTCTCGCGATAGGCCACCTGCGGAGCACCGATATTCGCCTCAACCTTGAACTCGCGCTTCATGCGGTCGACCAGGATGTCGAGGTGAAGTTCGCCCATGCCCTTCATGATGGTCTGACCCGACTCGATATCGGTCTCGACGCGGAAGGACGGGTCTTCGGCTGCCAGGCGCTGAAGGGCGAGGCCCATCTTCTCCTGGTCGGCTTTCGACTTCGGCTCCACGGCGATTTCGATCACCGGATCAGGGAAGGTCATCGTTTCGAGAACGACCTGGTTGTTCGGGTCGCACAGCGTGTCACCGGTGGTGGTCTCTTTCAGACCGGCCAGCGCGATGATGTCGCCTGCATATGCTTCTTCGATCTCGGTCCGGTTGTTCGAGTGCATCATCATCATACGACCGATGCGCTCTTTACGACCTTTGGTCGCGTTCAGGATCGAGTCGCCCTTCTTCATCGTGCCCGAGTAGAGGCGCGTGAAGGTGAGCGAGCCCACGAAGGGGTCGTTCATGATCTTGAAGGCGAGACCCGAGAGCGGCTCTTCGTCATCGGCGTGACGCGCGATGTTCCGGGTTTCCGTCTCGTCGTCCGGCGAGAAGCCCATGTAGGCGGGCACGTCGAGCGGCGAGGGCAGGAAGTCGACCACGGCGTTGAGCAGCGGCTGGACACCCTTGTTCTTGAAGGCCGAACCACCCAGAACCGGAACGAAGGACAGCGACAGCGTGCCCTTACGGATCAGGCTGCGCAGCGTTGCGATATCGGGCTCTTCGCCTTCGAGATAGGCCATCATCGCGTCGTCGTCTTGCTCGACGGCGTTCTCGATGAGGTGCGAACGCCATTCGTCCGCAGTCGCTTTCAGATCGTCACGGATCGGCTGACGAACCCAGGCAGCGCCCAAATCTTCGCCTTTCCAGACCCACTCTTCCATGGTGACCAGGTCGACGATGCCTTCGAGTTGATCTTCGGCACCGATCGGGAAGTTCACCGGAACCGGGGTCGCACCGGTGCGGTCTTTGATCATCTTCACGCAGTTGAAGAAGTCCGCGCCGATCTTGTCCATCTTGTTGACGAAGACGAGGCGCGGAACCTTGTAGCGGTCAGCCTGACGCCACACGGTCTCGGTCTGCGGCTCAACACCGGCGTTCCCGTCGAGCAGCGCAACAGCGCCGTCGAGCACGGCCAGCGAACGCTCCACCTCGATGGTGAAGTCGACGTGGCCGGGGGTGTCGATGATGTTCATACGGAACTTGGTATCATCCGTACCTTCGGCGGTCGGATCTTCCTGCCACTGCCAGAAAGTCGTCGTTGCTGCCGAGGTGATGGTGATGCCGCGCTCGGCCTCTTGCTCCATCCAGTCCATGGTAGCAGCACCGTCGTGCACTTCGCCGATCTTGTGCGACTTGCCGGTGTAGAACAGGATGCGCTCGGTCGTCGTGGTTTTACCAGCGTCGATATGCGCCATGATCCCGAAGTTGCGATAACGCTTTAGGGGATATTCGCGAGCCATTGTGGCGTCCTTCCGTTATTACCAGCGATAATGGCTGAACGCTTTGTTCGCGTCGGCCATCTTGTGGGTGTCTTCGCGCTTCTTGACCGCGGAACCACGCGAGTTCACCGCATCCAGAAGCTCGCCAGCGAGGCGCTCTTCCATGGTGTTCTCGTTGCGGGACTTGGCGGCAGCGATGAGCCAGCGGATAGCCAGCGCTTCGCGGCGGGTCGGGCGCACTTCGACCGGAACCTGGTAGGTGGCACCACCCACACGACGCGAACGCACTTCGACCGAAGGCTTCACGTTGTCGAGGGCTTCGTGGAACACCTCGATGGGCTCACGCTTGAGCTTGCCCTCAACGCGGTTGAGCGCGTTGTAGACGATTTTCTCGGCGGCGGACTTCTTGCCGTCGATCATCAGGTTGTTCATGAATTTGGTCAGCACGCGATCGCCATATTTGGCGTCGGGCAGGACTTCGCGCTTTTCAGCGGCGTGACGACGAGACATCTCGAGATCTCCTTACTTCGGACGCTTCGCGCCGTATTTCGAACGGCGTTGACGACGGTCTTTAACACCTTGCGTATCGAGCACACCGCGCAGGATGTGGTAACGAACGCCCGGAAGGTCTTTCACACGGCCGCCACGGATGAGCACAACGGAGTGCTCCTGGAGGTTGTGCTTTTCGCCCGGGATGTAGGAAATGACCTCGAAGCCATTCGTCAGGCGCACCTTGGCGACCTTACGCATAGCGGAGTTCGGTTTCTTCGGCGTCGTCGTGTAGACGCGCGTGCAAACGCCACGCTTTTGCGGGCACTCTTGGAGGTGTTGCGACTTAGAGCGCTTCACCTTGGGCTGCCGCGGTTTGCGGATCAGCTGTTGGATCGTCGGCATTCGGTTCCCCGTTCTGCTGTCAATACTCGCCCCGTTTCCGGAGGCGCCACTTCTCGACGCGTTTCCGCGCGGATTCGCGAAAACGCCAAATCGCATTCCTCCCCGGCCCGAGGACCGCGGCGAATGCGTTGAATTCCAGAGGATCGGGGCGAAGGCCCGGATCATGACCACTAGAAATCGGCGACCCTCCGGGCAGACTTCGCCCGTCAGGTAGCGCGGCGTATAGGGGGAGTCGTTTGGGTTGTCAACTCTCGCGGCGGGTCCGTGCGAGGAGCTGCGCGCCCCACCCCGCAAAGAGGATCCCCCAGAGCAGCCAGGCCACCGTAAGGCTCACCAGCCCGGCGAAATAGGTATCCGACAGGAAGTGCCGCCCGGTGCCGACCCGCTGCACGATGATGAAGACCGCGACGAAGACGCCGATGGCCCGCAGATAGAGCAATCCCCAGCGCGGGAGGCGTAGCCGCGACAGCTCCGCGCCGAGCCAGATCAGCAGCCCCAGCGCCACCGCCGCCGCCACCTCGCCCGATACGAACGAGCAGTTCCGCGAGCATTGATCGGTGAAGGTGCCCGCAAGACTGAAATGATGCGCGCCGCCGAAGAGATCGACATCGGCCGGGCGCGCGCGTCCCGAATTGGCCTTGAGGACCCCGTTCACCACCACGATCGGGCCGAGCAGGTAGAGCAGGCAGACGAAGGCCCAGATCCGCGCCGGCAGGCGCAGCACCGTGCGATGGCGCAGCCCCGCCCAGGGCCAGGCCACGAGCGAGACGAGGAACAGCACGATCGAGACATCCCAGATCCGCTGGCGCAGCCACTCCCAGAGCGGATTGGTGATCACCGAGAACCCCTCCCCTGCCCGGTAGAACAGCCCGGCGACGCCGAGATCGAGTTCCGGCACGAAGCGGAACAGCAGAAAGCCCCCGATCCACGCCGCCAGCAACAGGCGGCCCGCGAATATCATGTCAATTTTCGGAACGGACACAGCGCGCCTCCACCAGATAAGCCGCATAGCCTTTGCCCGCCCAGGTCCCCGTCGCGTCGAGCTGCGCCTCGGGGGTAACCGGACCGCTGCCGCAATCGGGCGCGCTATTGGCGATCACCAGCAAACGACCATAATAGTCCTGTGGCAAGGGCCACATCTGCTCGTAATAGCTGTCGGCGCGCACGACAGGCTTCGGCGCGTAGACGGTCACGCCCGCATCCTGCCCGGTATAGAACAGATCGGCGAGGATCGCGCGATTGCCCGTGTAGACCGGCACGTCGGTCGCTTTCGCGAGTGTCAGGATCTGGCGGCTCAGATCGGCCTGCCCCAGCCACCGCTTCAGAAGCGGCGCGCCATCCTTCTGCGGATACGGCGCGAGAACGGTCAGCAGCGGGATCGACAGCGCGATCAGACCGTTGATCACGATCGCGATCCAGCGCCAGATGCCGCGCAGCACGATCACCGCCAGCACCGTCCCTGCGAAATAGGCCGCGACCGCCCAATTGGCATAGGCGCGGTCGAGCAGCGCCTCGATCGTCACCGCGACCAGCGGCGGCACCGAGAGCATCGCCAGCCCGCGCTTGTCCGGATCGCCCCAGCCCGCATAGCCGATCAGCAGCGCCACCATCGTCACCGGCCCGAAGACCGCGAATTGCGAGGCGACGAACTCGGCCATCGAGCCGAAATTGAGCGCGGCCCCTTCGCGGACCCAGCCGACATTGTCCATCGTATGCGAGACCGTGGTCAGCCCGTTATTCAGGTTCCAGACCACGTTCGGCGCGATCACCAGTCCGAAGGCCAGCGCCGCAATCACCATATTACGCCAGCCGATCCGCCACGCTGGCGCAACAAGGGCTGCCAGCGCCAGACCGGGGATCAGGTAGATCGCGGCGTATTTCGCCATGAAGGCTAGCCCCGCCGCCACGCCCGCAGCGAGCGCGTCCGACCAGCGGCGGCTCTCGCCGGTACGATGCAGGAACAAAAGGCTCAGCGCGTAGAACGGGGCCATTACCGTATCGGTCGAGATCAGCACCGAGCCGACCGCGACGAAGGGCAGCGTGACATAGATCGCCGCCGACCAGATCGCGACCGAACGGCCCGCGATCCGGGCGCCCAAGGCGCCAAGCACCAGCGCCGTGATACCGTGCAGCACAGCGCCCGGCATCCGCACCCAGGACGGCGCGTCGGAGCCTGCCAGATCGGTCACCGCCCGCAGCAGCCAGCCGATCAGCGGCGGTTTCGAGTAATAGCCGAAATCGAGATGCTGGCCCCAGAGCCAGTATTGCGCCTCATCGACGAAGAGATCGGTCTTGTTGAACGCAAGAAGTACCAGCCGCAGCGCGGTGACTGCGGCGACGACGATCAGGGCCGGGACGAGCCAGCCGTCCCGATCCACCCTGCGTTCAAGCTTCGCGTTTACGCTTGGCATGGATCAGCCACAGATTGCGCCCGTAGATGAACACGCCGAGCGACTGGCCGAGAACGAAGACCGGGTCTTTGCGATAGAGCGCATAGGTCAGCAGCATCACGCCGCCGGCGAGCGAGAAATACCAGAATGCGACCGGCACCACGGATTCGCCTTTGCGCTCGGACGCGATCCACTGGACGAGAAACCGCCCCGTGAACATGAGCTGCGCGAGCAGGCCGAAGAGGACCCACCACAGCTCGAGAACGCTATCCGCGTGAAGCATATCCATCAGCCAGTCCATAGGCGTTACTCCTCGCGCATCACTTCGCCGGGCTGCGCTTTCTTGCGCCGACGGAGAAGCCACGCGACGCCCATCAGGTCGACGATGCCGACGAGACCGCGCTGCAGGTTGTTGTAATTCGAGCTGCCGCCGCCGCGCGAACGGTGAGCGACGTCGACATGGGCCACCTGCCACCCGTCGCGCGAGAACAACGCGGGGAGGTAGCGGTGCATATGGTCGAAATAGGGCAGCGCGAGGAACGCCTCGCGCCGGAAAGCCTTGAGGCCGCAGCCGGTGTCGCGGGTGCCGTCTTTCAGGATCGCGCCGCGGATCTTGTTTGCCGCCTTTGAGGCCAGCTTCTTGGACATCGTGTCCTGCCGCCCAACGCGTTGGCCCGCCACCAGCCCGATCTTCTCGGAATTCGCCGCGCGCAGCGGCGCCATCAGGGCGGGAAGCTCGGAGGGCGGGTTCTGACCGTCGCCGTCCAGCGTGCAGATGATGCTGCCCTTCGCGGCCCGAACGCCTGAATGGACGCCCGCGCTTTGACCGCCCGACGCCCGCTGACCCGCCGCATTCTTGTGCTGCAGCAGGCGCAGGTTCGGATGCGTCTTCATCCGCTCGCGCAGGATCTGGTCCATCCCGTCATCCGAGCCGTCATCGACCACGATCACCTCGTAATCGCAGACCGGCGCGCAGGCAGTGTCGATCTCGTCGAGAAGCCCCGCGATGTTCGGCGCTTCGTTCTTCGCGGGGATCACGATTGAAATCTCGGGCATGGGTGCCGGAACTCTCTTGTCGCTGGGCCGGGATGGCGCCGAAGGTGCGGCTCTATTAGACCCGCCACCCGGTCTTGTAAACGGATCATCCCGGGGCAGCCGCGTCCCTGTGGCGGATCAGCCGAATTTCGCGAATAGCTTCGAATAGCTCGGCTTGAGGGCGTTTCGCATCTCCATTGCACGTTCCATGTCACCCGCCATCGCCGCATCGTAGAAGAACGCAACAGAGACCGCGAAACCGTCCACGAGCTTTTGATAGGCCATGTCGGTGTCGGCCTCCAGCGCAGGATGCTTGACGATCTGCGCCGCGAGGTAGCTCAGCAGCGAGGCATCCGCGATCAACTGGCGTGCGCCCTCGCCGCCCATCCCGGCGTAATCGCGCGCGAGCACCTCTTCCATCTCCGCGTGATAGGCGTTCATCCGATCCGAGAAGCCCACGATACCATTGCGGATATGCAGATCGCCGATGCTGTCGCGCACCCCTTCGAGGGTCTCATGCGCCTCGGGCAGGTTCCCGGCGGCCACCTCTTCCTCGGCCTTCGCCGCAAGCTCGCTGACCTTGTCGAAGGTCGCGCCGAGAACCGCGTCATCGGCATATTGCGGCGGCGGCTCGGCGGTCCAAGCGTCGGACAGCGTCTGCCACTCGCCGACGAAGCGATCGAGCGCGGCCTTGGTTTCCGGCTGCTTGCCCTGGTTCGACAGGAACAGCGCCGCGCGGTAGTCGCCATAGGCCTTGCGCAGCTGCGCCTCCGCATCCTGATAGGCGCCCGCAAAGGCAGGCATGGCGATCAGCGCGCTCAGCGCGAACGGGGTGACAAAGCGGATCATCGGGGTCCCTCCTCCGGCAAACAGGCTCTCGCCTTTTCGACGTTACCCTGCCTCAGAGATCGGGTTCGCGCAAAGAAAAACCCCCGCGCGATCTCTCGCGCGGGGGGATGCTTCAGATCGTCTCCAACCGGAGGTGGATCAATCGCGGCTTTCCGGCGTCTCGACCGGACCGAAATCAGCCTCTGCCTCGGCCGGAGCCGCCAGCGCTGCCGCGGCTTCCGCCTCGGCCTGACGCTGCTGGATGACCTTGGAGTCACGCTCGGTCGCGATCTTGCGGACCTTGGTGGTCGCGCCACCGGTACCCGCCGGGATCAGACGGCCGACGATGACGTTCTCCTTGAGGCCCACGAGCTTGTCGCGCTTGCCCTGCACCGAAGCCTCGGTGAGAACGCGGGTCGTCTCCTGGAAGGAGGCCGCCGAGATGAAGGACCGGGTCTGCAGCGAGGCCTTGGTGATGCCGAGCAGCACGGGCTCGCCATGCGCCGGACGCCCACCACGGGCTGCAACCTTGTCGTTCTCCTCGTCGAACTCTGCCTTGTCGACATTCTCGCCTTTCAGAAGCGTCGTATCGCCGGAATCGAGGATCTCGATCTTCTGCAGCATCTGGCGAACGATCACCTCGATGTGCTTGTCGTTGATCTTCACGCCCTGCAGTCGATAGACGTCCTGTACCTCGTTGATGAGGTAGTCGGCCAGAGCCTCAATCCCCATGATGCGCAGGATGTCATGCGGCGCCGGGTTGCCGTCCATGATGTAGTCACCCTTCTGCACGAAGTCGCCTTCCTGCACCGGGATGTGTTTGCCTTTCGGCACCATGTACTCTGCCGGCTCCAGACCATCATCACGCGGATCGATCGCGATCCGACGCTTGTTCTTGTAGTCCTTGCCGAAGCGCACATAGCCATCGATTTCGGCGATGATCGCGTGATCCTTGGGACGACGTGCTTCGAAGAGTTCGGCCACACGCGGCAGACCGCCGGTGATGTCCTTCGTCTTCGCGCCTTCGCGCGGAATACGCGCAACGACGTCACCCGCCTTCACGTCCTGACCGTCTTCCACCGAGAGGATCGCGTCCACCGACATGGTATAGGTCACCGGGTTGCCCGCTTCGTTGCGGACCGGCTCGCCATCCTCGCCGAGGATCAGAACTTCCGGCTTCAGCTCGTTGCCCTTGGGCGCAGCGCGCCAGTCGGACACGATCTTCTGGGTCATGCCGGTCGCATCGTCGGTATCCTCGCGCACGGAGATACCCGAGATCAGGTCGACGAAGCGAACCTTACCGGGCTTCTCGGCGATGATCGGCAGGGTGTAGGGATCCCATTCGATCAGCTTGTCGCCGCGACCGACTGCCTCGCCATCCTTCACGAAGACCTTGGTGCCGTAGCCGATCTTGTGCGAGGCAAGCTCTTCACCCTGATCGTTCACGATCACGAGCTGCATGTTCCGGCCCATGACGATCTGCTCGCCCATCTCGTTGAGGATGATGTTGGCGTTGCGGAACTCGATCTTGCCTTCCTGGCTGGCCTCGAGGAACGACTGCGAGCCACCCTGAGCAACACCGCCCAAGTGGAAGGTCCGCATCGTCAGCTGCGTACCGGGTTCACCGATCGACTGCGCCGCGATGATGCCCACCGCTTCGCCCTGGTTCACCAGCGTACCGCGTGCGAGGTCGCGACCGTAGCAGAGCGCGCAAACGCCCTCTTCGGCCTCACAGGTCAGCGCCGAGCGGATACGGACGGATTGCACGCCCGCCTGCTCGATCGCGTCGGCCTTGCGCTCGTCGATCAGCTCGCCGGCGCGGACGATCACCTCGTCCTCGCCCGGAACCGTCACGTCATCCGCCGCGACACGGCCCAGCACGCGCTCCGAGATCGGAGCGACGATTTCGCCGTCATTCACAGCCGCAGACGCGGTGATCGCGCGGTCGGTGCCGCAATCATGCGTGCGCACGATGCAGTCCTGAGCGACGTCCACCAGACGACGGGTCAGGTAACCCGAGTTCGCCGTCTTCAGTGCGGTATCCGACAGACCCTTACGGGCGCCGTGGGTCGAGTTGAAGTATTCAAGAACGGTCAGACCTTCCTTGAAGTTCGAGATGATCGGCGTCTCGATGATCTCGCCGTTCGGCTTGGCCATGAGGCCACGCATGCCGCCCAGCTGCTTCATCTGCGTCACCGAGCCACGAGCGCCCGAGTGGGCCATCATGTAGACCGAGTTCGGTTCCTGCTCGGCACCGTTCTCGTCGTATTTCGGCGCGGAGATGGTGTTCATCATCGCGTCGGTGACCTTGTCGTTACACTTCGACCATGCATCGACGACCTTGTTGTACTTCTCACCCTGGGTGATCAGACCGTCCATGTATTGCTGTTCGAAGTCCTTGACCTGGTCGCGGACGGTTTCGACGATATCCCACTTGTTGTCGGGGATAACCATGTCGTCCTTGCCGAACGAGATGCCAGCCTTGAACGCTTCCTTGAAGCCCATGCCCATGATCTGGTCACAGAAGATGACCGACTCTTTCTGACCGCAATAACGGTAGACGGTGTCGATCGTGTTCTGCACGTCTTTCTTACGCAGAAGACGGTTCACCAGTTCGAACGGCGCTTTCGCGTTCAGCGGCAGCAGCGCGCCGAGGCGCACACGGCCGGGCGTGGTCTCGAAACGCTCGTAGACCTCGTTGCCGGTTTCGTCGATCTGCTTGATCCGCGCGGTGATCTTGGCGTGCAGATGCACTTCGCCCGAGTTGAGCGCGTGCTCCACTTCCTCGACCGAGGAGAAGGACATGCCTTCGCCCTTCATGCCTTCGCGTTCCATGGTCACGTAGTAGAGACCCAGAATCATATCCTGCGAAGGAACGATGATCGGCGCGCCGTTGGCGGGCGACAGAACGTTGTTCGTCGACATCATCAGCACGCGCGCTTCCAGCTGGGCTTCCAGCGAGAGCGGAACGTGGACGGCCATCTGGTCACCGTCGAAGTCAGCGTTGAACGCCGAACAGACGAGCGGGTGCAGCTGGATCGCCTTGCCTTCGATCAGCATCGGTTCGAACGCCTGAATACCCAGACGGTGAAGCGTCGGCGCACGGTTCAGCAGAACCGGGTGCTCGCGGATGACCTCGTCGAGGATATCCCACACCTCGGGACGCTCTTTCTCGACCAGCTTCTTCGCCTGTTTCACGGTGCTCGACAGGCCTTTGGCCTCGAGGCGCGAGTAGATGAAGGGCTTGAAGAGTTCGAGCGCCATCTTCTTCGGCAGACCGCACTGGTGCAGCTTGAGTTCCGGGCCGGTCACGATGACCGAACGACCCGAGAAGTCGACGCGCTTACCCAGAAGGTTCTGACGGAAGCGACCCTGCTTACCTTTAAGCATGTCCGAGAGCGACTTCAGCGGGCGCTTGTTGGTGCCCGTGATGACGCGACCGCGACGGCCGTTGTCGAACAGTGCGTCGACCGATTCCTGCAGCATCCGCTTTTCGTTGCGCACGATGATGTCGGGCGCACGCAGCTCGATCAGACGCTTCAGACGGTTGTTCCGGTTGATCACACGACGATAGAGGTCGTTGAGATCCGAAGTCGCGAAACGGCCACCGTCGAGCGGGACGAGCGGACGCAGTTCCGGCGGGATCACCGGAAGCACGGTCAGCACCATCCACTCGGGACGGTTGCCCGACTCGAGGAACGACTCGACGATCTTCAGACGCTTGATGATCTTCTTCGGCTTCAGCTCGCCCGTGGCTTCCTTCAGCTCCTCGCGGAGTTGCTCGGCCGTGGCTTCGAGATCGATGCCAGCAAGCATTTCACGGATAGCCTCAGCGCCGATATTGGCGGTGAAGGCATCCGCGCCGTAGGTGTCCTGCGCGTCGAGATACTCTTCTTCGGACATCAGCTGACCGTATTGCAGGTCGGTCAGACCCGGCTCGATCACCACGAAGTTTTCGAAGTAGAGGATACGCTCGAGGTCGCGCAGCGTCATGTCCAGCATCAGGCCGATGCGCGAGGGCAGCGACTTGAGGAACCAGATGTGAGCGACGGGCGAGGCCAGTTCGATGTGGCCCATACGCTCGCGGCGCACTTTCTGGAGGGTGACTTCGACGCCGCATTTCTCGCAGACGACGCCGCGATACTTCATGCGCTTATATTTGCCGCACAGGCATTCGTAGTCTTTGATCGGGCCAAAGATGCGTGCGCAGAACAGACCGTCACGCTCGGGCTTGAACGTACGGTAGTTGATGGTTTCCGGCTTTTTGATTTCACCGAAGGACCAGCTCAGGATCCGCTCCGGCGAGGCGAGCGAGATCTTGATCTCGTCAAACGCCTTCGGCTGCGCGAGCGGGTTGAACGGGTTTTGGGTCAGTTCCTGGTTCATCTGTAAATCCTTGAATGAGGGCGGAAGGGCTTAGAGGAGGGCCTGCGCCCTCACTCGTCATCCTCCGCGTCCAGGAGTTCCATGTTGAGGCCGAGGCCCCGGACCTCTTTGACGAGAACGTTGAACGATTCCGGCACGCCGGCTTCGAAGTTGTCCTCGCCCTTGACGATCGACTCGTAGACCTTCGTCCGGCCTGCCACGTCATCCGACTTCACCGTCAGCATCTCCTGCAGGGTGTAGGCGGCGCCGTAAGCTTCCAGAGCCCAGACCTCCATCTCCCCGAGACGCTGACCACCGAACTGCGCCTTACCACCCAGCGGCTGCTGCGTGACGAGCGAGTACGGACCGGTCGAACGGGCGTGCATCTTGTCATCGACGAGGTGGTGAAGCTTCAGGAAGTACTTCACACCCACCGTGACCTGACGCGCGAACTGCTCGCCGGTGCGGCCATCGAACACGATCGACTGACCGGATTCGTTGAAGCCCGCACGCTTGAGCGCGTCGTTGATGTCGGCCTCTTTGGCACCGTCGAAGACCGGGGTCGCGATCGGAACGCCGGTGCGGACGGCTTCGGCGCTCTCGATGAACGCCTCGTCATCCATACCTTCGATGATCTCGCCGTAGGTCTCGTCGCCATAGCCGATCTTCATCGCCTCGCGAACCGGGGTCAGGTCGCCGTTACGACGATAGGCTTTCAGCGCCTCGTCGATCTGGTTGCCCAGACCGCGCGAAGCCCAGCCCATGTGCGTCTCGAGGATCTGACCGACGTTCATGCGCGACGGCACGCCCAGCGGGTTCAGCACGAGATCGACAGGGGTGCCGTCGGCGAGGAACGGCATGTCTTCCATCGGAACGACTTTCGACACAACGCCCTTGTTGCCGTGACGGCCAGCCATCTTGTCGCCAGCCTGAAGCTTGCGCTTCACAGCTACGAAGACCTTGACCATCTTCATCACGCCCGGAGGCAGATCGTCGCCCTGACGGACCTTCTCGACCTTGTCCTCGAAACGCAGGTCGAGCGCGCGCTTCTGCGCCTCGAACTGGTCGTTGAGGGCTTCGACTTCCTTGGCGTCGCCCTCGTCTTCGAGCGCGAGCTGCCACCACTGGCCCTTCGACAGGGTGCCCAGCAGTTCTTCGTCGATGGTCGAGCCAGCCTTGACGCCTTTCGGCCCCTTCACGGCAGTCTTGCCGGTGATCAGGGTCTTGAGACGCGCGTAGATGTTGCGCTCGAGAATGGCGAGCTCGTCGTCCCGGTCACGGGCCAGACGCTCGACTTCCTCACGCTCGATCTGCAGCGCACGCTCGTCCTTGTCGACGCCGTGACGGTTGAAGACGCGGACTTCCACGATCGTACCGTAGGCCCCCGGCGGCAGACGCAGCGAGGTGTCGCGCACGTCCGATGCCTTCTCGCCGAAGATGGCGCGGAGGAGTTTCTCTTCCGGCGTCATCGGGCTTTCGCCCTTCGGCGTGATCTTACCGACGAGGATGTCACCCGGCCCCACTTCGGCGCCGATATAGACGATCCCGGCTTCGTCGAGGTTGCGCAGGGCTTCCTCGCCGACATTCGGGATGTCACGGGTGATCTCTTCCGGGCCGAGCTTGGTGTCGCGGGCCGCCACTTCGTATTCGTCGATATGGATCGAGGTGAACACGTCGTCGCGGTGGATCCGCTCGGAGATCAGGATCGAGTCTTCGTAGTTGTAGCCGTTCCACGGCATGAAGGCGACGACCACGTTACGGCCGATAGCCAGTTCGCCCATGTCGGTCGACGGACCGTCAGCGACGATCTGCCCCTTCACCACCCGGTCGCCCACTTTCACGATCGGACGCTGGTTGATGGTCGAGGACTGGTTCGAGCGCTTGAACTTGCGCAGACGGTAGATGTCCACGCCCACGTCGCCCGCTTCGAGATCGTCGGTCACGCGGATAACGATACGCTGCGCATCGACCTGGTCGATGATGCCGCCGCGGTTCGCCATGATCGCAGCACCGGAGTCGCGTGCGACGGTCGCTTCCATGCCGGTACCGACATAGGGCGATTCCGAGCGCAGCAGCGGCACGGCCTGACGTTGCATGTTCGCACCCATCAGAGCGCGGTTCGCGTCGTCGTTTTCGAGGAACGGAATGAGCGCCGCACCGACCGAGACCAGCTGCTTCGGCGACACGTCGATCAGGTCCACCGTTTCCGGCGGGTTGAGCGCGTATTCGCCCGACTGGCGGGTCGAGACGAGATCGTTGATGAACTTGCCGTTCTCATCGAGCGTCGCGTTCGCCTGCGCCACGGTGTGACGCATTTCCTCGGTCGCGGACATGTAGACCACCTCGTCGGTGACCTGACCGTCGTTGACCTTGCGATACGGGGTTTCGATGAAGCCGTACTTGTTCACGCGGGCGAAGGTGGCCAGCGAGTTGATCAGACCGATGTTCTGACCTTCCGGCGTCTCAATCGGACACATCCGACCGTAGTGGGTCGGGTGAACGTCGCGCACCTCGAAGCCGGCACGCTCACGGGTCAGACCGCCCGGGCCGAGCGCCGAGAGACGACGCTTGTGCGTGACTTCCGACAGCGGGTTGGTTTGGTCCATGAACTGCGACAGCTGCGAGGAGCCGAAGAATTCACGCACCGCAGCCGCAGCCGGTTTCGCGTTGATCAGATCCTGCGGCATGACCGTGTCGATCTCGACCGAGGACATACGCTCCTTGATGGCGCGCTCCATGCGCAGCAGGCCGACGCGATACTGGTTTTCCATCAGTTCGCCGACCGAACGCACACGGCGGTTGCCGAGGTGGTCGATGTCGTCGATCTCGCCCTTGCCGTCGCGCAGTTCCACCAGGCCCTTGATGCAGGCGATGATGTCCTCTTTGCGCAGCGTGCGCTGGGTGTCCGGCGCATCGAGGTCGAGACGCATGTTCATCTTCACGCGGCCCACGGCCGAGAGGTCGTAACGCTCGGAGTCGAAGAACAGGCTGTTGAACAGGGTGTCCGCGGCCTCGACGGTCGGCGGCTCACCCGGACGCATGACGCGGTAGATATCCATGAGCGCGGTTTCGCGGTTCATGTTCTTGTCCGACGCCATGGTGTTGCGGATGTAGGGACCGACATTGACGTTATCGATGTCGAGCACCGGGATCTCGGTGATGCCGTTGTCGATCAGCGTCTTGATCGAACCGCCCGAAAGCTCGCCGTTCTTGTCGTATTCCGCCGTCAGCTCGTCGCCCGCTTCGATGTAGATGAAGCCGGTTTCGTCGTTGACGATATCCTTGGCGCAGAAGCGGCCCATGATGTGGTCGAACGGCACGAGCAGCTCGGGGACCGAGTTGTCGTCACGCCATTTCTTGACCATGCGCGGGGTCGCTTTCTCGCCCGCTTTCAGGATCACTTCGCCCGACGCCGCATCGACGAGGTCGAAGGTCGGACGGGTGCCGCGCACGCGGTCGGGGAAGAACTTGGTGACCCAGCCCGACTTGCCCTTCGCGGTGTAGGTGACGGTGTCGTAATAGGCATCCATGATGCCTTCCTGATCGAGACCCAGCGCATAGAGCAGCGTGGTCACCGGCAGTTTCCGACGACGGTCGATACGCGCGAAGACGAGGTCCTTGGCGTCAAATTCGAAGTCCAGCCACGAGCCGCGATAGGGAATGATGCGGCAGGCGAAGAGCAGCTTGCCCGAGGAGTGGGTCTTGCCGCGGTCATGGTCGAAGAACACGCCCGGCGAGCGGTGCATCTGGCTCACGATGACCCGCTCGGTGCCGTTCACGATGAACGTACCGTTCTTGGTCATGAAGGGCATATCCCCCATGAACACGTCTTGTTCCTTGATGTCCTTGACCGAACGCGCGCCGGTTTCCTCGTCCACATCGAACACGATGAGGCGCAGGGTAACCTTCAGCGGCGCCGAATAGGTCATGTCGCGAGCCTGGCACTCGTCGACATCGTATTTCGGTTTTTCGAGCTCGTATTTCACGAACTCCAGGATGGCGTTGTCGTTGAAATCCTTGATCGGGAAGACCGACTGGAAAACGCCCTGGATACCCTCGCCATCGGTGGGCTGATCGACTTCGCCGGAGCGCAGGAACAGATCGTAGGAGGATTTCTGAACCTCGATGAGGTTCGGCATTTCGAGGACTTCGTGGATTTTGCCGTAATAGCGACGGATGCGTTTCTGACCAACGTAAGCTTGAGCCATGCTCTGCGTGACCTTTCGTCTCTTCGCGGCACATGCAATGTCGGGGCCCATTGCACGCCGCAAGGCGAATGAAGGGGGGGCGGTTCCATACCTGCCTTTCGTCCCACCGAAAGGCTCCCGAACCGCGAACACCGCCTTGGAGAGGGCTTCAGGGCGCCAAAGCCCTCTCCGAGACAGGTTCGGCTGGGCCCGGGAAAACCCCGGACCCAGCCCTTTTTTCAGATCGGATGCAGTCGCATCCGGCTCGCTTACTTGAGCTCGATTTTCGCGCCAGCGTCTTCGAGCTTTTTCTTGATCTCTTCGGCTTCCGCTTTCGCAGCGCCTTCCTTGACCTTGCCGCCAGCTTCAACGAGCTCTTTGGCTTCTTTCAGGCCGAGGCCGGTGATGCCGCGGACTTCTTTGATCACGTTGATCTTCTGAGCGCCAGCTTCAACGAGAACGACGTCAAATTCGTCTTTCTCTTCAGCAGCTTCTTCGCCACCAGCAGCCGGACCGGCCATCATGACAGCGCCACCAGCGGCGGGCTCGATGCCGTATTCGTCTTTCAGGATGGTTTTCAGTTCCTGGGCTTCCAGGAGGGTCAGACCCACGATTTCTTCGGCGAGTTTTTTTAGATCAGCCATTTTTCAGTTCCTAGATTTGGGTTTCCAACGTCGCGGTTTCAAGCCGCTACGGGACAAGTCGATTGCTTACGCAGCCTTTTCCTCGATGGTCGAAAGGATGCTCGCGATGTTCGAAGCAGGCGCGCCAACGGCACCGGCGATGTTCGAAGCGGGTGCGCCGATCTGCGACACGATCTGAGCGATGAGCTCTTCACGCGACGGCATGTCAGCGACAGCTTTGACACCAGCGATGTCGAGTGCCGAGTCTCCCATTGCGCCGCCGAGGATCGAGAGTTTCTCGTTCTCTTTGGCATATTTGACGACCACTTTCGCCGCAGCGACAGGATCCTCAGAATAGGAAAGCACGGTCATGCCCGTCAGGTATTCAGCGATGCTTTCGCAGGGCTGACCTTCAAGGGCGATCTTGGCGAGCTTGTTCTTGGCAACACGAACCGAACCACCCGCTTCACGCATGCGTGCGCGGAGGTCCTGCATGTTAGCAACCGTCATGCCTTCGTAGTGAGCAACCACTACGACGCCAGAGCTTGCGAAGATCTGGCCGAGTTCCTCGACCACTTTCTCTTTTTGGGCTCTATCCACAGTTACACTCCAAGTATGGGGGTTTCCCCCCGGCTCTCATTGTCCCGGTTTCCCGGGGTCGGGTCCGAAGGGCCCGAGGCCAGATCGCCCGAGATCGGCCCGAAGGCCCAAACCCGGAATTGGTCTCGATCCCCATCTCAGGAAGGAAATTAAGCCGTCACCTTTGCGGGATCAGGCACCCTCCGTCTCGGACAGGTCAGGGCGGAGGCGTCAGGCCGCCGCCCTACCACCCACCGAGGTTTCCCCCGGTGGAATTCTCTTAGTTGCCGGTCGCCGACGTGATGTCGACGGCGACGCCCGGGCCCATCGTCGAGCTCAGGGACACCTTCTTCATGTAGGTGCCTTTCGCGCCGGCGGGCCTGGCTTTGGTCACGGCATCCACGAAGGCGCGGATGTTTTCGGCCAGCTGCTCCTCGGAGAAGGAGACCTTGCCGATGCCGCCATGAATGACGCCGGCCTTCTCGACCTTGAACTGAACCTGGCCACCTTTCGCCGCTTCGACAGCCGCTTTCACGTCCATCGTCACGGTGCCGACTTTCGGGTTCGGCATCAGGTTGCGCGGGCCCAGGACCTTACCCAGACGGCCGACGATCGGCATCATGTCCGGGGTCGCGATGCAGCGATCGAATTCGATCGTGCCGCCCTGAATGGTTTCCATCAGGTCCTCGGCGCCGACGATATCGGCCCCGGCTTCCTTGGCCTCATCCGCTTTCGCGCCACGAGCGAAGACAGCCACGCGGACGGTCTTGCCGGTGCCGTTCGGCAGAGCGACGACGCCACGAACCATCTGGTCGGCGTGACGGGGGTCGACACCGAGGTTCATTGCGATTTCGAGGGTCTCGTCGAATTTCGCGTTCGCGTTCGACTTGATCAGCGAAACGGCTTCCTCGACGGAGACGTTGGACTTGCCGGCGAAGGCTTCGCGGGCGGCTTTGGTGCGTTTACCGAGCTTTGCCATGACTTAGCCTTTCACCTCGATACCGATCGACTTCGCGGAGCCGAGGATGATGTTCATCGCGCCTTCGATGTCGTTGGCGTTCAGGTCCTTCATCTTCGCTTCGGCGATCTCACGTACCTGAGCGGCGGTGATGGTCGCGGCGACGACGCGGCCCGGAGCTTCCGAACCCTTCGGACGGTTACGCTTGCCGACCGGCTTGAGGCCGGCTGCCTGCTTGATCATGAAGCTAGCCGTGGGCTGCTTGATCTCGAAGGTGAACGACTTGTCGGCGTAGTAGGTGATGATCGTCGGGATCTTCGCCTGCTTGTCCATTTCCTGCGTCTTGGCGTTGAACGCCTTGCAGAATTCCATGATGTTGATCCCGCGCTGACCCAGCGCCGGACCGACCGGCGGGGACGGGTTTGCGCCGCCTGCCGGAATTTGCAGCTTGAGCTGCCCAACAACTTTCTTGGCCATGTGGCCCTCTCCTTATCACTGTCACGCCCCTAGGGAGTCGCGAAGTTTAGTGGTTCGGTCCGGGCGTCCCTGTCGTGCAGGGCCCCTCGCCTCCCACGGCTCACACTCAGGCGGTTTTCTGCACCTGCGTGTATTCCAGTTCGACCGGCGTCGGCCGACCGAAGATCGAGACGGTGACTTTCAGGCGGCTCGCCGCCTCGTCCACTTCCTCGACCATGCCCGAGAAGCCCTCGAAGGGCCCGTCGGTCACATTCACGTTCTCGCCGACCTCGAAGGTGATGAGGCTGCGCGGCGCGGCCTGCTCACCCGATTCGTCGACACGGCTGAGGATGCGGTTCACTTCCGCATCGCCCATCGGCATCGGCCGGCCCTGCGGCCCGAGGAAACCGGTGACCCGGTTCGTCGAGTTGATCAGGTGATAACCCTTGTCGGTCATCTCCATCCGCACCAGCACGTAGCCCGGCATGAAGCGACGCTCGGAGGTCACTTTCTTGCCGCGACGCACCTCGATCACTTCCTCGGTCGGCACCAGAACTTCCTCGATCTGGTCTTCCAGACCTTGATCGATCACGGCCTGACGGATTTGCTCGGCCACTTTCTTCTCGAAGTTCGAGAGAACGCTCACCGAATACCAACGCTTCGCCATGCCGATTCTTTGCCCCTTGCCGACGACGCCGGAGCGCCGAAAATTCCTGTTATTTCACGGGATTACCCGTGTCTCCCAGAATAAAAAACAGCGCGCACCACGCGAATCGATGCACGCCGCCTCTGGGAAAGTCCCGCCCCTTTACCGCCGGAGCCCTGTGATTTCAAGAGCGTAAGGCCGGAGCGCGATCACTTCCTTGCCGCAACTGCGAATGAGGTCTGGCGGAGAGCGCCGGAAGCCTATCAGCTCCCGATCACCTGCGTCACGCCGAGACGGATGACCCAGTCCACGAGCGAGAAGAAGATTGCCGTCAGCGCAGCCATCGCCAGCACCATGCCGGTCGTCAGCAGAACTTCGCGGCGGCTCGGCCAAGCCACTTTGCCCGCTTCCGAGCGCACCTGCTGGAGAAACTGGAGTGGGTTTGCCATCGTCGTCGTTCCTTACGCGCCCAATGCGGCGCCCTTGAGCCGAAAATACCGCGCCGCTTTCGGCGCAACTGCCGCCAGATACTTGCTCCCCTCGCGGATTTCAAGGCTGTTGCAGCGCTCTGCGCGCGCGCAGGCGCCATGCGCCCACTGCAAGCCGGCTTTGATAACGGAAAATCCATCGATGCACGTGCAACTTAACATCCGACAACCCGCGCGGTCAGCACAGCCGCGATTCGACAGGAGCCATCGATGCCCGCCATCCTCAACCGCTACGCCACGCCGTTCATCACCGGCCTTTTCCTCGTCTCTTTGATTTCAGGAATCGCCTTGTTCTTCCATTGGGGCAGCGCGTGGTTCCACGGGATGCATGAATGGCTCTCGATGGTGCTGATCGTGCCCTTCGCGCTGCATATCTGGAAGAACTGGCGACCGATGACCAACTACTTCAAACGCGCGCCGATGGGGCTGGCGCTCGCGCTTTCGGTCGTGGCGGCGCTGGCCTTCGTCCTTCCCGCCGCGACGAGCTCTCAAAGCGGCGCGCGCGGTGGTCCTCCGCAATTCGCGATCGCGCAGGCGCTGTTCGACGCGCCTTTGTCGGAGGCCGCACCCGTGCTCGGCCTCTCGGGCACCGATGCCGCCGCCAAGCTGGACGCCGATGTGACGCAAAGCCTGACGGAAATCGCCTCGGCGCGCGAAAGCTCCGCCGCGACGCTTGCCCAGCAACTGATGGGGCAGCCGCAATAACGGCCCGTCGCGCCGTGCGGGGCAAGGCGGTTGCGACTGTCACGCAATCGACTAGGGTAACTCTACCAAGGGTTGTTTTTCATCAAGGAATTGCATGTCGACTTTCGTTCCGCCGCCGTCAGCCATCTCACTGCTCCATCGCCTGCGCGGCTATCGCGGCGCGCTGGAGCGGATCGAGAACGGGAGGGTGATCGGCTGGATCGCGAAAAAAGGCGACGGCACCCCGCTCGATATCGAAATTCATTGCAATGCCGGGCGGCTCATCTCGGGGCGCGCGGCGATGTTTCGCGCCGACCTTGCACAGGCTGGCATCGGCGCGGGCAATCACGGTTTCGCCTTGCCGCTGTCGGCGACCCTGCAAGAGGCCGCAGGCGGCGAGATCAGCCTCTACATTCCCGGCAGCGGCCCAATCGCCACTCTGTGCTTCGACCCCGACGCGACGCCGCTTCCGAAAGAGAAAGACGCCCTGCATCGCTATATGCATGGCCCGATCATCACGTTGCGCGCCGCGTCCACCGCGCAGGCGGACACGCCCGATCTGACCGCGCAGCAACCGCTTTTCGCGTCGCGGTCCGCGCAGGGCGAAGACCTGCCCGCGCCTCTCTTTTCCTACATCGATTACGCGCGCCATCGCGCGGGCATGGCAGAGCAGTTCCCCGTCGATGGCAGCGACGCGGCGGTGGCGGACATTCTGCGCTGGTATCTCGACAGCTACGCCGCGCAGCATCCGTCGCAGCAAATCCCGCTGAGCCGCGCCGCGATCGATTGGCTCAATGCGCAGCCCCACCCCGGCGGACCGAGCCGCGCGATGGACCTCTTTGGCAAGACCGGCGACCCGGACGACGCGACCGCATGGGCGCTCCGCGACGCCCCGTCGCTCGGGCTCGGCGATTGCCTCCTCCCCGACAGCCTCATCGAGACCCTGGCAGAGACGAAAGGCTCCAGCCCCTGGCCGATGACCCGCGGGCTTCTGACCCTGCGCGAGGCGATCCCGCCGCTCGCGCAATTCTCGCCGAAGACCGAGCGCCACCGCCGGATGCTGCATGTGCTCGCGATGATCCTCGCGGTCGAACGGCCCGAGATCCTGCTTTTCCTGCCCCGCAGCGAAACGAAGACGCTGCTCGAAGGTGGCCGCCTCTCGGATGTCTGCTCGCAACTGCATCCCGGCCCGCCGATCACCCGCGCGCGCTATGCTGCGGCGCTGCGCGCGAAGGGTTTCGACCTCGAGAGCATGTCCTTCCTGCGCGCCCCCGAAGGCCATCGGATCGCCGCCGCCACGCGCCCCATCCCCGACGGCACCCCCGTCGATGTCCAAATCCACGGCCCCTTCGCGAAAGCCTCCGGGTTGGGCCAATCGACGCGGCTGTCGCATGACATTTTGTCCCGCTGCGACGTCACGCTCAACGCGGTGGAAAGCGCGCGCGACAATCCGACGCCCGCGCAAGACGGCGCCAAGACCGGTGCGCCGCGCCCCGCGCGCATCAACCTGCTGCACCTGAATGGCGACGCGCCCCCCCCGGCCTACGCCTTCGACGCCGACAGCTACTCTGGCGCTTACAATATCGCCTATATGCATTGGGAGTTGGACCGCGCCCCGGCGTGTCACCACCTCGCGCTCGACCTTGTCGACGAGGTCTGGGTGCCCTCGGAATACTGCGCCGAGATTTACCGCAAAGAAACCGACACGCCGGTGGTGAATGTCGGGATGTGCTATCCCGAACCGCCCGCCATCGACCGCGCCCACGCGCGCAGCGCCCTGCGCCAACGCAACGATTGGCCCGAGGAAAGCTTCGTCTGCCTCGCCAGTTTCGACAGCTTCTCCTTCGTGCAACGGAAGAACCCGCTCGGCACGATCCACGCCTTCCGTGAAGCCTTCGCCGAGGACGCGGAGGCGCGCCTGCTGATCAAGACGCAAAATCGCGGCCATGTCTGCGATGCAGCGCAGGCCACGCTCTGGGCCGAAATCGACCGGCTCGTCGCAGCCGATCCGCGCATCGCTTTGCTCGACGAGACGCTCGATCACGCAGGGGTGCTGGAGCTGATGGCCGGCGCGGACCTCTACGTTTCGCTGCATCGATCCGAGGGCTGGGGGTTCGGCATGCTGGAGGCGATGGCGCTAGGCGTGCCGGTCCTGTGCACGGGCTATTCCGGCAATCTGGAATTTTGCAACGAGGTCACTGCGTGGCTCGTGCCCGCGTCCGAGATCGAAGTCGCGCCGCAGGATTATCTCTATGTCGAGCCCGGAATGCACTGGGGCGAGCCGGATCACGCCGCCGCGGTCGCCCAGTTCCGCGCGGCACGCAGCGACCCGGACGCGCGCATAAAAAAGGCGGCGCAGGCCGAAGCCTTCGTGCGCCGCCACTTCTCCGCCGATGCGATTGCCGCGCGCTACAGTGCCCGCCTGTCCGAGATCTTCACCCGGCTCGACGGGGCGCGCCAACCGCTCGCCCGCCCCGCCGAGTAAGCGTCACACCCAGCGTCCGATCGCGGTGACGCTCAGATCGCAGCTTTCACCGCTGAGGAAACTCGCGCCATTCGCGGCATAGACCACGGCGCGCGCGCCCGAGCTTGTGACGCCCTCGACCCCCGCGAAGGAGATCGCGCCCGCACCGATGGCGCTGCCCGCCGCGAGGCTGTCCGCATCGAGCGCGACACTCAGAGAGGGCGCCTGCGCGAATTGCGCCGGATAGGCCCAATCCTGCTTGAGTGCCCAATCCGCGACGTAAGCAAGACTCACCTGCGCCGAGCAAATCTGCGTGCCATCGGCAAAGCGGATGTAATCGCCCGAAGCGGTGCTGCCCTGCTCGATCACGGCGCCCGTCGACATGCCACCAACCTGCGCGACCGTGCCGACGACACCGCTTCCCGTCAGCGCCCCGTCGATCACCGCGCCTTGCGGCAACGTCGCGCGCCCGGTGGCCGCGTCGATGCGCAGCCCCTCGAACCAAATCACGCCGTCCGCGCTCGCCTTGATCGCGAAATCGTCGCTGCCTGCCAACCCCATCTCGGCCCGGCCCGACCAGTTCGACTGGAACAGAAGGCTTGCCGTCTCGCCCGCCGCCGCCTTGTTCAGCTTGAGTTGATGGCCTGCCCCGGCATGGCTCAGAAGCGTGGCCTCCGCCGCGACGGAAAGCCGGTTCACCGCGTCATAGCCGGTCATGATCCCGACCCCGTCGAGCTGGCTCAACTCCGGCAACGGCGGCACGTCCCAAGCGCCCGCGGCGAAGACCAGCTCCACCGCCTCATCCAGCACGAAAGCGCGCCAGCCCTCACGCGGGGTCAGGAATTGCCACGCCCCGGCCGCAAAGATCGCAAGCGCCCCGTCCTGCCCTGCCCATGCGCCCAGCGCCCCGGTCGGCAGCACATACCGCGCCCCCTCCGGCGGACCGATCGGCGATTCGGTCACGCTGCGCGAAATCACCGCAAGCTGCACGAGCGCATCGAGCCGTTGCAGCGCCTCGTTATGGGTGACGTGTTTCTGGGCCTGGCTGCCAAGGATGAGCGGCAGCGCGAGATTGGCGGTTTGATCGGACATCGGGAGTTCCTACGCTGGGTTGCGATGGAGGCCGACGATAGGAACCCGGCGTTAACCGTGTTTGAGAGCGGCGCACGGTGCTTGCCTGTCCGCCCCCCTCCCCCTAGGTTCGGCCCAATTTCAACGGCGCAGCATTCGAGGACATATGGCACCGAAATTTGGCACCAGCGGCCTGCGTGGCCTCGTCACCGAACTGACCGACGCGCTGGTCACCGATTACACCCGCGCTTTCATTTCGGCCTGCCCGCAAGGCGAAGCCGTTCACGTCGGTTGGGACCTGCGCCCCTCCTCTCCCGCAATCGCCGAGACCGTCATCGCCGCGATCCGCGCCGCGGGCCTCACCGCCATTCGCGAAGGCGCGCTGCCTACGCCCGCTCTGGCGCTGGCCTCGATGGGGGCGGGCAATTCGGCGATCATGATCACCGGCAGCCACATTCCCGCGGATCGCAACGGGCTGAAATTCTACGTCCCGCATGGCGAGATCGCGAAGGAGGACGAGGCCGCGATCCTCGACCGGCTCGGTCGGGACCAACCCGCAACCGAGAAGCCCGGCTCCGAAATCCCGGGGACGGACAGCGCGGCGCGCTACATCGCGCGCTATGTCGACGGGTTCGGGGCGGACGCCCTCGCAGGGCTGCGTATCGGCGTCTATCAACACAGCTCGGTCGCGCGCGACATCCTCGTCACCGCGGTAGAGGCGATGGGCGCGACCGCGGTGCCACTCGCCCGCTCTGACGTTTTCATCCCCGTCGACACCGAGGCGGTCGATCCCGAGACCCGCAAAACCCTGCAAGGCTGGTGCACTGAACATGGGCTCGATGCGGTTATCTCGACCGATGGCGATGCCGACCGTCCGATGCTGAGCGACGAGACCGGCACGCTGATCCCCGGCGACGTTCTGGGCGCGCTGACCGCACGGCTTCTCGGGGCGAGAATCCTCTGCACGCCGGTCTCCGCCAATACGATGGTCGATGCGATGCCCGAATTCGACAGCATCCATCGCACGAAGATCGGCTCGCCCTTCGTGATCGCCGCGATGGAGGCAGCGCGCGATGCCGATCCCGCCGCGAAGGTCGTGGGGTATGAGCCCAATGGCGGCTTCCTCCTGGGCTTCACCACGACGGGCCCTGCGGGGCCGATTGCGCCGCTCGCGACTCGCGATTGCCTGCTGCCGATCGTCGCGCCGCTTGTTGCGGCGAAACAGGCCGGCACCGCCCTCAGCGGCCTTGTCGCCCAGCTTCCCGCCCGTTTCACCGCAGCCGACCGGGTCGCCGAAGTCCCGACGGACCGCTCGCGCGCCTTCATTGACCGCCTTGCCGACGACCCCGCCGCCCGGGCGGAATTCTTCAGCGATTTCGCCCCGGTCGAACAGATCGACCGCACCGATGGGCTGCGCCTGACCTTCCCCTCGGGCGAGATCGTCCATCTGCGCCCCTCGGGCAACGCGCCCGAATGCCGTTGCTACGCCGAAGCCTCGACACCGGAGCGCGCACAGGCCCTCGTGGCGCGCTATCTTGCGGCGCTACGAACTGAACTCGCCTAGCCCGAGACATCGAACATTCCGTCGGTGAACAGGCCGAGATCGGCATCGATGAATTCGACCGTGACACCCTGATCGGTGAAGGTCACGCCGGAGCCCGCCTCGACCATATGGCTGCGAGCTTCGGCAGCAGAGCTGTAGTTGAAGCCATCGAAGCTCAGCCGATCCCAGGGCTCGATATCGATAATGACGTGGTGCCCGTCCTCATCCGCGCGAAAGACGAACTGATCCGCCATCGCACCGCCCTGCAGCAGATTGTACCCCTCGCCGCCATCGAGCTGATCCTCAAAGCCGAAAGAGCGGAACCAATCGATCTGAGGCTGCGCCGTCTGGGTGATCATCTCGGGGCTTTGCGCAAATGAGGCGACCACTTTCTCGCGGGTGTAGCCCCCGCTGTCGAGCTGATCGACCCACCATGTCAGCCCCTCGCTATCCGGTGCGCGCCCCAAGACGTTCTGATAGAGAAGCGAGACGAAACCGGCATCGTCGAGATTGCCATAGGTCGACGTGAATTCGGGCGAATTGACGAAGCCCGAGACGACATCGAGGAACTCCATCCCGTCCGCCTGCATCTCGCTCCAATACATCATCCCGCCAAGGTTCGGCTCGCGCCCCAGCGTCGCTTGATACAAACGGAACACGTCATCGGTGAAATCCGTCTGCGCGCTGGCATGGCTCAGCATGAGCGTGTCGATCTCTGTCGAATCCCGAAATTCCGGGCTTTCCGAAAATCCCAAAACAACCTCCTCCCGACTTTTTACCCCCTGATCCAGCTGGTCGAGCCAATAGGTCAGCCCCCCGTCATCGGGGTCCCGATCCAGCACGTTCTGGTAAAGCAGCGTCAGGAACTCCGCGTCGCTCGTCTCCGCGTAGTTCGACTGGAATTCCGGCGAGTTGATGAACCGATCCGCGACCTCCTGCAGTTCGACCGCGCCGCTCGACAGAAGGTCCGTCCAATAGTGCAGACCGTTCCCATCCGGCGCCCGGTCAAGCGTCGCCTGATAGACCCGGAACACCTGTGCCGCGAACGGGTCGTAACTGCGATCGATCCGCCCGCCATTGAGCAGATCGTCCCCAGCCATGCCTTGCAGAATATCCGACCCGTCATTGCCGACGAGAAGATCATCGCCGCCGCGCCCGTCGATCAGATCGCCCTGCGCGGTACCTTCCTTGTGGATATCGCCGACTTCGAGCGGGTTGATCGCGGAATGCCACAGATCGCGCAGCTCCGAGGTTTCGAAATCCGCGGCGCTCAGGCTTGAGCCGTCCGCGGTATTCACGATCACTCGCTCATCGCCGACCCGGATATCCGCCCCCGTCGCGGTCGGGGCGATGTCCAAAGCCTCCTTGGTGTAGAACCACGCCATGCTCGAGAGGTCGAGCCGGTCGATGCCGGGCTCGTAATCCATGATGAAATCGGTGCGCCCGTCCGCGTCGAGCACGAACAGATCCTGCCCCTCGCCGCCCCAGAGGGAATCCGCGCCACCGCCGTCTTGCAGGATGTCCGCCCCGCCCCGCCACGGATTTGGTCATCGCCAGCGCCACCGGAAATCTGATCGTTCTCGACGCCTCCGTCTCCGGTTTCGCCGCCATCGCCAAGCTTCAGCGCCAGACCGGCGGGGCCCAACTCCACCTTGATATGGCTAATCCCCATCCCCTGATCGCTCACGCTCGCGGGCACGTCGCCCGCCACGAAAATATCGAGCCCGGTCGCATCGGCGATCATCGCCGCCGCAGCCGGATCGGACAGCGCGGTCTCTAGCCCGTCCGCCAGCGTCCCGATCTGGACCAGTTTGCCGCCGGGCAGCAGCGTAAGCAGGCTGACCCCGTCATCGGCGCCTCCGGCCAGCACATAGACCTGATCGCCCATCGTCACGGTTTCGAGCGTCGTCACGCCGTCGAACCGCGTGCCCAGATCGTCATTGATCTGATCGGTGACCTCCATCCGCCCGCCCGGACCAAGCGCCACGACGGAGATCGAGCTTGTGCCCGCGGCCCCCAGAAGCGCGTAGGCCTGTCCGCCCAGCTGGATCGTCTCGATCGAATTCGGTGCGTTGATGAAGAGGCCGTCGCGCGCATCGATCTGACTGGCGATTTGCAGCTGTCCCTGCGTATCGAGCGCGAGCGTGGTCAGCGAATTATCCGTCACCGAAGCCGCGACGACATATTGCGCACCCGCGATCTCGACCGTGTCGAGCGCATGGACGTCATTCTCTGACCAGACCTCGCCCGCGATGCCCTGCGCGATCTCGGTGATCCGGCCTCCGGCCCCCATCTGCCAGACATGCAGCCCGCTGCCATGCGACAGGGCCCCGACGAAAAAGCTCTGCGCGCCCGGTTGCAGCGGCGCGATCGCAAGCACCGCACCGGGCGCGACCGCCCCCGGCAGCGTGAACACATCGCTGACTCCGCCGTCATTCTGGTTCAGCCAGACCGCCTGAAACGCGCCCGACGCCGAACCCGTCACCATCAAGGCGGGGCTGCCGTCGATCGAAATCTCGGTCAGCGTCCCGGCTGCATCCAGCCCCGCACTCTCGCTCAGATAAGCCAGATCGCTCGAATTCAGCCGCGCAGTCAGCGGAATCTGCGAGATACCGCCCGGCGCATTCGAAATCGAATAGAGCGTCGGCCCCGTCTCGCCCTGCACGAGAAGCAGGTCGGTGATCGACGTCAGGAAGTTTTCCGCGCCATTCGTAACAGTCGCGACCGGCGTCAATTGAGGCATAGTCACCTCCGCTTTCCATGTTCACACTGTCTCGACTGTGAGGCGCGGCTGGGCACGGAGCGCGGAGGAAAAGCGGCCTAAAAAGGGTTTTCTCTCAATATTTTAATAGAATGCGACGGCTCACAGCGCCCAACTCAAAGCATGTTGCGTGCGTGGCAGGCAATCGCGGCGTTGAGATCGTCGAAAAACTCAAGCCGCCCACGCTCCAGCACCGCGCCGCAATCGCAAATCTCGCGCAACTGGTTCATCGAGTGGCTGACCACAACCGCCCCGGCATCTTTCAGCCGGTCGCGAAACAGGGCTGCGCTCTTCTCGCGAAACGCGGCATCGCCGACCGCCGTAATCTCGTCGACGAGATAGGTGTCGAAGCTGATCGCCATCGACGCCGCAAACGCCAATCGCGCGCGCATCCCGGAAGAATAGCTGCGCAGCGGCATCCGGAAATGCGCCCCAAGCTCGGCGGTCGCCTCTACGAAAGCCACCATCTCATCGGTGTCCACCCCGTAGATCCGCGCGATGAAGCGGCAATTCTGCGCGCCCGTCAGATCATTGTGAAACGACCCTGCGAAGCCCACCGGGAACGACACGCTGCCCCGCGTGATCACCCGTCCCCGATCGGGCCGCGCGGTGCCTGCGATCATCTGCAGCAGCGTCGACTTTCCGGCCCCGTTTCGCCCTAGCAAGGCGACGGATCGGCCGCTTGGAAAGCTCGCGCAAATATCGCGCGCCACGACCTTCTCGCCACCGGGGACGCGGAAACTCTTGCTGAGGTTTTGCAGCCGGATCATCGCCGTTACCGACGGTCCCGGATCGCGTAGCCCACCAGGATGCCAATCGCCCAAAGCAAAACGAGGCTACCCGCGATCAGCGCCAGAAGCGTCTCCCGCCGTGGATATTCGGCACTTTCGGCAAGGGTCGGCGCCATGAATGTTGCAAGAAACCGGCTTTTCCGGCGCGCCTCGGCCTGAGCCGCGTCATAGCTTGCGCGCGTCGCCGCATACGCACGCTCTGCGAATTCGCGCTCCGCCATAAGCCGCTCGTATTCGCCGACGATGCTCGCGAAAGCCTCTTCCTGGGAGCCGCCATCGATCCCGAGCTTGCGTCGCTCCGCCCCGATTCTGTCCTCGATCACCGCAAGCCTCCGCTCCGCCTGCTTCAACCGCGGGTCCGTCCCGCTGCGCACCGTGCCGCGCAGCAGATCACTCTCGATCATCACCTGCGCCTGCTGTTCGAGCAACGACCCCAGCACGCCCGCCTGACTCTGCAAATCCATCTCCGGACTGATCAGTTGGTGGCGATTGCGGAAAGTGGTGAGCGCCGTGCGCGCCGTCGTCAGACGCGCCTCGGCGCGCCGCAACTCTCCGCGCGCATGGCGAATCGCATCCTCGCGCGCCGCGTTGCTGAGCCGGTTAATCATCGCAGAGCTTTGTGCCATCAAGGTCTGCGCGATCCGCTGTGCCGCACCGGGATCGAAAGCGCGCACCTCGATGTCGAGCAGCCCCGCGCCCGCCCCGTGCCGCACATGAACCATGCGATTCCAATAGGCGACAAGCTCCTCCAGAGTGGCGTCGCCAGGAAGCCCGAACACCGGATCGGAACGGTCGCGCGACCAGATGGCCCTCAGATCGAGCGCATCGTCGATCTGCGCAACAAGGCTCGGGCTTTGAATGAATTCATAGAGAATGTCGGTGTCGCTCGAAGACGCGCCCGACAGACTGGACAGACCGCCGAAAAGATCGAGCGCCGGCGCCATTTCCTCCCGCTGCACCGTGAAGCCGACGCGTGAAACGAACTGATCCGCCGCCTGCGCATAAAGATAATAGGCCGCCACCAGAACCGGCGCGATCACCAGCGTCAGGAAGCTTAACGCCACAGTCTGGTGCCGCCGCCGCCAGCGCGCCTTGCGTGCGGGGGTCGCGTATGCGCTCGGCACCGGCCGGAGCGGTAAAGGCACTTCGCGCAACCCAGCCCCCTTTGCGAGGACGGGCGTCGCCTGCGCAGGCTCGTTAACCGCGTGTTTCACAATTGGCTCCACTATCGGTCGCGTCAGGGTCCAGTGAACACGATCCGAATTGAAAACCGGTAAACGAGGCTCGAAATGTTCTCCTCCCGCGCGGCGCGCATCCCGGCCCGGTCCTTTCCGGCGCTTCGTGCCATCGGCGCGCTCATTCTGCGCGAGATGTCGGCAAGCTACGGTCGCTCCCCGGGGGGCTATCTTTGGGCGTTGCTCGAGCCGATCGGCGGCGTCGCCCTGTTGACGCTGTTCTTTTCGCTGACCTTCCACGCCCCGCCGCTCGGGGCCAGTTTCGCCCTGTTCTACGCGACGGGGTTACTGCCTTTCATGTTGTTTTCAGACGTTCAGTCGAAGGTCGCCAACGCCCTCACCTACTCGCGCGCGCTCCTCGCTTATCCGACTGTGAGCTTTGTCGACGCGCTCATCGCACGGCTCGCCCTGAATGCGCTGACGAAACTTGTCGTTTCCTACCTCGTCCTTCACGGATGCCTCCTGATGTTCGACACCCGCGCGAGCCCGGATCCGCTGCGTATCTTCGAAGCAGCAGGTCTCGCCGTACTGCTGTCGTTCGGAATCGGCACCCTGAACTGCTACCTCTTTCTGCGCGCGCCGGTCTGGCAGCAGATATGGTCGATCCTGATGAGACCGATGTTCCTGATTTCCGGAGTCTTTTTTCTCACCGACCAATTGCCGCGCTGGGCCGTGGATACCCTTTGGTTCAACCCGCTGGTCCATGTGATCGGCTATCTGCGGCGCAGCTTTTTCCCGACCTATCAGCCCGACTATCTCTCTGCGTTCTACGTCATCGGCGTGTCACTCGTGGCCCTGGCCCTTGGCCTTTTAGCCCTCAGGAGGAGCTACCGGGTTCTCCTCGCAAGGTGAACGATCTGGGCCGCGGCGTTTGATCTCGCGGCGCTCCAAGGAGCGCGGTCCGCCACCGAAGGGAACGGTCCGCGCGCAGAAGGACATCGAGCCGCTCCGCTATAAACGCGTCGAGTGCACCGAGCTCGGCACCCTCGGACAACGGTTTTGAAAGAAGCCATCCCGCAAACGCGCGCAATTCACCGAGATCATCGAGCGGCGCCGGGCCGCGCTCGATTTCAGGATGATACGGATATGGCGCCGTCCAGAGTGGGTCGTCGAATATTTCCTCCGCTTGAACGGCGGGTAAGACGCGCTCGAGCTCTCGACGATGGCTCTGCGCAAGCCGCTGCAGTGTCTCGACGTGATGTGGCGCGATCGCCCATGCGCGACGCAGCGTGGGGCCCTCCACCATGTGCCGTTGCAATACGAACTCGATCTCTGCGCGATGGCTATCCGGCCGAAAACGGCGATTGCGCAGCAGAAAACCAAACTGTGCTGCGCTGCCCGTGCTGTGGCACGGTCCGATTGCGTTGCCCGGCGTTCCCAGCAAAGCGTCGGCGAAGGTGACCACATCCTGCTTTGCCGGCGCGACCTGCAATCCTACGTTGGGAATGCGCGCCCAGGCTGCGAGATCTCCGCCAAAGCTGAACGGGACACGGCGGGACGAAAGCCAATCGTCGAAGCGGGGCCGGCTCCAGACACCCCATTGCCAGAACGCCGCGTTCATCCACGTTAGGGGCGGACGCAGAAAGGCCAGCACGGTCACGGGCGGATGGCCGAGGTCAGAAAGTAACCGCGTGAAGAAATCGGGCCGACGAATCCAGCCCTCATTCGAGAAGAACGGGATGTAGCCGCGCCGCCGCGCGCGTGCGATCTCGCGAAAAACGAAATCGCCGAAAGATTTCACCGCGACCTCGCGGCCGGGATCGGGCATCGAGACATAGCCATAGAGAGATAGCGCTGCGGCGCGGCGCACGGCCCTCCCACGCAACGGCATGAGTTTGCCGCCCACCCGCACCGCGCCGATATAGCGCACACGCAAACCGGTGCGCGATGGTCGGTCCGGTTCCGCGCTCCATGCTGCTTGAAGGGCCGAACTGCCGCATTTCGGGGCGCCTATATGGAAGATCGCATGACTGTCTTCGAACGTCATGCCACCCACCTCTGCATAGCGGGCGCCCCGAGGAGACGATCGATGTCTATATCCGATGGCCACCGTGGCCCCGGCAAGACATCCCCCTGTGCGCCTGCAGCTCTGACCGCTTCAGCTTGAGCGCCGAGGTCGAAACAGTACACTGGCAGGCCGGTGGCGAGCGCCTCATGCGTGGTAAAGGAAAAGGTCTCCGGCCAGAGCGATGGGATCAGCCATCGCTCAATTCCGTACCGTGCGATCAGCATCTGCAAATCTGTGGGCTCAAACGGGCCGTGGACGTGGTTCGGCGCGCTCAAATGAAACCGCGGATCGAGACTTCCCAACAGGACCAGCCGCGCGCGACCGTCCGCAGCGAAGGTCCCACCTAAGGCCTCGACAACCGCGGCGCCTTTGTGGACGCCGATGTGGCCAAGCACGCCAAGAACAGAGCCCGCGGCGCGGGCGCCTGCGTGGGGCCCCGTAGGCGGACGGATGAGAACTGCAGGCCGGACCACATGATGCGGTTTGCAGTCGAGCTTCTGCGCAACGTCGGGGCGGGCCGAGGCCACAATCTCTGCGGAGCTGCGGGAGAATACTTGCAATCGCGTTGCGCTGGTCAGTGCCGCGCCCCACGCGCTTTCCCAGTCCGACAGATCGTCGGTTGAAGAGCGCTGAGACGGCTTTCGCGACATAGGCCGAGGGCCGTTGTATTCGGGGATCTCGCGCAAGCTGTTTGGCGCACGCAGGAGCGTGTAGGCCTCGCTCAGGGGCAAGTAGTCGTGAAACAGGATATCGAGCCGCTGCCCCGCGGATAGGTCCGTCAGCAACGCAGGAATCTCAAGTGGGTCCGGATGTCCGACGCCGCAGGAATAGATGACTTGGCGATCCGGCAGAAGCTTCAGCAGGGATAGCACCACCGCACGATCCATTGTCTCGATCGTGCTTAGACCGAACGGGTCGTGAAGCTCTATCGACCAGCGCACGGCACCACCGACGCGAAGGACGACGCCTCGCCGCCCGGCGCGAAGCTCCGAGGCGATTTCTTTGCGCAGCCACATTTCCGCCCCACCCCCGAGGGAATGTCCGAGCCATAACTTGATCGGCTCGCCTTGCAGCGCACCCGCTCGGGCTAGGGCGAGCGCGAAACGCGGGGCCGCGAGCGGATCACTGGCGAGAAAACGATCAACGGCGCGCGGATAGCCTGGATAGCGCCTCTCGATCTTCGCCTGATTGGCATCCAGAAGCTTTCGCCGCGTCGCCGCACCGAAGGAGGCGCTACCGCGATGCTCAACGAAGAGCGAGCCGATCCCGATATGCCGCCCCCCGAGCCGCCCTACCTTCTGACACCAATCTGTCTCTTCGCCGTAGCCACGCCCGAACACGGGATCGAACTGCGGGAACTTTGCAAGAAAGCGCGGTGCGAGCGCCATACAAAAGCCGATCCCTGTCGGCAGTTCGGCGCGCGCCTGCACCGGGTTCATGCGCGCGGCGACGGCGTCGATCTGATCGACGGCACCGGGCGGCAGATCGCTCCGCGCTCCGGCTGTCGGCACGGACAATATCTGCGCGTCATTCGACATTGGCGTAACGCTTGCGACCTGCGGATCGGAAAGCGGAGCAACAAGCCGCGACGCCCAGCCTGCAGGCACGAGGGCATCGGAATTCAGTAATACTACGGGGCGATCGGGAAAGCACCTGAGCGCCACCTCAAACCCGCGATTGACCGACGCGACAAAGCCGAGATTTGTGCCATTTTCCAGAAGCGTCACGTTCGCCCGACCGTCACACCAATTGCGTAGAAAAGGCCGCATCTCGGGATCGGTCGAGCGATCCTCGATCACGATCAGATGCCAGTCGAGATCGGTGTGCTGCACGACGCGGGCGAGCGCCTCGCGCAGCAGCGCCCGCGCGTTGAACACCGGCAACACGATCACGATCCCGGGGAACGTGGGCGGCTCAGTCGGCGACGAGCCGCGGAGAAGGTCGGACGGCAGGGTCACGCCCCGCGACAGCCCCACGAAACCGAGCGCGGATTTCACGCGAATCCCCGCGGCACCGTCGTCGTGGTTTCGCCAGCGCCAGATATCGCGAGCATGCCGGGCGATTCGCCACAGGAACACCGGGGCGAGGCGCAGCTTCCCCCATGCGAGGCGAACCCTGCCGATCGGCGGCAAAACCCAGCTTTCCTCACCCTGCCCATCGGCATCCGTATCGGGAATGGCCAGTTCCACCTTGTCGGGCCAGAAAGGCACGTCAAAGGCGAACTTCGCCGACCCGGAAGGATCGGCCTCGAGCGCGCAGCGCTGCGCCACGCCCCCCAGGCGTAAAATCACCTCGCGCGCATCGATTCGGCCTTCGAGACGAAGGCGGTTGCCTCGGAAATCGTAGCGCGTGACTTGCACCCGCCGGGCCGCCGCGCGCGGCCCCAGATCCGGCACCCTCCGCGAAATCCGGAGATTCGCATCCACATATCGCTGAAAGACCCGGAAAATTCTGCCAAGCACGACGGTTCCTCGCGACAGCGCCCAAAACCGGCGTCAGAGGACGCCACTTCGGGAACGTTACGCGAACGAACGTAAATTTTCAGGAAACGGCTGGCAGGGGCAGAGGGACTCGAACCCGCGACCCTCGGTTTTGGAGACCGATGCTCTACCAACTGAGCTATACCCCTAGGCCGTGGCGTGGGTGCTAAAGTCTCACGCGACCGAAATCAAGTGCCTTTCCACCGATCTTTCGCATTTCCCCGCCGAAGAAATCGCCGTGGAACGCATGCCGGGGGCAGATCGTTTTTCTTCCGAACCTGCGCAAGCTGCGCCTTAGGAAAGGAAAGCAAATGCCCAAGATTACCGAAGCCCGTATTCTGATCATGGCCACCAACGGTTTCGAGCAAGCCGAGTTGACCGTTCCGCGCGAGAAGCTGACCGACGCTGGCGCGCAAATTGACCTCGCCTCTCTCGATGGTGAAGACATTCGCGGCTGGGACGAGACCGACTGGGGCGAGACCGTTTCGGTCCAATGCAAGATCTCCGACGTCGTCGCCTCCAACTACGATGCGATCGTTCTCCCCGGCGGTCAGATCAATCCAGACCTTCTTCGTGTCGAGAAAAGCGCACTGGACTTGCTGCGCAGCTTCTACGACCAAGGCAAGGTGGTCGCCGCGATCTGCCACGCGCCGTGGCTCCTGATCGAGACCGGCATCGCCAAAGGGCGCAAGATGACCTCGTATCATTCGGTGCGCACCGATGTCGAAAACGCCGGCGGCGACTGGGTGAACGAATCCGTGGTGTCCGACAATGGCGTCGTCACGTCGCGCAACCCGAACGATCTGGACGATTTCGTCGCCAAGATCATCGAAGAGATTCAGGAAGGCCGCCACATGCGCGAGGCCGCCTGATCTCGAGAGACTATCGCTTCCTGCGCTTCGAATAGAGGCGCAGGAGGCCCATGACCATCAACTGCGCGGCGACGATCACCACGCAGACAATTACCAAATAATTAAACGCATTGTGGGAGTTCAGCCCCGGCATCCCGCCGAGATTGACCCCGAACAGACCGGTGAGAAACCCGAGCGGCAGGAAGATCGTGGAGACGACCGACAGCACGAAGGTGTTGCGGTTGACCCGGTCCGAGAGTTGGCTCGACAGTTCTTCGCGAAGCACCTGCGCCTGATCGCGCAGCTCGTCCATATCTTCCGAAATCCGCGTCATCTTCAGCGCTTCTTCCTCGATCTCGCGCCGCGTGACCTCGTCGATGATCGGGCTCTCCGCCTGTGTCAGACGGATCAACGCCTCGCGTTGCGGCGCGAGGTACCGCCGCGCCGCGATCACCTGCAGCCGCAAATCCAGAACGTCGTGGCGCATGTGATCGGCCTGCCCGCCATAGACCTGATCTTCCAGCGCCTCGGCGCGCTCGTCCAACTCGGTCTGGAACACCCCGATATTGCCGACGATATCCTCGGTCAGTCGCACGAGGAAGGTTCCCGCATCGCTGGGCCCTTTGCCGTCGCGGATCGCCGCATTCATCCCTTCGATCGCGCGCACCCGCTTGCGCGAAATCGTCAGGATGCGCTGCCGGTCGAGATACATCCGCAGCGAGACCATATCTTCGGGGTCTTCGCCCTCGTTGAAGTTGATCGCGCGCAGGATCACCAGAAGTCCTTCGCCGATCTGGCTCATACGCGGGCGCGTGTCGACGTCGAGCAAGGCCTCCACCGCCTGCGGGTCGAGGTAATCCAGCTCTTCGCGAATCCAGCGCTGCGCCTGCGGATGCGTCCCGTCCAGATGCGCCCAAGCGAGCCGCTCGTCCCGCAACGCCTCGACGATATCGGCAGGCCCGTCGGGATCGGGCGCCCCCGACAGGATATGCGAGAAGAGGATCGGGCTGTTGGTCATCCGGGCTCCGGGAGAGTTCGTCGCGTTGCCCAGAGCCTAGCGTCGTTGCGCGCAGCGGCAAGCCTCTCGCTCAAGGCGCGTGTTCGGCCAGCGCCGCGACATCACCCGCTTCCAGCGCCGGAAGCGCCCTCTGGATCGCTTCGACCGGCCAGTCCCACCACGCCAGATCGAGCAATCGTGCAATCTCATCGGGGTTGAACCGGGACCGCACCACGCGCGCCGGATTGCCCGCGACGATGGCAAAGGGCGGCACATCCTGCGCGACAACCGAGCCAGCCGCCACGATCGCCCCCGCCCCGATGCGCACACCGGGCATCACCATCGCATTGAAGCCGAGCCAGACATCCGGCCCGATCACGGTGTTGCCGATCGCGGCATTCTCCTCGAGATATTTCCCGGCCGTCTCCATGTCGAAAATCCGAAACGGATAGGTGGTGATCCCGCCCATCGGGTGATTGGCCGACGCGGTGATGAAGCGCACTCCATGCGCGATCTGCGCGAAAGCCCCGATCACCAGCCGCTCGGGGCAGCCGGGATAAAGGTAAGGCGCCAGCTCCGCCGCCGCGTCCGTCACGGGGGCAAGCGGGCTGTAATAGGCATAGCGACCGACCTCGATATTGAGATGATCGATCACCGCCTGCAGAAACACAGTCGGTTCATGCGGGGTGCCATCGGGCAGCAGGACAGGATTGCGGGTATCGGGCGCAGGAAAGCGCCGCGGCAGCGGATGGGCAGACATGGAGAGACCTCTCTCGATCAGAGTTTCAGGGAAACGGGATCAGAAAAGGGTCTTGTCCATCGGAGCCTCCATCATGCGCTTCATCAGTCTAGCGCAAGCGACGGGGCCGCGCCAGCCGCCCGCTTACAGCTTGCGCGCAAGCCAGCCCTTCACCGCCTCCGCGATCTGCTCCGCCGCCTCCGGGTCGAGGTGGAAATGGTGGTCGCCCGCGATCTCGTTGCTCTCGTAATCGGCGATGAGCTCGCCCCCCCACTGCGCCAGCTCCGCCGTGCCCTCGCGCTGCGCCCGGATCCCGTCCCCGGCCCAGATGTTAAGGACCGGCGCCCGGATCGCCCGCAGCACCGCCTCCACATCGTCGCGGTCGAGCTTCACCGCCGAGCTCGCGAACAGCCGCCGGTCGCCGCGCAGATGCCAGCCCTCCGGACCTTCTTCCAGCGCACGCTCCGCCAGCGCCTCGGCCACCGCGCGCGCATTGCCCTGCCCCGCGCGGCGCGCGATATAGTCCTCACGCGTCGGGAAACTGCGCGCGGGCCGCGCCGCCTGCGTTGGCACCTCGGTCAGATAGGCGCGCAGGGTTGTGACGAAATCCTGCGCCACCGGCTCGGGGACCAGCGAATCGAGCGCGATGACCCCGCGCACCCGCTCCGGCATCGCCGCCGCCAGCAGCGCCGAGATATTGGCGCCGCGCGAATGGCCCAGCAGCACGCAGTCCTCCCAGCCCAGAGCGTCGAGCACCCGCTGGATCTGCGGCAGGTCGTCCCAGATATTGTAGCTCGCATGGGCCGCGCGATGCCCGCTCAGGCCCTGCCCGCTCAGATCGAGCGCGACGACGTGGCAACCCTCGAGCCGCGGCGCGAGCGCGGCAAAGCTGTCCGCATGATCCATCCAGCCATGCAGTGCCAAGACCGGAAGACCGTCCTCGGGCCCCCAGGCCCGCCCAGAGATCCGCAGCCCGTCCACATCCCAATGGCACTCGCGTGCCGCAGTTGCCTCTGCCATGTCCCGCATCCTCCCCCATGGTCCGCCCTGCAGAAGACCTAGCGCGACACGCCCGCGATTACGACCACCCGCACAGGCCCTTCACGCAAAGCAAAAGGGCCGCCCAACCGGGCGGCCCTTCGCAAATCGCTATGATCCGAGGATCACGCGATGATTTTGGAGACGACGCCGGCGCCGACGGTGCGGCCGCCTTCGCGGATTGCGAAGCGCAGACCGTCTTCCATCGCGATCGGGGCGATCAGTTCGACTTCGAACTTCAGGTTGTCGCCCGGCATCACCATCTCGGTGCCCTCGGGCAGCGTCACGGTGCCGGTCACGTCCGTCGTGCGGAAGTAGAACTGCGGACGGTAGTTCGCGAAGAACGGGGTGTGACGGCCACCTTCCTCTTTGGTGAGGATGTAGGCTTCTGCCTCGAACTTGGTGTGCGGCTTCACCGAACCCGGCTTACACAGAACCTGACCACGCTCAACGCCGTCACGGTCCACACCGCGCAGCAGCGCGCCGATGTTGTCGCCAGCTTCACCACGGTCCAGCAGCTTGCGGAACATCTCGACGCCCGTGCAGGTCGTCTTCGAGGTGTCGCGGATACCCACGATTTCCAGTTCGTCGCCGACGTTGATCACGCCACGCTCGACGCGGCCGGTCACAACCGTACCACGGCCCGAGATCGAGAACACGTCTTCGATCGGCATCAGGAAGGGCTGGTCCACGGCGCGCTCCGGCGTCGGGATATAGCTGTCGACAGCTTCCATCAGCGCGCGGATCGAGTTCTCGCCGATTTCCGGATCACGGCCTTCCATCGCGGCCAGAGCCGAACCCTTGATGATCGGGATATCGTCGCCGGGGAAGTCGTAGGACGACAGAAGTTCGCGAACTTCCATTTCCACGAGCTCGAGCAGCTCCTCGTCGTCGACCTGGTCAACCTTGTTGAGGTACACGACCATCGCCGGGATGCCGACCTGACGGCCGAGCAGAATGTGCTCGCGGGTCTGCGGCATCGGGCCGTCAGCTGCGTTCACAACCAGGATCGCGCCGTCCATCTGCGCTGCACCCGTGATCATGTTCTTCACGTAGTCGGCGTGGCCGGGGCAGTCGACGTGCGCGTAGTGACGCGACTCGGTCTCGTACTCCACGTGCGCGGTCGAGATCGTGATCCCGCGGGCCTTCTCTTCCGGCGCGCCGTCGATCTGGTCATACGCGCGGAAATCACCGAAATACTTCGTGATCGCAGCCGTCAGCGTCGTCTTGCCGTGGTCAACGTGGCCAATCGTGCCGATGTTGACGTGCGGTTTGTTACGTTCAAACTTTTCCTTTGCCATCTCGCGGGGCGCCTCTGGTTAGGGGGCCGCTAGCAGCGAGCCCGAGTCAATATCGCGCGCTACCTATTGCGCTGGCGGGGAAAAATCAAGCCCGGAATGCAGGGTTTCCCCTGTCTGTGTTCGCGGTTTCGCTTGGGCAGCGACCGGCACCGCACTACCATCTCTTCATGGATTACGCTGCGACAGACGACACCCACCGCCTTCCGGCCCGCGCGCCCCTTGCCGAGCATCCGCTGGGCATCTTCGCGAGCTTCCGCGCCGCGCGGCGCAACCTGTTGGAAATCATACCGGAACTGGCGACCCATGCACCGATCATCTCGGGCAATACCGGGGCGCGCTGGCATATGGTGATGGACCCCGACAGCCTGCGCCACATCCTCAAGACACGCGTCGAGGATTATCCGAAATCGGTGGTGACCAAACTCATTCTCGGCCCTGCCGTAGGGGAAGGGCTGTTCGTCGCAGAAGGGGCCGAATGGCGCTGGCAGCGCCGCGCCGCCTCTCCGGTCTTCGCCGCGCGCAACATGGAGGCGCTCGCCCCCGTCATGGGCGCCGCAGCGGAGGCCTCTGCCGCACGCATCAGCACCGCCGCCGATACCGGCCGCGCGGTGGACCTGCATCAGGAAATGGTGGCCGCGACCTTCGAGGTGATCTCGGACGTGACCTTCTCCGGCGACGAGGGTTTCGACCGCGCCGCGATCCATCGGGCGATCGACGCCTATATCGCGCAGACGGCGAAGGTCTCGCTTCTCGACCTCTTCGCCCTGCCCGCCTGGGTGCCGCGCCCGCATCGGGTGATCTCCTCGGGCGTCGTGCGCGACCTCAAGCGCCATGCCGACCGCGCGATCGAGGCCCGGCGCGCGGGCGAGGCGAAAGCGGTGCCCGACCTTCTGGACCTGCTCGACGGCGCGCAGGACCCCGAAACCGGCCGCGAGATGAGCCCTGCCGAGCTGCGCGACAACCTGCTGACCTTCATCGTCGCAGGCCACGAGACGACCGCTCTGACGCTCGCCTGGGCGCTCTACCTCTGCGCTTTCGACCCCGAGGTGCAGCAGGCCGCCCGCAGCGAGGCGCAGGCCGCGCTCGGCGCGCGCGCGGCGACCGTCGACGACCTCCCCCGCATGCCCCTCATCGCGCAGATCGTGAACGAGAGCCTGCGCCTCTACCCGCCTGCGGGCTTCCTGTCGCGCACGGCGCGCAAACCCGAAACGCTTCTGGGGCGCGAGGTGCGCGCGGGCGACACGGTGATGCTGCCGATCTACGCGCTCCACCGCCACCACGCGCTGTGGGACGACCCGCATGCCTTCCGCCCGGACCGTTTCGCCAATCCGACGCATGACCGCTTCGCCTTCCTGCCCTTCGGGGCCGGGCCACGGATCTGCATCGGCGCGGGCTTCGCGATGCAGGAGGCACAGATCATCCTCGCCACGCTCCTCGCCCGGTTCCGCTTCACCGCCGTGCCGGGACGCGAGCCTGTGCCGGAGATGATCCTGACGACACGCCCCAAGGGCGGCATCTGGCTGACAGCGGAGCGCGCGTGACGGGCGCGCGCAAACACGCGCCCTTCGCCTTGGCAAAAATATCCCGGGGGTGAATTGCCCGACAGGGCAAGAGGGGGCAGCGCCCCCTGCCGGATCGCCCGGGCCTGCCCGGACGATCCCTCAGGCAAAGCCTCAGGTGAACCTGTTATCCCGCGGGAAGCCGCGCGGCGCCATACGGCCCGCCGAGGCCCGCTTGCCGGTCCATTCGGCGAGGTCGGTCTCGGTCCGGGTGCGGCCCGCCGGGTCCTTCCAGCTCAGACCATCGGCCAAGGTAAAGGTCTTCGCGTCGCTCAGGCCCCCGTCCTTGTATTTCTGCAGCCGGACGCCCTTGCCGCGCGCCATCTCGGGCAGCTCCTCCAGCGAGAAGACCAGCAGCTTGCGGTTCTGCCCGACGCAGGCGACCGTATCGCCATCGATCTTCGAGCAGACGGTGGTTTTCGCCGCGCCCTTCATGTTCAGAACCTGCTTGCCCGATTTGGTCTGCGCCACGAGTTCCTCGCCCGGGCAGATGAACCCGTCGCCATCCGAGGAGGCCAGCAGGTATTTCTCGCCCGCTTTCGGTAGCAGCAGATGGGTCACCTCCGCCTCGTTGGGCAGGTCGACCATCAGCCGCAGCGGCTCGCCCATGCCGCGCCCGCCGGGCAGGTTCGCGCCCAGCACGGTATAAGCACGACCGTTCGAGCCCATAGCGACGATCCGGTCCGTGGTCTCGGCATGCATGGCGAACATCGGCCCGTCGCCATCCTTGAACTTCACCTCGGCATCGAGCGCGTTATGGCCCTTCATCGCCCGGATCCAACCCATCTTCGACAGGATAACGGTGATCGGTTCGCGCTCGATCATCGCCTCGATCGGCACTTCCTCGACCTCGCCGGCCTCGGCGAAGCCGGTGCGCCGCGCGCCGCCTTCGGCATTGCGGCCGAATTTCTTGTCGATGTCCTTCAGCTCACCGCCGATCGTCTTCCATTGCAGCTTTTCGGAGGCGAGCAGGTCTTCGAGCCCCGAGCGCTCTTCGATCAGCGCATCACGCTCGCGCTTGAGCTCCATTTCCTCGAGCTTGCGCAGACTGCGCAGGCGCATGTTGAGGATCGCTTCGGCCTGCACGTCGGACAGCTCGAACTCGGCCATCAGCATCGCCTTGGGCTCGTCCTCGTAGCGGATGATCTCAATCACCCGGTCGAGGTTCAGGAAGGCGATGATATAGCCTTCGAGCACTTCGAGACGCGCGTCGATCTTGTCCATCCGGTGCTGCGAGCGGCGCAGCAGCACCTCGCGCCGGTGATCGAGGAAGGCACGCAGCACCTCCTTGAGCGAGCAGACCTTCGGCACCCGCCCGTCGATCAGCACGTTCATGTTGAGCGAGAACCGGACCTCCAGATCGGAGTTCTTGAACAGCATCCCCATGAGCATCTCGGGCTCGACGGTGCGCGATTTCGGCTCCAGCACGATGCGGATATCGTCGGCGCTCTCGTCGCGCACATCGGCCAGCGCGGGCACCTTGCGGGTCTGAATGACCTCGGCCAGACGCTCGATCAGCTTCGATTTCTGTACCTGATAGGGGATCTCGGTGACGACGATCTGCCATTGACCGCGGCCCAGTTCCTCTTTCTCCCAACGCGCCCGCAGGCGGAACGCGCCGCGGCCGGTGCGATAGGCGTCGCGGATATTTTCGGGCGGCTCGACCAGCACGCCGCCGGTCGGGAAATCGGGGCCGGGGATATGCTCGACCAGCTCGTCATCGGTGATGTCAGGACGCTTGATCATCTCCAAAAGCGCCTCGACCAGCTCGCCGAGATTGTGAGGCGGGATGTTCGTCGCCATGCCGACCGCGATGCCGCTTGCGCCATTGGCCAGCAGGTTCGGGAAGGCGGCGGGCAACACGACCGGCTCGGTCAGCGTGCCGTCGTAATTCGGACGGAAATCGACCGCATCCTCGGCAAGACCTTGCAGAAGCGACTCGGACGGAGAGGCCAGACGCGCCTCGGTATAACGCGAGGCTGCCGGGTTATCGCCGTCGATATTGCCGAAATTGCCCTGCCCATCGACGAGCTTGTAGCGCATCGCGAAATCCTGCGCGAGACGCGCCATCGCATCGTAAATCGCGGCATCGCCATGGGGGTGGTAGTTCCCCATCACGTCGCCCGAGATTTTCGCGGATTTCCGGAAACCGCCGGTCGGCGACAGCTTCAGCTCGCGCATCGCGAAGAGGATGCGCCGATGCACCGGCTTCAACCCGTCGCGCGCATCGGGCAGCGCCCGGTGCATAATCGTCGAGAGCGCATAGGTCAGATAGCGCTCGCCGATCGCGCGGCTCAGCGGTTCGGAACTGGTGGAGAGGGGATTTTCTTCGTCACTGCTCATGCGGATTTACTAAAGCCGCGCCCGATCCCGGTCCAGCGGGAAAAGCAGGAATAGGAATTTCCATGGAACTTTTCCCCCGTCGGCGGAATTTCACCGACCTAGAGCAGAGAGAATCGTGTTAATATTTTCACGCTTCCCCAGCTGCCAATCGGAATCAGGGGGTTGATCATGGGCAAGTTGTTGCTGACCACTTTGGCGGGTATTTACGCCGTTATGGCCATCGCCGGACGCGACGTTCCCGGGAACGTCGAACAGGCCTCTGCGGCCACGTCGAATGACACCGTACAGGTCTCACGCGCCGCGAGCGATAATCAAGAGCTTTCGGCCAGCGAAGCTCCTCAAATTGTCGCGAAGGCTGCCGCCGCATCGCAAGCCAACACGCCGAAGATCGAGAAAGCCTCGTTGATCACCCGCGTCACGCCGAACGCGCGGATGCCGGGCCCCGAGCTCAAACCGTCGCCGGAATATCGCGACACCTCGGCGCCGAAAGTCGAGGGCGGCACGCTCTGGAGCGTGTCTGCCAATGCGCTCAACGTGCGCTCCGGCCCGTCCACCAGCGACAGCGTGATCGACCGCGTCCGCAAGAACGACGAAGTGCTCGTCGTGGCCGAAATCGGCGGTTGGGCGAATGTAAAGATCGAGGGCGACGGCACCGAAGGCTGGGTCTCCAAGAAGTACCTGCGCCCGGCAAATTGACCTAAACCGGCCTGCCAGCCGCTAAAATCTTGCCTTTTCAAATGGCTCGAAATACCCCCGTCGGAGGCAAATCTCCGGCGGGTTTTTCTTTGCGTCGCCGGATCAGAGGGAAGGCGCGCGCATGGCCAAGACGATCCTGATCACTGGATGCTCCTCGGGCATCGGCTATGACGCAGCCCACGGGCTGAAAGCCGCAGGCTGGAAAGTCTTCGCCACCTGCCGCCGTGAAGAGGATTGCGAGCGCCTGCGCTCCGAGGGGCTGATCTCCTTCCAGCTCGACGTGGCCGATCCCGAAAGCATCGAGGCGGGCTTCAACGAGGCGCTGGCGCGCGGGCACGGTCGGCTCGACGCGCTCTACAACAACGCCGCTTTCGCCTGCCCCGGCGCCGCGGAGGACATCCCCCCCGGCGCACTGCGCGAGATCTTCGAGACCAACCTGTTCGGCCTTCACGACCTGACGACCCGCGCGATCAAGGTGATGCGCGCGCAGGGCGACAATGGCGAGGGGCGCATCCTGCAATGCTCCTCGGTGCTGGGCTTCGTCGGGCTGAAATGGCGCGCAGCCTATGCCTCGACGAAATTCGCGCTGGAAGGGCTGACCGATGTGATGCGGCTCGAAATGGCCGATACGAATATCAAGATCGTGCTGATCCAGCCCGGCCCGATCACCTCGAAAATCCGGGTCAATTCGATCCCGCCTTTCGAGAAATGGGTGGATTGGGAGAATTCCGCCCGCCGCGCGCAGTACGAGGGCAGCCTGCTCAAGCGCCTCTACCAAAGCCGCGGCAAGCCCGACACGTTCGAACTGCCCCCCTCCGAGGTGACCAAGGCGATCCTCAAGGCGCTCGAGGCCCCGAACCCGAAGCCGCGCTACAAGATCACCACGCCGACCAAGGCGATCAGCGTCGTGCGCCGCTTCCTGCCGGACCGGATGCTCGACTGGGTGCTGGACAAGGGCTGAAAATCCTTTCGCATTTTCGTGATCTCCAGCTATGTCTTGAGCCCAGAGGGAGAGAGACTACATGCGCAACGACCCGTTATTTTATGTCGTCGCTCTGGCGAGTTTGGCGGTTCTGGTGATCTTGATGATCGGCATCGCGGGCTTCGGACGCGGGGGCGATTTCAACAAGAAACATGCCAACAAGCTGATGCGGTTGCGCATTGCCGCCCAGGCGGTCGCGATCGCGCTGATCCTGTTGTTCGTTTATCTAAGAAGGGGTGGCTGATGGTCGTTCTCAATCGCATCTACACGCGCACCGGCGATGCCGGGGAAACCGCGCTCTCGAACGGGGTGCGCGTCGCCAAACATTCCGCACGCGTGACTGCCTATGGCACTGTGGACGAGCTGAATGCGACCGTGGGCATTGCGCGCCTGCAGGCGGATGAGGCGCTGCAAAAGCAGCTCTCCGTGATCCAGAACGACCTCTTCGATCTGGGCGCCGATCTGGCGCGCCCCGATATGGAGCATGACGACGAGGCGGGCTACCCGGTCCTGCGCATGGTCGAGTCCCAGGTGACCCGGCTCGAGACCGAGATCGATGCGATGAACAAGAAGTTGGAGCCGCTGCGCAGCTTCATCCTGCCGGGCGGCACGCCGCTTGCCGCGCACCTGCACGTGTCGCGCACCGTGGCACGGCGTGCCGAGCGTGAGGCCGTGTCGCTGGCCGCGATCGAGGGCGTCAACGAATGGGCGGTGAAATATCTCAACCGCCTGTCCGACTGGTTCTTCGTCGCTGCCCGGATCGCGAATGACGACGGCAAGGACGATGTGTTGTGGGTTCCCGGAGCGAACCGCTGACGAAGTCAGTGGCGGGGCTTCCGGTGGAAGCACCGGCGAAGGGAAGCGGGAGCCGCTAAGCGCCCCCTACAGAAAGCTCTGCGGATCGATATCGACCGCGAGCCGCGCATTCGTCGGCAGCTTCAGCCCCTTGAGCCAAGCCTTGAGCGCGCCCTGTAGCGGCGCGCTTTTCTCTGCCTTCACGAGCATCCGCACCCGGTGCCGCCCGCGCACCCGTGCGATCGGTGCAGGCGCGGGCCCGAAGACCTGCGCCCTGATCCGGCGCAGCGCGGCATCGTTGCGCGCGAGGTGGTTGCCCACCTCAAACAGCGGCTGCAAATCCGGCCCCGACAGGATGATCCCCGCCATCCGCCCGTAAGGCGGCACGCCTTGCGCCTGCCGCGCGGCGGCCTCCTGCGCCCAGAACGCCTCCTCGTCGCCGCCCAGAATCGCGCGGATCACCGGATGCTCGGGCTGATAGGTCTGCAACAGCGCCGCACCCTTCTCCTCGGCGCGGCCCGCCCGGCCCGCCACCTGCCGCATCAGCTGGAACGTCTTCTCCGCCGCGCGCAGGTCCGAGCCCTGCAGGCCCAGATCGGCGTCGATCACCCCCACCAGCGTCAGCCGCGGGAAGTTATGCCCCTTCGCCACGATCTGCGTGCCGATGATGATATCCGCCTCGCCCTGCGCGATCTCCGCGATCTTTTCCTTCAGCGCGCGGGCCGAGCCGAAGAGGTCCGAAGACAGCACCGCCAGACGCGCCTCGGGAAAGCGCTCCGCGACCTCCTCGGCCAGCCGCTCCACCCCCGGCCCGACAGGCGCGAGTTTCCCCTCCACCTCGCAGCTCGGACATTTCACCGGGATCGGCTTGGTCTCGCCGCATTGGTGACAGACGAGCCGCTTGAGGAAACGGTGCTCCACCATCCGCGCGTCGCAATGGTCGCAGCCGATCTGATGCCCGCAGGCCCGGCAGATCGTGACCGGCGCATAGCCGCGACGATTGAGAAACAGCATCGCCTGCTGCCCCTCGGCCACCCGCGCCAGAACCTCCTTCGCCAGCGTCGGCCCGATCCAATGCGCGCTTTCGATCGCCTCGTCGCGCATATCGATCGTGCCCATCTCAGGCAGTTCTGCCGTCCCGAAGCGCGCGCCCAGATCGAGCCGCTGATATTTCCCGGCCTCTGCATTCGCCCATGTCTCTAGGCTGGGCGTCGCCGAGGCCAGCACCACCTGCGCCGAACAGCCCGAGGCACGCAGCACCGCCATGTCGCGGGCGTTATAAAGAACGCCCTCCTCCTGTTTGTAGGAGCTGTCATGCTCCTCATCGACCACGATCAGCCCCAGATCGCGGAACGGCAGGAACAGGGCCGAGCGCGCGCCGACGACAAGCTGCACTTCGCCCGCACCGCAGGCCTTCCACAGCCTGCGCCGCTCGCTTTGCGTGACCCCGGAATGCCACTCGCCGGGACGCGCGCCGAACCGCGCCTCGACCCGCGAGAGAAATTCCGAACTCAGCGCGATCTCGGGCAGCAGCACCAAAGCCTGCCGCCCCTTGCGCAGACATTCCGCGACCGCCTCCAGATAGACCTCCGTCTTGCCCGATCCGGTCACGCCCTTCAGAAGCGTCGTCGAATAGGCCCCGGAGCCCGCGCGCAAAGCCTCCGCCGCAGCAGTCTGCGCCTCCGACAGCGCCTTGCCGGGCCGCGCCGGATCGAGCCGCGGGAAGGGCTGATCGCGCGGCACCTCCGCCTCGATCAGCGCGCCGGTCTTCACCAGCCCTTTCACGACCTGCGTCGTCACCCCGGCCAGATGCGCCAACTCGCTCAGGTAGAAACCCGCACCGCCATGCTCTTCGAGCACCTCGAGCACCCGCGCCCGCGCATCGGTCATCCGCGACGGCTCCCGGTCGCCCAGCCGGTAAATCGTTCGCATCCCCGGCGGGTCGCCCAAGCCCGGCGCACGCGTCGCCAGACGCAGCACCTGCGGCAGCGGCGTCATCGTGTACTCCGCCATCCGCTCGAGGAAGACGCGCAGCTCGTCGCGCATCGGCGGCACGTCGAAGACCCGGTTCACCGCACGCAGCTTGGCGGCATCGAAACCGCCCTCGCCCGTCCCCCAGACCACGCCGAGCACCTTGCGCGGCCCCAGCGGCACTTCGACGAAGGCCCCGTTGTAGCAGCCACCCTCCGGCGCGCGATAATCGAGCGGCCGCCCGATCGGCTCCGCCGTCAGCACCGCGACCCGCGCGCCCTCTTCGAACCAACCGGGCTCAGACATCGCCCTGCCTTCCAACTGCACTAAATATCCCGGGGAGCGGCGACGCCGCGGGGCGGAGCCCCTCTCCCGTTGCGACCTCTTTCACCCTCGCCGCTTTTGCGCTAACACGCTCGCGACTGCTGCCAAGGAGAGCTGCCATGAAATTCTTCGTCGATACCGCCGACACCGCCGCGATCAAGGAACTCAACGATCTGGGCATGGTCGATGGCGTGACCACCAACCCGTCGCTGATCCTGAAATCGGGCCGCGACATTCTCGAAGTCACCAAAGAAATCTGCGACATGGTCCACGGGCCGGTCTCGGCCGAGGTCGTGGCCACCGAAGCCAAGGACATGATCGAAGAAGGTATGAAGCTCGCCAAGATCGCCCCCAATATCGCGATCAAGGTTCCGCTGACCTGGGACGGCCTGACCGCATGCAAGGCTTTCGCATCCGAAGGCCACATGGTCAATGTCACGCTGTGCTTCTCGACCGCGCAGGCGATCCTCGCCGCGAAGGCGGGTGCGACCTTCATCTCGCCCTTCATCGGCCGTCTCGACGACATCAACCTCGACGGGATGAACCTGATCGAGGACATCCGCACGGTCTATGACAACTACGACTTCACGACCCAGATCCTCGCCGCGTCGATCCGTTCGGTGAACCACATCAGCGATGCTGCCCGCATCGGCGCCGACGTGATCACCGCACCGCCGGCGGTCATCAAGTCGATGGTCAACCACCCGCTGACCGATAAGGGTCTGGCCCAGTTCCTCAAGGACTGGGAAGCGACCGGCCAGAAGATCTGATCTTCTCGCGTGAGTCCGATATAGCAAAGGCCCGCCTCTCCGGCGGGCCTTTTTCGTCGAACGGGCCGTTTTTTGGACTGCGTCGCGGGATGCATCGTGTATGCTTGGAAAAAATGATGCATCGACCAGCGACGAGACAGGCATGACCGAACCGGCCCTCGTGGAGCAACTCCGCGACAAGATCATTTCCGACCCCGACGTGATTCTCGAGGACCGCGACCTGATGCGGGCGCTGATCGCTGCGAACGAGGCCGCGATGGGCGGCAATATCGTCGACCTGCGCGGCGCGGCCATGTCCCGGCTGGAGGCGCGGCTCGACCGGCTGGAAGACACCCACCGGTCTGTCATCGCGGCGGCCTATGAGAACCTCGCGGGCACGAACCAGATTCACCGCGCGGTGCTGCGGATGCTCGACCCGCATGACTTCCAGTCCTTCCTGTCCAACCTCGCGACCGAAGTGGCCGAGATCCTGCGCGTCGACGCGGTGCGCCTCGTGCTGGAAAGCCACCAGAACGAGAACGACCCGGCGCTGCGCCAGCTGGGCGAGGTGCTCTGCGTGGCCGAACCCGGCTTCATCACCGAATACATGCGCGGCGGGCGTGGCGGGCAACCGCGACAGGTCGTGCTGCGCCAGACCGTGCCGGGCTCCGAGGCGATCTTCGGCGAGACGGCGAACTGGGTGCGCTCCGAGGCGCTGATGCAACTCGATCTGGGCGAAGGCCGCCTGCCCGGCATGCTGGTCATGGCCGCCGAGGACCCGCATCAGTTCAAACCGTCGCAAGGCACCGACCTTCTGGCCTTCTTCGCAGGCGTATTCGAACGCACGATGCGCCGCTGGCTGGATTGATGGCGGAGCCGTCCGCAGGGTTGCAAGACGCGCTCGCCGAATGGCTGAGCCATTTGCGCGGGCTGCGCGACGCCTCCGATCACACTATCACCGCCTACCGGCACGACGTGGCGAGCTTCTTGGGTTTTCTGCAAACCCATCATGGCGAGAGCCTGGGCACCGCCCGGATCGCAGAACTTGGCCCCTCCGATATGCGGGCCTGGATGGCGCATGAACGCGGCCGAGAGGTCTCGTCGCGCTCGCTCGCCCGCGCGCTTTCTTCGGTGAAAAGCTTCATCCGCTGGCTCGCCGATCGCGACGGGTTCGACGCGAGCCATATTCTCTCGACCCGCAGCCCGAAATATCAGCGCAAACTGCCGCGCCCGCTGAACGAGGACGCCGCGGCCGGGATGATCGAACAGGTCGACACGCAGGCGATGGAACCGTGGATCGCCGCGCGCGACGCCGCCGTGCTGACCCTGCTTTATGGCTGCGGGCTGCGAATCTCCGAAGCGCTCGCCCTACGCGCCGAGGCTCATCCTCTGCCCGAGGTGCTGCGCATCCGCGGCAAGGGCGACAAGGAGCGGCTTGTGCCGGTCGTGCCCGCCGCCCGCGATGCCGTAGCGGAGTACATGCGCCTGTGCCCCTACCCCGCCGAGCCGGGTGCGCCCTTGTTCTACGGCGCACGCGGAAAGCCGCTCAATCCGCGCATGATTTCCAAGGCGATGGAGCGGGCGCGCATGTCGCTCGGGCTGCCCTCGACCGCGACGCCGCACGCAATGCGCCACAGCTTCGCGACCCATCTGCTGGCCGCTGGAGGCGACCTGCGCGCCATTCAGGAACTGCTGGGCCATGCGAGCCTCGGCACCACCCAGATCTACACCGCCGTCGATGCCGCGCGGCTGATGGAAATCTACGACAAGAGCCATCCGCGCGCCTGAAGTTCGCTTGCCCCTGCGTCGCAAATCCGGCATCACGGGCAGATGGATATCCGCATCAAAGCCCTGTTCGTTCACCTCCTGACCGCCACCGGCGCCGTGCTGTCGATGCTCGCGCTTCTCGCGGCCGCAGAGGGCGAATGGGCGCTGATGTTCCTCTGGCTCGTCACCGCATTCTTCGTCGACGGGATCGATGGCCCGCTCGCGCGGCGCTACGATGTGAAGGCGAATTTCCCGCTCTATGACGGCGTCCTTATGGACCTGATCATCGACTATCTGACCTATGTCTTCATCCCCGCCTTCGCGCTGTTCCAGTCGAGCCTGCTGCCGGGATGGACGGGCTGGCTCGCGATCATCGCGATCACCTATGGCAGCGTCGTCTATTTCTCCGACACCCGGATGAAGACGAAGGACAACTCGTTCCAGGGCTTCCCGGGGGCGTGGAACATGCTGGTACTGGTGCTGTTCGCACTCAAGCCCGGCTATTGGACAATCCTGCTCGTCGTCGTGGCGCTCGCCATCGCGATGTTCCTGCCCCTCAAGTTCATTCACCCGGTGCGCACGAAGCGCTGGCGCGTAGTCTCCTTGCCGATGGCGCTTTTGTGGACCTTCTTCGCGGGCTGGGCCGCATGGGTCGATTTCGATCCGGCAAGCTGGGCGCATTGGGGGCTGGTGGTCACGTCCATCTACCTGCTGCTCGTCGGCATCGTGCAACAACTCGTGCCCGAGCGAAGCTGACTCGAACTGCGGCCCCGGCGCGGCGCCCCATGCCGCACGGGCCGCGAAACGGAGGTCGCATGCGCCGCAGTCTCGCACTTCTGGCTCTCGTGTTTTCCGCGCAAGCAGCCATGGCCGCGCCGGATTATCTCGACGACCGCTCGACCCCGTCCGCGCTGATCCGCTCGCTCTATAACGCGATCTCGCTGCATCACTACGCCCGCGCCTGGAGCTATTTCGCCGATCCCGAAAAGAACGGCGATTATGCGGATTTCGCGAAAGGCTATGCAGACACCGCCGAGGCTTCGGTCACGATCGGCCCGGTGACATCGGAAGGCGCGGCAGGCTCGATCTACACCACGCTCGGGGTGACGGTGAGCGCCCGGACGGGTGACGGCAAAACCGAGAGCTTCGGCGGCTGCTATGTGACCCGCCAGATCCAGCCCGCGATTCAGGAACCGCCCTTCACGCCGCTGCAAATCGTGACGGGACACCTGATCGCGCGCCCGGCGGACGATGCCATGCCTACCAGCTGCGACGACCAAGGCCAGCCGCGATTTTAATCGCTCAGACCCGCGTCAGCACCACGCCTGAGACGATCAACAAAGCCGCCAGCGCCTTCGTCATCCGCATTTTCTCGCCGAAGACGAGCCAGCCGATCAGCACCGCGAACAGGATCGAGGTCTCGCGCAGGGTTGCGACCAGCGCGATCGGCGCGCGGGTCATCGCCCAGATAGAGATCGCATAAGCCCCGTAGGAAGCCGCTGCCCCTAGCGTCGCGATCCCCCATTCGCGTGGCGCGGCGCGCAACATCGCGGTCCCGCGCAGCCCGAGCATGCCCGTCGCGAAGAACACCCCGCCCAGCACCATGATCCATCCGACATAGCCCACGGGCTCGCCCGAGATGCGCGCGCCCATCCCGTCGACCAGCGTATAGCTCGCGGTCGCCAGCGCCGAGCCCAGCGCATAGGGCAGCAGGCGGCGGCTTTCGCCATCGGTGAACACCCCGCGCGCCATCAGGGCGATCCCGAGCCCCAGCACCGCGATCCCCGCATATTCGAGCCCGCTGATCGCATCGATCGCCAGTGCGGCGGAGACGATCGCCACCATCATCGGCGCGGTTCCGCGCGCGATCGGGTAGACCCGGCTCAGATCGCCCTGCTCATAGGCATGGGCGAGGAAGAACTTGTAGCCGAAATGGATCACCCCCGCGGCAAGGATCCAGCCCAGCGCGGCGCTGTCCGGCATGGGCCGCGACAAAGCGACGACAAGCCCGATCAGAGCCTCGGCAATGGACAGCATCACCATGGCGCGGATTTTCGAGCCGCCCAGACGGATCAGCGCGTTCCACAGGGCATGCAGGAAGGCCGCGCCCAGCACCGCCGCCATGATCGTCAAACTCATATCCGCGCCCTTCTCTTCCCGACCGGCCATCGGTAGCTCCGGGCCATGACGAGGGCAAGCCGCCCCGTGCATGGGCCCGCAATCGCGGCGCGTGGCCCGGAGGGGATTGCGAAACGGGGCGCGCTCGGGCTATGGCCGCTCCATGCCGAGATACGCGTTCAAAATCGAATATCACGGGGGCCCCTTTGCCGGGTGGCAGCGTCAGGCCGATCAGCCTTCGGTGCAGGGCGCGGTCGAGGCCGCTTTGGCGAAGCTCGAACCCGGCCCCCACACGATCGCGGCGGCCGGTCGCACCGATGCGGGTGTTCACGCGACGGGGCAGGTCGCCCATGCCGATCTGACGAAGGATTGGGACCCGTTCCGGCTGTCGGAGGCGCTGAACTATCACCTGCGCCCCGCGCCGGTCGCGATCCTCACCTGTGCCCGGGTCGAAGACGAATTCCACTCTCGATTCTCGGCGCAGGAGCGGCGCTACCTGTTCCGGCTCGTGCAACGCCGCGCGCCGGCAACCCATGACCGCGGACTGGTCTGGCAGGTCCTCAACCCGCTCGATATCGAGGCGATGCGCGAAGGGGCCGCGCATCTGATCGGGCATCATGACTTCACCACCTTCCGCTCGACAATGTGCCAGTCGAACTCGCCGGTCAAAACGCTCGACGAGATCAGGGTCGAGGCGATCGACATCCCGCATGGGCGCGAGGTCCGGTTTCACCTGCGCGCGCGCAGCTTCCTGCACAATCAGGTCCGCTCGATCGTCGGCACGCTGGAGCGCGTCGGCGCCGGGTCCTGGCCGCCCGAGCGCGTGGGCGAAGCGCTCGCCGCGCGCGACCGCGCCGCTTGCGGACCGGTCTGCCCGCCGCAGGGGCTCTATCTAAGCGCGGTCGGCTATCCGAGCGACCCCTTCGCCTGACGCGCCCCGCGCGCCGGGCGGGGCGGGAAGAAACGGCATTCGTGTTGGCACGGCGACGCCGCGCGTTTCAGCAGGGACGAACGCCGCGTCCTCATTCACGGCGCTTGCCACTTCGCTTCCGGGCGTTCCGTTTTGCCGGCGCCAGCCCTTCGCGGTGACATCGATTTCCCGCGCGTCCGCGCTTTGTAGACGCGACGCTTCGTCCAAAACGAGCGGCGCTAGGGCATCGCCCTCAATTCGCCGCAGCGTCGATATGAGTTCCTCAAGCCGCTCTCGGCAACGCTGCGCCACTGCCACATCTAGATCACGCAAAAGCAGGGCGGTCTCGCGCTCCGAGAGATGGGCAACGGGGGCATGCCTGATTTTCGGATGCGCGGTCACGCGACCATGCGCGCCGGTCACGGGGGCCTCGTGCAACTTCTCCCCCCTCCGCAAACCGATCCGCAACAGCTCGATCTCGCCGTCGGGGCAGTCGGGCCCGCGCAGCCGTAACCCGCGCGCCTCGACCATCTGCCGGGCGAGATCGCCGATCCGGATCGGTGCGCCCATATCGAGCGCATAGACCCGCCCCGAGATCTCCCAGCGTCCGGCTATCAGCACGAGCCGCGCCGCTTCGGCGATGGTCATGAAATAGCGTGTGGCGTCAGGATCGGTGAGCGTGAGCGGCCCGCCTTGGGCGATCTGCCGCTCGAAAATCGGCACGACCGATCCGGACGAGCCGATCACATTGCCGAAGCGCACGATCGAGAAAACCGTCGCGCCCGCGCGGGTAGAAAGATCCTGCACGACCAGCTCGGCCATTCGTTTCGACGCGCCCATGGCCGAGCTTGGTGCAATCGCCTTGTCGCTGGAAATCAGCACGAACCGCGCAACTTTCGCGGCCCGCGCCCCCCGTGCGAGACAGACTGTGGCGGTGACGTTATTCGCGAATCCGGAAAGCGGGTTTTCCTCCACCAGAGCGACGTGCTTGTAGGCGGCGGCGTGGAACACCGCATCGATCGCCTCTTGCGCGAAGATCTCCCGAACCAGCGCCGTGTCCCCGGCGGAGCCGAGCCGGGTGACGAGGTCGACACCCGCGCGGGCGGCAAGCGGCGTCAGGTCGGACAGGAGGGCGAACAGCGCGGGCTCCGAGAGTTCGAGCAGGACGAGTTTCGCCGGGCCACAGACGAGAATCTGACGACAGAGCTCTGCCCCGATGGAGCCACCCGCCCCCGAGATGAGCACGGATTTTCCGCGGTAGAACTCCGCCTCGGGCGGGTCGCCCCCGGTGATCTCGCAGCGGCCCAGCCAGCGCTCGGGGCGCACCGGTTCGAGCCGCGCGGCAAGATCCGCGCCGCCGACCAGCAGGGCGAAATCCGGCAGCGCCTCGCAGCGCAATACAAGGCGCGAGAGGTCACGCGCCAGCGCGGCCTTGCGCGGCTCGGGCAGGCGCGGATCGGCGAGGACGACGCGATCGACATTGAATTTGCGGATCAGCGTCTCGCGCACCGCTGGGCCAAGAACCGGCACCCCGTCCAACGTCGCGCCGCGCAAGACCGGGCTGTCGTCGAGATAGGCGCAGGTCAAAAACCCGGATCGGTCGCGCAACGCCCGTGCCAGCGCGATCCCCTCCGGCGTAGCACCGTAGATCGCGATGCGCGAGACGACGTTCGAGCGTCGATATAGCCATCCCGTCAGCGCCAGAAGCGCCCGGCGCTGGACCACGATGCCCGATAGAAATGCGCAACCAAAGAAGAGCGCAGTGTCGCCGCCCTGCCACCCGAGGACGGCCCAGAGGGCGAGTGCAAGGAGGCAGGAGAGGACGACCGCCTTTCCCGCCCCTAGCATGGCGAAGTCCTTCAGGGGCAGGCGCGCCAAGCCGGTGCCAAGGCTTGCCACTGCGGCAAGACCACTCCCGGTCAGGACCAGGAGCCAGGCATTCCCCCCGAGGCCCCCGCGGCTCAAGGCAGGCGCGAGCTGCAACACCAGCGCAAGGCACGCCATCGCGAGCAGCGCATCGAGCGTCGCGATGACGACCGCCTTGCGCGGGCGCGACAGCGCGATCAGGCGCGTCGCGATCTTGTCGGTGAGCGCTTCCCTCACGCAATCCCTCCGCGCAGAGTTTGCCAGATCAGCGCCAGATCGAGCCGCCACGAGGCCTGCCTTTGGTAAAGCAGATCGAGCCGGGCTTTCTCGGGGACGCAAGCCTGATCGTAGATCCGCCGCGCCTCATCCGCCGTCCGACATCGCGCCAGCAGCCGCGCCTCTTTTTGCGCAAACTGCACGCTCGCGAGGCCGGTGATCCCCGGCGGGCTTGCGAGCACCTGCGCGTAGAGCTGTGGGAAACGCTCCACCACCTCGCGCAGCGGAGGGCGCGGTCCGACGAAGCTCATATCGCCGCGAAGTACGTTCCAGATTTGCGGCAACTCATCCGCGTGGCACCGGCGCAGGATCTGCCCAAGCGGGGTGATCCGCACGCGCTTATGTCCGGCGGTGACGCCGTGATCGCCCGCCTCCGCCTCCATCGTGCGGAACTTACACATCCGAAAGCTGCGCGTGGGACTGTGCATCCGTTCGCCGCCGTAGAACCACGGTCGCCCCTGCACCAGTGCAACCGCCAACCAGACCAGCACGATCAGCGGCAAGACCACGGGCAGCGCCAGCACCGCCAGCGTCAGATCGAAGAGACGTTTACGCCTGCGCCGGGCCGGGGTCATGCCAAATCTCCAGTTACGGGTAGCCGCAAGGGGCGAAACTTCCGCAAGCCTAGGCAGGTCGCAGTTGCGATGCGGTTAACGCAGCCCCGCTCCCATGACCGGACCTCACGACACCTGACACCGATACAATCGGTCGTATGGACTTCGCGAGGCGCGAGTGGTTGGATCGCGCCCGATACGAAGGAGGCACCGATGGCATTCGGCAAAAACATCCGCACATGGTTCGAAGGCGCATGGCACGAGGGCGATATCGCCGTCATGCGCGCCGCCGATCACGGGCTTTGGCAAGGCAGCTCAGTCTTTGACGGGGCGCGGCTTTTCGATGGGGTCGTTCCCGATCTCGACGCGCATTGCGCGCGCACCAACCGCTCCGCCGAGGCGCTGATGATCACGCCGACCCTCGCCGCCGAGGAGATTGTCGAGATTGCGCGCGAGGGCCTGCGGAAATACGACAAGGGTGCCGCCGTTTACGTGCGCCCGATGTATTGGGCGATTGCGGGTTCCGATCTGGGAGTGGCGCCGAAGCCCGGCGAGACCGGATTCGCGCTGTGCCTCGAAGAGGTGGCGATGCCCGACCCCGGCAAGTCGACGACGCTGACCACCACGCAATTCCGCCGCCCCGTTCTGGCCGATAACGTCACAGACGCGAAGGCGGGCTGTCTCTATCCGAACAACGCGCGGATGCTGGTCGAGGCTCAGCGCAAGGGCTTCGGCAACGCGCTGGTGCAAGATGCGATGGGCAATGTCGCCGAAAGCGCGACGGCGAATGTCTGGATGGTGAAGGATGGCGAGTATTTCACGCCCATGCCGAACGGCACCTTCCTCGCGGGTCTCACGCGCAAGCGGATCATGGGCCTGCTGCGCGAGGGCGGCGAGACGGTGCATGAAGCGGTGCTGACGCTCGACGATTTCCGCAATGCCGACGAGGTCTTCCTGACCGGCAACTTCGCCAAGGTCACGCCGGTCGCGGGCTTCGACGATATCAGCTACACGCCCGGCAAGGGCACGCAGCGGGCGCGCGAGGCCTATATGGACTGGGCACAAGGGTCGCCGCTTTGAGCCTCGACACCCCCGCGGTTGCCAAAGACCTCGCGCCGGGCGATGATCCGCAGACACCCCGTCCCGGAGGAGCCATGCGCAAGTTTCTGGTTGTGCTCGACGATACCCGCGAATGCCTCAACGCGATGCGTTTCGCGGCGATGCGCGCGAACCATACCGGCGGCGGCGTGATCATCCTCTCGGTGATCCCGCCCGACGAATACCAGCACTGGATCGGCGTGGCCGAGATCATGCGCGAAGAAGCCCGCGAGCGGATCGAGGCGCATTTCGAGGTCTTCGCGAAATGGATGCGCGACCGTCAGGGCGTGGAGCCGGAACTGGTGATCCGCGAGGGCGAACCGGTGCCCGAGATCATCGGCGTGATGGACGAACATCCCGAGATCGGCGTGCTGGTTCTCGGCGCAGGCTCCGGCAAAGGCGGTGCGGGGCCGTTGGTCACGCAGATGGTCAAGCAGGCGGGAACCCTGCCCTGCCCGCTGACCATCGTGCCGGGCGAGATGTCGAAGGAAAAGCTCGAACAGATCACCTGACCGATGCCGATGCCCTGGACCTATCGCCATGCGCAGAAGGAGTTCTCGTCCTTCCTCGCCGATGCGCGCGATCGGATGGGCCTCGACTCCGACAACATGACCTACACGGCGATCGAGGGCGTCTTTGTAACCTTCCGCGCGCGGCTGCGCCCTGTCGAGGCCATCGCCTTCGCCGATTGCCTGCCTGCCGTGTTGCGCGCGATCTTCCTGTATCACTGGGATGTGATGGCGACGCCGCGCCCTTTCGGCAGCCGGACCGAGATGACCCGCGAAGCGCAGGCGTTGCGCCCGCATCACAACCTGACCCCCGATAACGCCATCGAGGCCACTGCCTTTGCGCTCTGGCGCCATGTCAATCATCGTGACTTCGAGGCCGCTCTCGCGGGGATCGGGCCGGACGCGGAGGCATTCTGGCGCCCGGAGGTCACCGATCCCGCCCAGATCGCGCCGCGCATCATCTAGCGCATAGCCGCGATTACTTGATTATTTCTGTCGGAAGGCGCATATGAGCGGCAAGCCAAGGAGGCACGCGATGTTTATTCAGACCGAGACGACCCCGAACCCCGCGACGCTGAAATTCCTGCCCGGCCAGACCGTGCTGGAGACCGGCACCGCTGATTTTCCCACCGCCGAGACGGCGGCCAAATCGCCGCTGGCCAAGCGCGTTTTCGCAGTGCCCGGCGTGACCGGCGTGTTCTTCGGCTCGGATTTCGTGACCGTGACGAAGGACGATGCGACCAGCTGGGATCACGCGAAACCGGCGATCCTCGGCGCGATCATGGAGCATTTCCAATCCGGCGCCCCGGTGATCGAAGGCGAAGCCGCGCCCTCGGGCCATGCCGAGCATGACGGCGAGGACGGCGCGATCGTCTCGCAGATCAAGGAACTGCTCGACACCCGCGTGCGCCCGGCCGTGGCGCAGGACGGCGGCGACATCACCTTCCACGGGTTCGAGCGTGGCGTGGTCTACCTGCACATGCAGGGCGCTTGCGCCGGTTGCCCCTCGTCGACACTGACGCTCAAGATGGGGATCGAGAACTTGCTCAGACACTACATCCCCGAGGTTTCAGAGGTCCGTCCGGTCAATGCCTGATCTGACGCTAGGCTTCGACACATCGGCCGCGCATTGCGCGGCCGCTTTGCTGTCGGGTGATGACTGCCTCGTTTCGCGACACGAGGAAATGGGACGCGGACAGGCCGAACGGCTGATGCCGCTTCTCGAAGAGGTGCTCGCAGAGGCGGGCGTCGGCTGGCGCGACCTGACGCGGATCGGCGTCGGGATCGGGCCGGGAAATTTCACCGGTGTCCGCATCGCCGTCTCCGCCGCGCGTGGATTGTCGCTGAGCCTGCGGGCCCCGGCGCTCGGCGTCTCGATCACCGACGCCGCACAATTCGGCAGCGAAGGTCCGGTGCTTGCCGCCGTCGCAGCACCTCGGGAACGCGTCTATCTCGATGGGTTCCGCACCGCACAGGCCATCCCGCTGGATCTGCATGAGCTCGACGCGCTGCCCGAAGGTCTGGCCGAACCCGGTCTGACCTGCATCGGCTCCGCCGCCGAAGAGGTCGCCCAGCGGATCGGCTCCACTGCCGCGCCTGCAGCCTTCGCACCGGCCGAAGCCATCGCACGGATCGCAGCCTCTCGCGAATTCATCCCCGGAGAGCGCCCCGCCCCGCTTTACCTGCGCGCGGCCGATGCCGCTCCGCCCTCCGACCCGCCGCCGAGGATCCTCGACTGATGCGCGCCGAAGCCCTCGCCGAGCTGCATGCCGCCTGCTTCACCACACCGCGCCCGTGGAACGAGGCCGAATTCCGGGATCTGATGCGCGGCCCCGGCACCTTCCTGTTGAACGAAAATCGAGGCTTCCTGCTGGGACGCGTCATCGCGGGCGAAGCCGAGCTACTGACCCTCGCGGTCGACCCGAAAGGCCGCCGCAACGGCACCGGCCGCGCGCTGGTGGAGCGGTTCGCACAGGAAGCCGAAGCGCTGGGGGCCGAAAGCGCCTTCCTCGAAGTCTCCGCCGAGAACGACGCCGCACGTGCGCTTTATGCTGCGACCGGCTGGAAGGAATCGGGGCGTCGCAAGGGGTATTACCGCAGCCCGGACGGCGAGCGCATCGACGCGCTGGTTCTCACTTTGCCGCTCGCTAGAGCGACAAGCTGACCGTTCAATCAAATTTGTCTTGCGACCTCGCGTCATCCACAACTTGACGCTTGACCCCCTTGGCAAGCTCTGCCCAAATCGGCCTGTCCGCGCGCTGAACCGAGCGCGCCAACAGGCTTATCCAACAGGGCCATAACGTTCGGGAGTAATCCATGACCTATTTCACCAAGTTCCTTGGCGCCGCGACCGCGCTCGCGCTGAGCGCCGGGGCCGCGCTGGCCGATCCCGCGATCATTTACGATCTGGGCGGCAAATACGACAAGAGCTTCAACGAGGCCGCCTTCAACGGCGCCAAGCGTTGGGCCGAAGAGACCGGCGGCTCCTACAAGGAACTGGAAATGCAGTCGGAAGCTCAGCGTGAGCAGGCCCTGCGCAAACTCGCCGAGTCGGGCGCCAACCCGATCGTGATGACCGGCTTCGCCTTCGGCGACACGCTCAACACCGTCGCTCCCGACTACCCCGACACCAAATTCGCGATCGTCGACATGGTCGTCGACCAGCCCAACGTCGAGTCGATCGTCTTCAAGGAAGAGCAAGGCTCCTACCTCGTCGGCATGATGGCCGCGATGGCGTCGAAAACCGGCACCGTCGGCTTCGTCGGCGGCATGGACATCCCGCTGATCCGCAAATTCGCCTGCGGTTACGTTCAGGGTGTGAAAGCCGTGAACCCCGACGCGAAAGTCATCCAGAACATGACCGGCACCACCCCGGCGGCGTGGAACGACCCGGTGAAGGGCGGCGAGATCGCCAAGGCCCAGATCAGCCAGGGCGCGGACGTGATCTACGCAGCCGCCGGCGGCACCGGCATCGGCGTTCTGCAGGCAGCCGCGGATGGCGACGTCCTGTCGATCGGCGTGGACAGCAACCAGAACTACCTGCACCCGGGCAAGGTCCTGACCTCGATGCTCAAGCGCGTCGACAACGCCGTCTATGACGCGTTCTCGGCGGGCCCCGATCTGAAGCCGGGCATCAAGGTGATGGGTCTGGCCCAGAACGGCGTCGGCGTCGCGATGGACGACAACAACAAGTCGCTCGTCACGCCCGAGATGGAAAAAGCCGTTGAGCAGGCGAAAGCCGACATCGCGTCGGGCAAGATCGAAGTGCATGACTACATGTCGGACGACAGCTGCCCGGTCGAGTGATGAGCACAACAGAGTCGAACAACGCGGGGCGGCAGGCAACTGCCGCCCTTGCCACTGAAAACGCCAGCGATGCGGCCGAAGCGGCCCACGCTGCCGCCACGCCCACGGGCGCGCCCGCGATCGAGCTGAAAGGCATCTCGAAAGCCTTCGGCACGGTGCAGGCCAACAAGGACATTTCGATCCGGGTCATGCCCGGTACGATCCACGGCATCATCGGCGAGAACGGCGCGGGGAAATCCACGCTGATGTCGATCCTGTACGGCTTCTACAAGGCGGATGCGGGCGAGATCTGGATCAAAGGCAAGCACACCCATATCCCCGACAGCCAGGCCGCGATCAGCGCCGGCATCGGCATGGTCTTCCAGCACTTCAAGCTGGTGCAGAATTTCACCGTGCTCGAGAACATCATCCTTGGTGCCGAGGATGGCGCGCTGCTGCGCCCCTCGCTCTCCAAGGCCCGCAAGGAACTCAAGCGCCTCGCCGAGGAATACGAGCTCAACGTCGATCCCGACGAGAAGATCGAAGAGCTATCCGTCGGCCACCAGCAGCGCGTGGAAATCCTCAAGGCGCTCTATCGTCAGGCGGATATCCTGATCCTCGACGAGCCGACGGGGGTGCTGACGCCCGCCGAGGCCGACCACCTGTTCCGCATCCTCGATTTCCTCCGCAAGGAAGGGAAGACGATCATCCTGATCACCCACAAGCTGCGTGAGATCATGGAGATCACCGACACGGTCAGCGTGATGCGCCGCGGCGAGATGACGGCGACGGTGAAGACCGCCGAGACCTCGCCCGAGCAACTGGCCGAGCTGATGGTCGGCCGCAAGGTTCTGCTCAACGTCGACAAGACCGCCGCACAGCCCGGCAAAACCGTGCTGGAGGTCGAGAACCTCCGCGTGAAAGACGAAGACGGGATCGAGCGCCTCAAGGGCATCAATCTTGAAATCCGCGCGGGCGAGATTCTCGGCATCGCGGGCGTGGCGGGCAACGGCCAGTCCGAACTGCTGGAAATCCTCGGCGGTTTCGCCAAGGGCACCGGCAACATTCGCATCAACGGCGAAGAGATCGACCTCACCGGCAAGCATAGCGACGGTCAGTCGCGCCGCCGCCGGGGCATCTCGCACGTCCCCGAAGACCGCCACAGCCTCGGCCTGATCCTCGATTTCGCTGCGTGGGAGAACATGGTCTTCGGCTATCACTCCGATCCGGCCTATCAGAAGAACCGCTTCGTGATGGACAATGCGGGGATCGTGGCCCACACGGCCGAGGCGATGGAACGCTTCGACGTGCGCCCGCCGATCCCGACCCTGCCCGCGAAAAGCTTCTCGGGCGGCAACCAGCAAAAGATCGTGCTGGCCCGCGAGATCGAACGAAGCCCGGCGCTGCTGCTGGTCGGCCAACCCACCCGCGGCGTCGATATCGGCGCGATCGAATTCATCCACAAACGCATCATCGAACTGCGCGACCAAGGCGCTGCGATCCTGCTGGTATCGGTCGAGCTTGACGAGATCCGGGCGCTCTCGGACCGGGTCGCAGTCATGTTCGACGGGCAGGTCATGGGCATCGGCCCCGTCGAGACCGCCACGCAGACCGGCATGGGCTGCCTGATGGCGGGCATGGGCGGCGAGGACGTGCGCGGCATGGACGGCTGGACGATCGCCGCGCCCGAGGAGAGCCAATAATGGAAAAGACACCGAAATGGGTCGACGTGGCCCTGATCCCGCTCCTCAACCTGCTGATCGCCTTCGTGATCTCGGGGATCGTGGTGCTGCTGATCGGCGAAGATCCGATCAAGGCGATCAAGGTCATGGTCTCGGGCGCGCTCGGCTCGCCCTATGGCTGGGGCTACACGCTGTACTACGCGACCAACTTCATCTTCACCGGCCTCGCGGTCGCCGTTGCCTATCACGCCAGCCAGTTCAATATCGGCGGCGAGGGTCAGGCGACGCTCGGCGGGCTTGGCGTGGCGCTGGTGCTGCTGGCCTTCCCGTGGCCGCATTGGACCATCGCGCTGATTGCGGCGATGGCGGGCGGCGCGATCTTCGGCGCGGCATGGGCGGCGATCCCGGCCTATCTGCAGGCCAAGCGCGGCAGCCATATCGTGATCACCACGATCATGTTCAACTTCATCGGCGCGGCGGTGCTGAACTACATGCTGGTCAACGTGCTGCGTCCGCGCGGCTCGATGGACCCGGCCACCGCGCGCTTCGGGCCTGCGACCCATCTGCCGACCTTCCATGACTTCCCGCTCGTCGGTCAGTTCTTCTCGAAATCGGTCCCGGCGAACGTGTCGTTCTTTGTGGCGATCCTCGCCTGCTACCTCGTCTGGGTGCTGATCTGGCGCACCAAACTGGGCTTCGAGATCCGCGCCTTCGGGCGGTCGGAGTCGGCGGCGCGCTATGCCGGCATCTCGCCAGTGAAGATCGTGATGGCGGCGATGCTGATCTCGGGCGGCCTCGCCGGCCTGATGGCGATCAACAACGTGATGGGCGAGGCACATCGCCTCGTGCTCAACTCGGTCGAGGGCGCGGGCTTCATCGGGATCGCAGTGGCCCTGATGGGCCGCAACCACCCGTTCGGCGTGTTCCTCGCGGCACTTCTCTTCGGCTTCCTCTACCAGGGCGGCGGCGAGCTGGCGCTGGAAACCACGATCCCGCGCGAGCTGATCACCGTGATCCAGGCGCTCGTGATCCTGTTCACCGGGGCCTTCGACAACATGCTGCGCGCACCGATCGAGAGCTTCTTCGTCGCGCGCGCCAACGCCCGGAAGGAGGCCTGAGATGGATTTCGGAACGATCATCGAAATTCTCGATAGCGCCGTTCGCCTCGGCACGCCGCTGCTGCTCGCCTGCCTCGCGGGTCTGTTCTCGGAACGCGCGGGCATCTTCGACATCGGCCTCGAGGGCAAGATGCTGATGGCCGCCTTCTTCTCCGGCGCGGTCGCGGCGGTGACGGGCAATGCGTGGCTCGGCCTTCTTGCGGGTGTCGGGGGCTCGATGAGCCTCGCCTTCGTGCATGGCCTCGCCTCGATCACCTTCCGCGGCAATCAGCTGATTTCCGGCGTCGCGGTAAACTTCCTTGCCTCGGGCTTTACCGTTCTGATCGCGCAAAGCTGGTTCCATCAGGGCGGCCGCACGCCGCAACTCTCGGGCAACGGGCGCTTCGATCCGATCACCCTGCCCGGCGCCGAGGCGGTGAAGGATGTGCCCTTCCTCGGTCCGATCTACTCGAACCTGATCTCGGGCCACTCGATCCTCGTCTATGTCGCCTTCGCGATGGTGCCGATCACCTGGTGGGTGCTGTTCCGCACCCGCTTCGGCCTGCGCCTGCGCGCGGTGGGCGAGAACCCGGAATCGGTCGACACAGCGGGTATCTCGGTCATTCGGATGCGCTACACCGCCGTCGCCATCACCGGCGTGCTAGCGGGTCTGGGCGGCGTCTATCTGGCAACCGGCCTCGCGGCTGGCTTCGTGAAGGAAATGACCGCCGGGCGCGGCTATATCGCTCTCGCGGCTCTGATTTTCGCGAAATGGCGGCCTGTTCCGGCACTTGGGGCGACGATGCTGTTCGGCCTGTTGGAGGCGATCTCGAACCGCTATCCGAATATCGATCTGGGCGTCATCACCCTGCCGATCCAGTTCATGCAGGCGGTGCCCTACATCCTCACCGTGATCATTCTCGCGGGCTTCATCGGCAAGGCGATCCCGCCGCGTGCAGGGGGGCAGCCCTATGTCAAAGAGCGCTGAACTTGCTGCCCTCATCCGGGACCGCGCAGGCGACGAGGCCCCGCGCCTCGGCCTGATCCTCGGCTCCGGCCTCGGCCATCTGGCCGAGGAGATCGAGGGCGTGGCGATCCCCTATTCGGAGCTTCCGGGCTTTCCCCATGCGGGCGTCTCGGGCCACAATCCGAAGCTGGTGATCGGCACGCTCGAAGGCGTTCGCGTCGCCGTCTTCGGCGGTCGGGTTCACTATTATGAACACGGCAACCCCGCCGAGATGCGCCTGCCGCTGGAAATCCTCAAGGAGCTCGGCTGCGAGAGCCTGCTGCTGACCAATGCGGCTGGCAGCCTGCGCGAGGACATCCAGCCCGGCGGGCTGATGATGCTGAACGATCACATCAATTTCTCGGGCAACAATCCCCTGATCGGCGAGCCCTCGGATGCGCGTTTCGTGCCGCTGACCGAGGCGCATGACCCGGACATCCGCGCCGGGCTCAAAGCCGCGGCGAAGGCCGAAGGGGTCGAACTGCCCGAAGGCGTCTATTGCTGGTTCTCCGGCCCGACCTTCGAGACCCCCGCCGAAATCCGCGCCGCGAAAGTCTTCGGCGCCGATGCGGTGGGCATGTCGACCGTGCCGGAAGTGATCCTCGCCCGGTTCCTCGGGCTGCGCGTGGCCGCCGTTTCCGTCATCACCAATATGGGGGCGGGCATGGCGCAGGAAAATATCAGCCACGAGCAGACCAAAGCGATCGCGCCGATGGGTGCGGCCAAGCTCGAACAGGTTTTGCGACGATATCTGCAACAGTTGTAACCCTGCGGCACGGCGGGGTTTGACTTCGCCTGCCCTTCGGGGACACTAACGATGCAACCTCCTCAGCGGGTGCAGTCCATGCAGATCTACCTGCCCATCGCCGAAGTCTCGGTCAATATCTTCACCCTGCTGGGGCTCGGCGGCATCGTGGGGCTGCTCTCGGGCCTGTTCGGCGTGGGCGGCGGCTTCCTGATCACCCCGCTTCTGTTCTTCATCGGCATCCCGCCTTCCGTCGCCGTGGCCACCGGCGCGAACCAGGTCGTCGCCTCGTCCGTGTCGGGCGTTCTGGCGCAGCTCAAGCGCAAGGCGGTCGACATTCCGATGGGTCTCGTGCTGCTGGTGGGCGGCCTGCTCGGCTCGGCAAGCGGCATCTACGTCTTCAATCTGCTGACCGAGCTGGGCCAGATCGACCTCGCGGTGCAGCTTTGCTACGTTGTCTTCCTCGGCCTGATCGGCCTTCTGATGCTGCAAGAGGGCATCCGCACCATCCAAAAGCAGCGCAAGGGCGGTGGCGTGCGCAAGAAGCGCGTGCAGCACACCTGGGTCCACAAGCTGCCCTTCAAGTTCAAGTTCCGCGCCTCGGGCCTCTATATCTCAGTGATCCCGCCGCTGCTGGTCGGGGTCGCGGTCGGTATCCTCGCGGCGATCATGGGCGTCGGCGGCGGCTTCATCATGGTCCCGGCGATGATCTATCTGCTGAACATGCCGACCAAGGTCGTGATCGGCACCTCGCTGTTCCAGATCCTGTTCGTGTCGGCCTTCACCACGCTGATGCACGCGATCACCAACCAGACGGTGGACGTGATGCTGGCGCTCCTGCTGATCGTCGGCGGCGTGATCGGCGCGCAGATCGGCTCGCGTCTCGGCGCGCGCCTCAAGGCAGAACAGCTGCGCATCCTGCTGGCGCTTCTCGTGATAATCGTCGCGGGCAAGCTCGGCCTCGATCTCGTGCTGCATCCAAGCAACCTCTACTCCATCGCGACGGGGGGCGAATGATGATCCGCACCGCCCTCCTCGCTCTCGGCCTCTGCGCCGTCGCCCTGCCCGCTCTGGCACAGGATCAACAGGTTCTGCCTGCGCGTCCGGGCATGCCGATCACCAATCGCCCCGAACCCGACGAGCAGATCGTGGCGGGCCTCAGCCGCGACAATATCGGGATCACGACCTCTTTCGACGGGTCGCAAATCCTGATCTATGGCGCGATCAAGCGCGAGACGCCGGAGCCCGAAGGGCAGAAACTCGCGGTGATCGTGACGCTCGAAGGGCCGCTCGGCCCGGTCACCATCCGCAAGAAATCGCGTGAATTCGGGATCTGGGTGAACACGGCTTCGGTCGGCGTCGCCGCTGCCCCCAGCTATTACGCCGTCGCCACTTCCGGCCCGCTCGGCGATATCCTCAATCGGCGCACCGACATCCAGCAGCGGATCTCGATTCCGCTCGCGATGCGCGCCTTCTCCGGTCCGATCACCGTCGACGATTCGATCCCCTTCACCGAGGCGCTCGTCGATATCCGAAAGGAACAGGGGCTCTACAAACTCGAGACCGGCGGCGTGCATATCGTGGACAACACGCTGTTCCGCGCCGATTTCGCGCTGCCTGCGAACCTCACCGAGGGCGATTACAAGACGCGTATCTTCCTGCTGCGCGACGGCAAGCTGGTGGACAAATACCAATCCGCGATCGAGGTGCGCAAAGTCGGGCTGGAGCGCTGGCTCTACACGCTCGCGCACGAGAATGCGGCGCTTTACGGGCTGCTGTCGCTGGCGCTTGCGGTCTTCGCAGGCTGGGCCGCCGCCGCGATCTTCCGTTTCGTGCGTTAACCGCGCCCGACGAAGGGCATCGCGCTCGCCATCACCGTCATGTTGAGCACATTCGCCTCGAGCGGCAACGAGGCCATATGCAGCACCGAGCGCGCGACATTGGCCACGTCCATCGTGGGCTCCGCCGTCTTGGTCGCCGCCGAATCCATGTTGGCCAGAAGCCCCGTGCGCGCATTGCCGACGTCGATCTGCCCGCAGGCGATGTCGAAATCGCGCCCATCCAGCGCGATCTGCTTGGTCATGCCGTTGATCGCGTGCTTGGTGGTCGTATAGGCGAGCGATTTCGCGCGCGGCACCTGCCCCGAGATCGAGCCGTTATTGATGATCCGCCCGCCGCGCGGCGCCTGCTTGCGCATCTGCGCGAAAGCGGCCCGGGCGCAGAGAAACTTCCCCGTCAGGTTCACCGCGATACAGGCGTCCCAATCCTCCAGCGTAACCTCGTCGGGCAAGGCCGCAGGCGGGAACATCCCGGCATTGTTGAACAGCACGTCGATCCGGCCGAACCTGGCGACCACCTCGGCGAAGGCGCGCTCCACCGCTGCTGCATCGCTCACGTCGCAGGCCACGGCCAGCCCGTCGCCTTGCGCGGCGACCTCCGCCAGCTTGTCCTCCGAGCGCGCCAGACAGGCGACCTGCCAGCCTTCGGCCAGCGCGGCCTCTGCCACCGCGCGCCCGATCCCGGCGCTCGCCCCGGTCACCACCATCACGCCCATCTCGCCCCTCCTTCGCCTTGGCTCAAATATCCCCGCCGGAGGCTCCTGCCCTATCCGTCCTGCGGTTCGGCTTTCAGTTCCAGCTTACCGCCGCCTTTCGGCAGATCGTCAATGGTCAGCGGCGCCGAGGGCCGCGCCAGCCGCGCCCGCACCACCCACAAGAGCCGATGCTGCGCCCGGGTGATCGCGACATAGGCCAGCCGCTTCCACAGCGGGATGCCCGCCTCGATGCGCCCTGCCCGGTAGGCCGCATAGATATCCGGCGCGAAGACCTGCACGTCTTCCCATTGCGAGCCCTGCGCCTTGTGGATCGTCACCGCCGCGCCATGCAGGAAGGTCGCGCCCATCCGGGCCGCGAAAGGAATGAACGGCTCCTCCTCGTCCGGCATCTCGATCTTCACGATCGAGGCCGCCGAGAGCCGCGGATCTTCCGCCCCCATCACATGCAGCCGCGAGAAGCCGGGCTTCTTGCCGGGGCCGAGATAGATCACCTGCGCGCCCTTGATCAGGCCGCGCGCCTCCAGATCGATCCGCTTCTTGCGGTGTTTCACCGGCAGTTCGATCCCGTCGCAGATCAAGGGCTCGCCCGGCAGCATCATGTCGGCCGGCGCGGAATGCGCGGCGCGGAAGGCATGGATCAGCCGGATGCGCGTCGCGTTGCGCCAGACCAGCACCGGCGAGCGCGCCATCAGATCGCTCTCCACCCGCTCGGCCCAGACGACGCGATCGTCCTTGGCGGCGGCCTTCTCGATCTCGCGCTCGAACTGCTCGAAGGTCAGGTTCTCATCGCCCAGCATATGCGCCAGATCGAGGATCGGGTTATCCTCGGCCTGCCGGTGGATACGGTGCAGGATGTGTTTTCGCTCGTCGGGCAGACGCTCAAAGACCATCTCGCCCGACTGGTTCACGGGCGCCAGCTGCGCCGGATCGCCGAACAGCACCAGCGTCGGGAAAATCTCGCGCAGATCGTCGAACTGGCGCTCGTCGAGCATCGAGGCCTCATCGACAAACCCGATATCGAGCGGATCTTCGCGCCGCTTCCAGCCATTGATGAAATCCGAGCCGCGCAGCCCCGCCGAGGCCAGCGCCGCCGGGATCGATTTGTGCAGCTCGTAGAACGCCTTCGCCCGGTCGAGCGTCGCTTCGGTCAGGCCCATCTCGATCAGCAGTTCGGGCTTGGGCCGCTCGCCCTGCCCGGTCAGCCATTCCGCGATCCGCTCATATTCGGGATCGTAGACGGGGGTGTAGAGAATGCGGTGGATCGTCGTCGCGGGCACCCCGCGCGAGCGCAACACGCTCGCCGCCTTGTTCGTGGGCGCGAGGATCGCCAGCGTGCGTTTTTCCTTGCGCCGCTTGCCCTCGAAATCGCCCGAGACCAGATCGACGCCTGCCGCCTCCAGCGCTTTATAAAGCTCCGCCAGAAGCAGCGTCTTGCCCGATCCCGCCTTGCCGATCACCGAAAGGACGCGTTTGCTGCCGCTTTCGGGCGTCATCGCGCCTTCGAGAATATCGACCCCCGCCGCCTCGAGCGCGGAAGCAACGGCATCCCAAGCCTCGGCCTGGTCCTCGGAAAACTGGATCATGAGGGTCGTCATGGCGCGACCTTACCTGCGCGCCTTGGCGGGCGGAAGGGCGAAAGGGCGCGGTTTTCGTGGGGTCCGACGCCGGGAGCCTCCGGCGGGGATATTTGGGTCGAGAAGAAGACGCCGCTTCTTCCCGATCCCAAACGGGTTGCGCGCTCAGGCGGCTTTCTCGGCCGGGGTCGCGAGCGTCACGATATCCATCATGATCCGGTTCAGCTCGAAATCCTTGGGCGTGTAGACGCGCGCGACGCCGAAGCTCAGGAGCTTCTTCGCATCCTCATCCGGGATGATCCCGCCGACGACGACCGGGACATGGTCGAGGCCAGCCGCGCGCATCCGCTCCATCAGCTCCTCGATCAGGGGGATATGCGAGCCCGACAGGATCGACAGGCCCACCACATGCGCCTCGTCCTCGATTGCTTTGGCGACGATCTGTTCGGGCGTCAGGCGGATGCCGTCATAGGTGATGTCCATCCCGCAATCGCGGGCGCGGAAGGCGATCTGCTCGGCGCCGTTCGAGTGGCCGTCGAGGCCCGGCTTGCCGACGAGGAATTTCAGGCGACGACCCAGCTGCGAGCTGACCGCATCCACGGCCTCGCGGATATCGTCGAGCCCTTCGGTCTGGTTCGAGGGCGAGCGCGAGACGCCCGTGGGGCCGCGATACTCGCCATGAACCGCGCGCATCACGCCCGCCCATTCGCCGGTGGTCGCGCCCGCTTTCGCGGCAGCAATCGAGGCGTCCATGATGTTCTTGCCGGCCTTCGCGTCCGCCTTGAGCTGAGCCAACGCGGCCTGCACGGCGGCCTCGTCACGCTCGGCGCGCCAGGCGTTCAGGCGGTCGATCTGCTCCTGCTCCACCGCCGGGTCGACGACCATGATGCCGCCATCGCCTGCGGTCAGCGGCGAGGGCTCGCCCTGCTGCCAGCGGTTCACGCCGACGACGATGGTTTCCTCGGCCTCGATGCGATTGATCCGCGCGGCATTCGATTCCACCAGACGCGACTTCATGTAGTCGATCGCGGCGATCGCCCCACCCATCGAGTCGAGCGTTTCCAGTTCGGCCCGCGCGCCGTCCTTCAGCGCCTCGACCTTCGCGGTCACGGCCGGGTTGCCGTCGAAGAGATCGCCATATTCCAGAAGGTCGGTCTCATAGGCCATGATCTGCTGCATCCTGAGCGACCATTGCTGATCCCACGGGCGCGGCAGGCCGAGCGCTTCGTTCCACGCAGGCAGCTGCACCGCGCGGGCGCGCGCGTTTTTCGACAGCGTCACGGCCAGCATCTCGATCAGGATGCGATAGACGTTGTTCTCGGGCTGCTGTTCGGTCAGGCCCAGCGAGTTCACCTGCACGCCATAGCGGAAACGGCGGAATTTCTCGTCCTCGACGCCGTAGCGATCACGGCAGATCTCGTCCCACAGCTCGGTGAAGGCGCGCATCTTGCACATCTCGGTCACGAAGCGGATGCCCGCATTCACGAAGAAGGAGATCCGCCCGACCATCGCGGGGAAGGCCTCTTCCGGCACCTTGGTTTTCAGATCGTCCAGCACCGCAATCGCGGTCGCGAGCGCGAAGGCCAGCTCCTGCTGCGGCGTCGCCCCGGCTTCCTGCAGGTGATAGGAACACACATTCATCGGGTTCCATTTCGGCAGGTGCTCGCGGGTATAGGCCGCGACGTCGGTGATCATCGCGAGCGAGGGCTTCGGCGGGCAGATATAGGTGCCGCGCGAGAGGTATTCCTTCACCAGATCGTTCTGAACCGTCCCCTGCAGCTTCGACACATCCGCGCCCTGCTCTTCGGCCACCGCAATGTAGAGCGACAAGAGCCACGGCGCGGTCGCGTTGATCGTCATCGAGGTGTTCATCTGCTCGAGCGGGATCTCATCGAACAGCGCGCGCATGTCGCCCAGATGGCAGACCGGCACACCGACCTTGCCCACCTCGCCGCGCGACAGGACATGATCGCTGTCATAGCCGGTCTGGGTCGGCAGGTCGAAAGCCACGGAGAGGCCCGTCTGCCCCTTGGCGAGGTTGTTGCGATAGAGCGCGTTCGAGGCGGCAGCCGTGGAATGGCCCGCATAGGTGCGAAACAGCCAGGGGCGGTCTTTGGCGGGCATCGTGTCGGTCATGGCGGCCTCCATCGGAATACGAATCTTCGCTGCGCAATATTGTTGCGCGTTGAGATGGTTTAAATTGAATTTTGTGATCCTGTCAATTCGCTGCAACGCGGCGTGACTGGTTTCACGCAGCGTCCGCGACGCGAAGCTTTATAAATAGGGGTTTGCCTGCAGCCCAAAAATCGAGAGGGACATAAAATTACAAAAACGGAACGTCAGGGATTGAAAAGTTGCGCAGCCATGCGTATCCCTCTGAACGAACACCGCCCGATTCTGCGGCGCGGCAAGGACAGACAGGAGAAAGCCATGGCCCTTGATCAGGAAACCGGTATCGCGCCCTACGATGCGCCGGAGAAGGACCTTTACGAGATCGGCGAGATGCCGCCCCTCGGCTACGTCCCCCCGAAAATGTACGCTTGGGCGATCCGTCGCGAACGCCATGGCGAGCCCGAGCAGTCGTTCCAGCAGGAAGTCGTCGACACCTGGGAGATCGACAGCCACGAAGTGCTCGTCCTCGTGATGGCCGCGGGCGTGAACTATAACGGCGTCTGGGCCGGTCTCGGCGTGCCGATTTCGCCCTTCGACGGCCACAAGCAGCCCTATCACATCGCGGGCTCCGACGCGGCGGGCATCGTCTGGAAAGTGGGCGACAAGGTCAAACGCTGGAAAGTCGGCGACGAGGTGGTGATCCACTGCAATCAGGACGACGGCGACGACGAGGAGTGCAACGGCGGCGACCCGATGTTCTCGCCCAGCCAGCGGATCTGGGGCTACGAGACGCATGACGGCTCGTTCTCGCAGTTCACCCGCGTGCAGGCGCAGCAGCTGATGCTGCGCCCGAAGCACCTGACCTGGGAAGAGAGCGCCTGCTACACGCTGACGCTGGCCACCGCCTACCGGATGCTGTTCGGTCACCACCCGCATGAGCTCAAGCCCGGCCAGAACGTGCTGGTCTGGGGGGCCTCGGGCGGTCTGGGCTCCTACGCGATCCAGCTTGCGAACACCGCAGGCGCCAACGCGATCGGCGTGATCTCGGACGAGAGCAAGCGTCAGTTCGTGATGGATCAGGGCGCCAAGGGCGTGATCAACCGCAAGGACTTCAAATGCTGGGGGCAGCTGCCCACGGTCAACACGCCGGAATATAACGAGTGGTTGAAAGAGGCCCGCAAGTTCGGCAAGGCGATCTGGGACATCACCGGCAAGGGCGTGAACGTGGACATGGTCTTCGAACACCCCGGCGAGGCGACCTTCCCGGTCTCGACCCTGATCGTGAAGAAGGGCGGCATGGTCGTGATCTGCGCCGGCACCTCGGGCTTCAACTGCACCTTCGACGTGCGCTACATGTGGATGCACCAGAAGCGCCTGCAGGGCTCGCACTTCGCCAACCTCAAGCAGGCGGCTTCGGCCAACAAGCTGATGGTGGAGCGGCGTCTGGACCCCTGCATGTCCGAGGTCTTCCCGTGGGATCAGATCCCGCAGGCTCATACCAAGATGCTGCGCAACGAGCATAAGCCGGGCAACATGGCGGTGCTGGTTCAGGCCCCGAAAACCGGGCTGCGTACCTTCGAGGACGCGCTGGAAGCGGGTCGCCGCGGCTGACGACCCCTTGATGTTTCACGGGAAACCCGCGCTCGGGAGGGCGCGGGTTTTCTTTTTGGGGGTTGAGGGGCGCGCCCGAGCCTTGGGTGGGCGCTTGATCGGTTCGTGGCTGGGCGCTTTATCTCGCAAGCCCGTCGCTCATTCGTGCCTGCGCTGGCATCGCCAATGCGCCCTCCCAGGGGGAGGGTCGGGCGCGGCCCGGGGCTAGTCGCCCCGCGCCAAGGACGCAGTCCCAAACGAAAAACGCCCGGCCTTTTGGACCGGGCGCTTCGTGTTCTCTTGCCTGCTCTCAAGCGGCTTCGTTCGCATCCTCGGGCTGCTTCGCGCCGGTCATGTAGGCCACCGCATCCGACATCGAATGGTTCTTCGGATCGATCACGCAGAGCCGCTTGCCCAGCCGGTGGACGTGGACACGATCCGCCACCTCGAAGACGTGCGGCATGTTGTGCGAGATCAGGATGATCGGCAGACCTTTTGCCTTGAGGTCGAGGATCAGGTTCAGCACCTGACGGCTCTCCTTCACGCCGAGCGCCGCCGTCGGCTCGTCCATGATGATCACTTTCGACCCGAAAGCCGCCGCACGGGCCACGGCCACGCCCTGACGCTGACCACCCGACAGCGTCTCGACCGCCTGATCGATGTCCTGAATAGTCGCCAGCCCCAGATCGTTGAGCTTCTCGCGGGCGAAGGCGCGCATCGCGGGCTTGTCGAGCATCCGCAGCCATTTGCCCATCGGACCGGCGCGGCGCAACTCGCGCCCGACGAACATGTTGTCGACGATCGACAGCGCGGGAGAGAGCGCGAGCGTCTGGTAGACCGTCGCGATCCCCGCATCCTGCGCCTCGAGCGGGCTCTTGAAGGAGATCGATTTGCCTTCGAGCTTGATCTCGCCCTCGTCGGCCGTAACGGCCCCGGAAATCGCCTTGATGAGCGAGGATTTCCCGGCCCCGTTATCGCCGATCACGGCCAAGATTTCGCCCGGGTAGAGATCGAAGTCGCACTCGTCGAGGGCGGTGACGCGGCCATAGCGTTTGACCAGACCGCGTGCGGTGAGAATGGGTTCTTGCGTCATGCCGAAACCTTTCTGATCCATTGGTCGATAGCGACCGCGATGATGATGAGCCAGCCGATGGCGAAGACCTGCCAGAGCACGTCCACATTCGCGAGCCGCAGCCCCGACTGGAACACGCCCACGATCAGCGCCCCGAACAATGCGCCGAGGATCGAGCCGCGCCCGCCGAAGAGCGAGATGCCCCCGATCACCACGGCGGTGATGGAATGCAGGTTCGCCTCGTAGAAGGCCTGCGGCGAGATCGAGCCCACGCGGCCGATCGACGCCCAGGCCGCGATCGCGCAGACGAGGCCGGCCAGACCGTAGACCGACAGCAGCGTGCGGTCGGTGCGGATGCCCGCCAGTTCCGCCGCCTCCTTGTCGTCGCCCACGGCATAGACGTGGCGGCCCCAGGCGGTCTTGTTCAGCAGATACCAGAGCACGAGGAACACCACGACCATCAGGACCGAACCGTAGGTCAGTCGCGCGTTGCCGACGGTGATCGTGTTGCCGAAGAATTTCAGAAGGGGCGCGAACTTGTCGATATCCTGCGAGCGGATCGACTGCGCGCCCGAAAGCCACAGGTTCAGCGCGTAGAAGATCGACCAGGTGCCGAGCGTGGTAATGAAGGGCGGCAGTTTCACCTTGGTGACGAGGAAGCCGTTCAGCAAACCGGCGCCGGTGCCGCCGGCGAAGGAAATCAGCAGCGCGATCGGTGCGGGCACGCCCATATAGACGGCAAGGTTGCCGGCGATCACCGACATCAGCACCATGATTGCGGCCACCGACAGATCGATACCTGCGGTCAGGATGATCAGCGATTGCGCCGCAGCCAGCATCCCGATGATCGAGACCTGCTGCATGATCAGGGTCAGGTTGAAGGCGGAAAAGAACTTGCCCCCTGCGACCAGGCCGAACACGGCGACGGACAGCAGTAGCACGATCACCGGCACCATCGTCGGATTGCCGTGCAGCCCGTGCTGGATCGTGCCGAGAAGCCCGCGTTTCTTACTCTTGAAGGCCGCGACGGTCTTGTCGCTTTGGTCGAGGCCGTGCTCGAAGGACTGGCCGCGAGGCGGAACGGTCTGGGTCATGTCCGTCATCCTCTTTGTGCAATGTGGGGTGAAAGGCCGTCACGCGGCCCAAAGGAAAGGGCCACCGCGCGGGGCGGCCCTTCCGGTCTTTCAGGCGGGGATCAGCCCCAGCACTGCTTCAGGCCTTCTTCCGACGAGATCGAGTCGATGCCGTCGACCGGCTGGTCGGTGATCAGCGTCACGCCGGTGTTGTAGAAGTCGAGACCTTCGGAGTTCTGCGGCTTGGTGCCATCCTTCGCGAAGGCCGCGATCGCTTCGATGCCCATCGAGGCCATCTTCAGCGGGAACTGCATCGAGGTCGCGCCGATAATGCCTTCCTTGACGTTCTGAACGCCCGGGCAGCCGCCATCGACCGAGACGATGATCGCCTGATCCTGCATGCCGACCGATTTCAGCGCCTCATAGGCACCGGCGGCAGCGGGCTCGTTGATCGTGTAGACGACGTTGATGCCCGGATCCTTCTGGAGAAGGTTCTCCATCGCGGTGCGGCCGCCTTGCTCGTTGCCGTTGGTCACGTCATGGCCGACGATGCGCGGATCGTCTTCGTCGCCGATCTTTTTCTCGTCTTTGATGTCGATGCCGAAGCCCTTCATGAAGCCCTGATCGCGCAGGTAATCGACCGAAACCTGGCTCGGGTTGAGGTCGAGGAAGCCGATCTTCGCATCCGCGGCCTTGTCGCCCATTTTCGCCTTGGCCCACTGACCGATCAGCTCGCCTGCCTTGAAGTTGTCGGTGGCGAAGGTCGCATCCGCAGTGTCGGCGGGCTCGAACGGGGTGTCGAGCGCGATCACCAGCGCACCGGCCTCGCGCGCCTTCGTGACCGCGGGCGCAAGCGCACGGCTGTCGGACGGGGTGATCAGAATACCCTTGGCGCCTGCCGCGATGCAGCTTTCGACCGCCGCGACCTGGCTTTCCACGTCGCCGTCGAGCTTGCCCGCATAGGTGTTGAGCGTGATGCCCATCTCTTTGGCCTTGGCCGAGGCACCCTCTTTCATCTTCACGAAGAACGGGTTGGTGTCGGTCTTGGTGATCAGGCAGGCGGTGGTTTCCGCCCAAGCGCCCGTCGCCATCAGCCCAAGCGCGGTCGCACCGAGAATTGCGGTTTTCTTCATCATGTCAGGTCTCCTCCCAGAAACAATTCAGCCGTCTCTCCGATCGGCTTCGAGGCAAATCATGTGCGAAGACGGGGCGACTCGTCAATAGATAAATCACGTGGATTTATTAATTGACAGAACACCCTCTGGAAGCCGATAAATACTCAGCGTAACTTAAGCGCGAGCAGCCTCGGAGAATGAACTGTGCCCCAGCGCGTGATGGAAATGATCAAGACCGCCCCGGTGAAAATTGGCACGGATCATTCCTCGATGCGCAACCGCAACGAACGGCTGGTGATGTCGCTGATTCGCCGCCGCGGCGCCTTGGCGAAATCAGAGATCGCGCGGATGACGGGCCTCTCGGCACAGACCGTTTCCGTCATCATGCGTGCGCTCGAAGATGAAGGCTTCCTGCTGCGCTGCGACCCGGTGCGCGGCAAGGTCGGCCAGCCCACGGTGCCGATGCGCCTGAACCCGGAAGGCGCCTATTTTCTGGGCCTGAAGGTCGGACGCCGCCGCAGCGAGGTGATCCTGATCGACATGATGGGCACGCCGATCTCGCGCAGCGTCTCGCGCCACGACTACCCCACCGCCGCCGATACCATCGCCTTCGCCATCGACGCGATCGCGCGGATGGTGACGGAATTGCCCGCCTCGAAACGCGAACGCATCTCGGGTCTCGGCATCGGCGCGCCGTTCCGGATGTGGGACTGGGGCGTCGCGCTCGGGCTGGACGAAAGTGCGATGGCCGATTGGCGCGAGCGCGACATCCGCACCGAGCTGGAAGCGATCTACCCGTTCCCCGTGGTGCTGGAAAACGACGCCTCCGCCGCCTGTTCGGCTGAGCTGTTGCTGGGCGACCAGACCCTGCCGGACGATTTCCTCTATGCGTTCGTGGGCTTCTTCGTGGGCGGCGGGCTGGTGATGAGCGGCTCGCTTGTGACCGGTCCCAACAACAATGCTGGCGCGCTTGCCTCGATGCCGGTGCCCGACGGTCACGGCGGCCAGTGCCAGTTGCTCGACGTGGCCTCGCTCTCAGCCATCGAAGCGGCCATGGCGGAGCGTGGCCTCGATGCGAGTTTCCTCTGGGAGCGGCGCGATGTGTGGGATCTTCCCGAAGACATCGTCGAGGACTGGCTCGCGAAAGCGGCGCGCGGTCTCGCGACTGTCGCCGCGTCCTCGGCGGCGCTGTGCGATCTCGACGCGATCGTGATCGACGGCTGGATGCCTGACGATCTGCGCGCGCGGCTCGTCGCCGCCACCGAAGCGGAACTGGCGAAAATCAACCTCTCGGGCGCGGGCGTTCCGATCGTGCGCGAGGGTCAGGTGGGCCCCGATGCGCGCGCGCTGGGGGCCGCGACCCTGCCGCTGAGCCTGCGTTTCCTGACCGAGATCGACCTGCCCGATCAGGCCGACTGACCCGGCGCGGCGAAGCGCAGCGACACGATCAGGCCGGGGCGATTGTCGGACAGTTCCAGCTCCGCCTCGTGCAGCCCCGCCACCGCATGAACCAGCGCAAGCCCCAGCCCGTTGCCCGGCGTCGTGCGCGAGCGTTCCAGCCGATAAAGCCTGCGCAGAACCTTCTCGCGCTCGGCCGCAGGAATGCCGGGACCCCGATCGGCCACGCTCAGAATGATCGCGCCGTTCTCGCGCGACAGGTGCACCGAGATCTTCGGCGCGGGGCCACCGTGACGGATCGCATTCTCGATCAGGTTCGACAGCATCTGCCCCAGCAGCCCCCGGTCGCCATGCACCATCAGCGGCGCATCGGGCCGTTGCAGGGTCAGCGCCCCGCCCGCCTCTTCGGCGCTCGCCTCGTAAAGCTCGGTGATATCGGCTGCGAGCGCGCCCAGATCGACCCGCGCGAAGCGTGCCTTGGGGCTGCCGCCCTCGATCTGCGCGATCCGCAGGAGCGAGTGGAACACGGCCACCGCGCGTTCGGCCTCGGTGCCTGCCTGCTCGGCCAGCGCCCGGGGCGGCGTGTCCTCGGGCAAAGCCTCTTGCAGCTCCGACAGCAGCACGGAGATCCGCTGCATCGGCGTTTTCAGGTCATGGGCGATATCGGCGGAGACCTGACGCAGCGCCGCCACCGTGGCCTCCTGCGTCTCGGCCATCACGTTCAGCCGCGCCCCGATCCGTGCGAGGTCGTCGCCGCGTTTAGCCTTGATCTCGTCACGCGGCACCCGCGCCTCCAGCCGCCCCTCGGTCAGATCGTCGAGCGTCTCCTCGATCGCGCTCACCCGCTTGCGCGCCCGCATCCCGACCCACGCGCCATAGGCGGCAGAGACCAGGAGCGACGGCACGAAGGAGAAGACGAGGATCGCGAGGAAAGTCGAGGTCAGTTCGGCAATCGGCGCGCGGCTCTCGCCGATCACCAGCAAGCCGCCCGCGAGCGGCATGGTCAGCGTGAAATATCCATGTTTCGAGAGCGGCGCATATTCGGGATGCCGCGAGATGACCCAGCGGTCGCCCTCATGCGTGACCCGCACATTGCCGACCTGCCGCCCGTCGGACATGACGAAGGCGATGGCGCGCTCGGACGGATCGGACGCCCGCGCCTCCGCCGAGACGATCACCGAGAGCGTCTCGGGGTTGGCGGCGACCTGAAACACCGCCGTCTGCTGCTTGAGATCGGCGCGGATCGAATCCTCGGTCGAGGAGCGCAGCGCGACATAGGCAAAGCCCAGCGTCACCAGAAGGATCGCGAAGACGATCCCCATCAGCCCGAGCGCCTGCCGCAGCGGCGTCGAGGCAAGGATTTCCGCGCGGTTCAGACGTGCCTTCATCAGCCCTCGATCCGGTAGCCCGCGCCGCGCACGGTGTGGATGAGGTCACGGTCGAACGGCTTGTCGACCTTGTTCCGGAGCCGCGAGATATGGGTTTCCACGACATTGGTCTGCGGGTCGAAATTCAGATCCCACACGCCCTCCAGCAGCATCGTCCGGGTCTGCACCCGGCCCTTGCGGCGCAGCAGGAATTCCAGAAGCGAGAACTCCCGCGGCAGAAGGTCGATCTCCTGCCCGCTGCGCGTCACCTTGCGCGCAATCAGATCCATCTTCAGATCGCCCGCCTCCAGCATCACCTGTTCCGACTGCGCCTGCGGACGGCGCGCCAATGCGGCGAGCCGCGCCGACAGCTCGCCGAAGGCGAAGGGTTTCACGAGGTAATCGTCCGCGCCTGCGTTGAGCCCCTCGATCCGGTCATCCACACCGCCGATCGCGGTCAGGAAGATGATCGGCGTCGTGACCTTCGCGGCGCGGATCGCGCGGGTGATCGAAAGACCGTCCAGCTCGGGCAGCATCCGGTCGATGATCATCACGTCGTAGCTGCCGCCCAGCGCCTGGGTCAGCCCGTCGCGGCCATTGGCGAGATGGTCGACCGTATGGCCCTCTTCGCGCAGGCCCCGCAGAACGTAATCGGCGGTGGTCGCGTCGTCTTCGATCAACAGCAGTTTCATCGCACTCGCTTTCTCGGTTCGCGACATATGTGGCCGATGCCACCGCACAAGTCACGCACCCCTCCCCTAAAGGTGAAAAGGATAACAGCTCTGCAATCTTCCCGCAGAGTTCCTGACAGGCTAGGCCCTCACATAGGGTGCATCCCTGTCAATAAGGAGAGAAAGATGCAGGACATTCGCAAAGCTCCCCTGCTGCGCACCCTCGCGACCACCGCAATGCTCGGCGCCGGCGTCGTGGCAACAAGCGGGCTCGCACTGGTCCCGAACGTGGCCGCCGCCGAAACCTTCACCAACACCGTCGATCTGGTGAAGAAGGTGATGCCCGCCGTGGTCACCATCGAGATCAAGAAGCAGGCCAACGATCAGGAAATGGCCCAGATGGGGATGCCGCAGGATTTCCCCTTCGAGTTCTTCCAGCGTCGTTTCGGCATGCCCGACATGGGGCCCAACGGTCAGGGCCAGCAGATGCAACGTCCTGAGATCACCGGCCTCGGCACCGGCTTCATCATCCAGAAAGACGGCCATATCGTCACCAACGCGCATGTCGTCGACGGCGCCGAGAGCGTGAAGGTCACCTTCTCCGACGGCTCGACCGCGGATGCGAAAGTGATCGGCGAAGACAAGGCCACCGATATCGCGCTGATCAAGGTCGATACCGACAAGGACCTGCAGACCGTGGGCTTCGGCGACAGCCAGACCGCACAGGTCGGCGAGCCGGTCGTGGCGATCGGCAACCCGTTCGGCCTTGGCACCTCCGTGTCGACCGGCATCGTCTCGGCCAAGGGCCGCGACTTGAAATCGGGCCCGTTCGACAACTACATCCAGACCGATGCAGCCATCAACAAAGGCAACTCGGGTGGCCCGCTCTTTGACGCCCAAGGCGAAGTGATCGGCATGAACACCGCGATCCTGTCGCCCACCGGCGGTTCCGTCGGGATCGGTTTCTCGGTGCCCTCCGACACCATCAAGGGCGTCGTCGCCGATCTGCAGAACAGCGGCACGGTGAAACGCGGCTTCCTTGGCGTTCAAATCCAGCCGGTCAGCGAGGACATCGCTGCGGCGCTGGGTCTCGACAAGCCCGAAGGCGTGCTCGTGGCCGATGTGTCGCCCGATACGCCCGCGAAGAAAGCTGGCCTGAAGCGCGGCGACATCATCGTCGGCGTCGATGGCAAGCCGATGAAAGAGCCCCGCGATCTGACCCGTGCGATCGGGTCCGACGAGCCGGGCACCGAAGTGCAGCTCTCGCTGCTGCGCGCGAACAAGCCGCTCACGCTCTCCGTCACTCTTGATGAGCGGCCCACCGAGAAGACCAAGTCGTAATACTTGACGTCTATCGGTTAGAAGGCACGCCCGGAGCATCTGCTTCGGGCGTGACTTTTATTTTGAAGGGTCAGTTTGCGCTGTCGGGCGCGGAGGCCGGCCCAGTCTCGGGAGTAGCCTCGGGAGTAGTCTCGGGCGCAGCTTCAGCGGGCGGCGTGATCGTCTCTGCCACCTGATAGAGCCGCCAGTCGTCCTGCCGGAAATGCCGCTCCGCAATCTGGTTAAGCCCGTCGACGCCCTCGACCGGCTTCGCGGCGAGCACGAGACCGCCGGGATGATCCGCCATCCAGCGCCCCAGATCGGCGCTGTTGCCAAGCACCGTCACAGGCTTCTCAAGCCGCGCAACAAACGAGAACTGCCCCGCATAGCCGCGATCAGTGGTCGCCACGCCATTCTCGGAATGCGCGGCGATCAGGCTCGCGATCGGGGCCGGATCGTAGACTTTCCAAAGGATCGGCCAGACCATGATCTGAATGGCGATCAGCACCAGCGGCGCGACGAAAGCTTCGGCGAACCAACCCTGCCGCGCCCTCATCACGATCAGCGCGCCGCCCACGAGCAGCGCCACACCCGCGATCACGAAGAGCCACGAGCCGGTGCCCTCGGGCAGTTCCGGGAACGCCCCGAAATGCACCGATGCCGCAGCGATCGCCGTCGCCACGCCGGGCAGAAGCCACAGCAGGCGCAGCCAGCGCATCCGACGCTCCGCCGTGGGCAGCAGCCCCGACAGGATCAGCGCCAGCGCAGGCAGTTCCGGCACGAGGTAATGCGCCTGCTTTCCCGAAATCAGCGAGAAGGCGACGAAGGCGGTCGCGAACCAGACCGCCACCATGCGCGTGCCCGCATCCTCCCAGAGCCGCGAGGGTTTGAACGTGGCCAGCCCCGCGCGGCTCCAGCCCCACGGCCAGAGGAAGAAGGGCAGCAGCGCCACGAAGAACCAGACGGGACGGCCATGAGCGAAGCTTTCCACCATCCGCCCGGCGCTTTGCTTCCACAGGATCTGCTCGCGATATTCCGCACCGCCGAAGATGATCGCGGGGCCGAGCCACAGCAGCACGATGCCGAAACCGATCAGAAAACCGATCCCGATCCGCGCATACCACTGCTTGAGCGCGGGCCGCTCCGCCCCCGTCGCCCAAAGCGGCATCAAAAGCGCGGTCGGCAGCACATGCACCAGGATCACCGGCCCCTTGGCGAAGACGCCGAAAGCCAGCGCGATGCCAAGCCCGATCACCGGGGCGAAGCGATCCGTGTCGCGCATCGCCCAGACCGCGAGCATCCCCAGCAGAGTCGCCGCCGTCAGCATCGTGTCGAACATCGTCGTGGAGCCGAACAGCAGGAACACCCCGCTCGTCCCGAGGATCAACGCGGCGAGCCCCGCGCGCTCGGGTTCCTCCGGCCAGAGCCTGCGCGCGAGCATCGCCACCAGCCCGACCGACAGCAGCCCGAAGGCGGGCGCGACCAGCCGCGCCGCCCATTCGCTGGGGCCCGTGACGCTCCAGACGATATTGATGAGCCAGAACAGAAGCGGCGGCTTGTCGGAATAGATCGCGCCGTTGAGATGCGGCACCAGCTTGGAGCCGCCCTGCCACATCTCCCAGGCGACGGTGACATAGCGCGTCTCGTCGATCGCCATCAGCGGGCGCATGACCATCAACACCACCGCGCTCAGCGCGAAAAGGAAAAGCGCCCCGATCAGGGGAACGCGCCAAGCGGTCGAACTCATAGGCGTGTCTTTCTGTCGTCTGTGTCGAAGGGTTCCATATTGCTTGACCCCCGAATGCCCCCGCATGTCAAGCCACACGACCATCACGGCTTCAGGATACGGGCTCAAAACTAATTAAGAAAAACTTGGAACTGCCCGGAGAGGGGCGACGTTGGATGTCCGAAGATACAGAAGGGAGACACGTACCATGAAGAAGATGTTCCTCATCCTGCCGCTCAGCGCCACCGTTGCCGTTGCAGGCTGCCAGATGTCGCAACAAGACCGCGCTGCCGCGACCGGCGGTGTTGCCGGTGCCGCTATCGGCGCTGCTGTTTCGGATGACGGCGACCGCGTCCAGAACGCCGCGATCGGCGGCGCAGTCGGCACCGTTGCCGGCGCTCTGATCGGCAAAGCCAACCAGCCGGGTCAGTGCCGCTATCGCGACTCCTATGGCCGCGAGTACATCGCGCCCTGCTAAGGCCCCGCCACAGGTAACCTCGAAAACCGTTCGGACCCTCATCCGAACGGTTTTTTCATGCGCGCATGGCGGGATGTCCCGCAGACGTGACAAGCGCGGATTGTCGCACGCCATTGCCGCAGACCCTCTGCCCGGCTATCTCCACAGCCAAGCGCGACAGAGGAAAAGACCCCAAAATCCCTATGACAGACGCCACGACCGAAGCGCCGAAGCCGAAAGCCGTTCTTGCCCGTATCGCTCAGCCGGTGGCGGGGAAGTTGAAGCTCGCCGGGTGGCTCGGCGTAGCCTCGGCGCTGATCTGGCCCGCGCAGGCCGCTCTGATCGGCTTGGTCCTTGGCGATCTGGTCGCGCCTGGAGTAAGCCCCGCGCTTTCGCCGCTTGCCGGGGCCGCTGGTTTCGTGGCGCTGGCGCTCGTGCGGATCGTGCTCGACTGGATTTCGCAGAAGCTTTCCGCCGATGCCGCCGAGGTCGTGCTGCGCGAGAGCCGCGAGACACTGATCCGAAAGGCGCTGCGTCAGGCCAGCGGGGCCGCCGCGCTGTCGCCTGCGGAACTGGCCTCGCTCTCGGCGGAGAAGCTCGGCGCACTCGGTCCTTGGGCCACGCGCTACCAGCCCGCCTTCCTGCGCGCCCGGATCATACCCCTCGCCTTCATCCTGCTCGCCGCCACGCAAAGCTGGGCGGTCGCGGGCATCTTGCTGATTGCGGGGCCGCTGATCCCGCTGTTCATGGCGCTTGTTGGCATGGCCGCGCAGGACGCCTCGGAAAAGCAAATGGTCGAGATCGGCTCTCTGAACCGCCTGCTGATCGACCGGATCGCCGCGATCACCGATCTGCGGCTCTTGGGCGCGGAGGCCCGCTCGCGCGCCGATCTGGAGACCAAATCCGAAGACCTGCGCGTCCGCACGATGGCGGTTCTGCGGGTGGCCTTCCTCTCCTCGACGCTTCTGGAACTGTTCGCCGCAATCGGCGTGGCGCTGGTCGCGGTCTATGTCGGCTTCTCGCTGATCGGCTGGATGAATTTCGGCACATGGGGCAGCAAGATGACCCCGGCCGAGGGGATTTTCCTGCTGATGATCGCGCCCGAATTCTTCCAGCCGCTGCGCGATCTGGCAGCGGCGTGGCATGACCGAGCCGCCGCGCTTGCCGTGGCCTCCGAGCTGGAGACGACCGAGACTGCCATCGCCAAGGCAAACACACTGATGGGCACCGGGGGCGAAGGCACGGCGCCGCAGCTCGGGCCGCTGCACTGGCACGGTCTGCAAATCCGCCCCGGCGAGGCCGCCGATCCGATCCCCCTGCCCGATGGCGACATCGCCCCGGGCGAGGCGGTGGCGATCACCGGGCCGTCGGGCGCAGGCAAGACGACGCTTCTAACCGCGCTGGTCGGGCTGATCCATCCCGAGGCGGGGGAGATCACACTGGGCGACACCGCGCTGACCGAGCAAAACGCCGATGACTGGCGCGCGGCCTTCGGCTGGATTCCGCAAAGCCCGCGCTTTGCCGATGCGAGCCTGCGCGAGCTGATCACGCTGAACCGCTCCGGCGATCTCGATGCGGCGCTGGAGGCTGCGCAGGCCACCGAGGTCGTCGCGGGCCTTCCCGGCGGGCTCGACGCCCGACTGGGCGATATGGGCGGCGGCGTCTCGGGTGGCGAGGCGCGGCGTCTGCTGATCGCGCGCGCCCATTACGCGGGCCGCCCGATCGTGCTGGCCGACGAACCGACCGCCGATCTCGATGCCGAGACGGGCGCCAAGGTGATCGCGGCGCTGCTGGCGCTGCGCGCAAACGGCACGACTTTGATCGTCGCGAGCCACGACCCCGCCCTCGTTGCCGCGATGGACCGCCAGATCGAATTGGAGGGCGCAGCATGAAAACGCTTCTGACCCTCACCGCCCGCCTGATCGCCGATCAGAAATGGGCCTTCAGCCGAGGCCTCGCGCTGTCCTTCCTCGTGCTCGCGATGGGGGCGGCGCTGCTGGGCCTGTCGGGCTGGTTCATCACCGCCTCGGCCTTGGCCGGGATCACGGGGCTGGGCCTCAACTTCAATTTCTTCACCCCCTCGGCAGGCGTGCGCGGACTGGCTTTGGGTCGCGCGGTGTCGCGCTATGGTGAGCGGTTGCTGACCCATGATGCCACGCTGCGCGCGCTGGCGAAGCTGCGCATCGACCTGATGGATGGCGTCTCCCGTCGCCCGCATGAGGAACAGGCGCGGCTGCGCGGTGCGCAGGCGCTGAACCGGATCACCTCGGATGTGGATGCGCTGGACGGCGTGCTGCTGCGGCTGGTCATCCCCTTCCTCGCAGGCGGCATGGTGCAGATCGCGGCACTTCTGATGCTGTGGTGGCTCGAAGGGCTGCCGATCGGGCTGGCGGTCTTCCTGATCTACCTGCTGGGTGGTGGGCTCGGGCTGATCTGGGTGGCCCGTGCCGCCCGCCACGATGCCCGCGCCGCCGAGACCGCGCTGCAAAACATCCGTCGCCGCGCGCTGGAAACCATGCGCGCCCGCGCCGATCTGGCCGTGGCCGGACAGTTGGAGGCCGCCACCGCGCAGACCTTGGCCGAGGTCGAGGCCGAGGCGCTGGCGCGGCGCAATCTCGAGGCGCTCGATAGGCGCGTGGGAGCCGTGATTTCGGGAACCACCGCGCTTGCCGGAGCCGCCGCTCTGGCCATCGCCGGGCAGATGGCGCTGGCCGGGCAGATCACGCCCGCCCGCGCTGCGGTGGGTCTGTTCGTCGCGCTGGCTCTGGCCGAGTCGCTGATGCTGCTCCGTCGCGGCATGGCCGAGATCGGGCGGATGCAGGAGGCGGGCGCGCGGGTCATGGACCTGACCGATACGCCCGAGCGGCCGCAGCCCGACGGCCACGCCCCCACTGATACCAACGCCCCGCTGATCGAGTCGCGCAACGTAGCCTTCACCCGCGCCAAGAGCGCCGCGCCGCTCTTTTCCGATCTGACCTTCAGCCTCGCGCGTGGCGAGACGGTGATGCTTGGCGGGCCTTCGGGAGCGGGGAAATCCACTGCGCTCGCCGTGCTGTCCGGCCTTCTCAAACCTTCCGGTGGCGAGGTCACGGTGATGGGCCGCGCGCTGCCCGACTGGCCGGAAGGCGACCTGCGCGATGTGCTCACCATGGTTCCGCAGCGCAGCCAGCTGATCGGCGGCACCATCGCCGAGAACCTCGCGCTCGCTCTGCCGCCCGAGGCGCAGCTCGATGAAGACGCGGCTTGGGCCGCGCTGCGCGCCGTCGCGCTTGATGAAGTGATCGCCGCGCGCGGCGGCCTCGAGGCACGGCTTGGCGAAGGCGGCACCGGACTTTCGGGCGGTCAGACGAAACGTCTGGCGCTGGCCCGTGCGGCTTTGCGGCAGCCCGACATCCTGCTGCTGGACGAGCCGACCGAGGGGCTCGACGCCCCAACGGCCGCCGCGACTCTCTCCGGATTGCGCGCGCTTTTGCCCGACGCAGGCTTCCTTCTGGTGTCTCACAGACAGCCCGATCAGAGCGCCGCCACGGGCACCATCGCGCTGAAATGACGCACGACCTGCGACAATAAGTCCTTAATTTTATGTGACATATTGTCGTTCACGGCTCTTCACACCTCCGTGCGACACATCGTCAATTTGATTTGGCTCAATGTCAGGCGCAGACCGCCCGCCCATAAGCTGCATCCAGGAATAATATTTCCGAGAAACTCGGCTTTTGGCGAGGTCGGGTGCAAGTAGGGAAACGGAGAACGAGAATGGATTTCGGGATCGTTGAGCTGTCACGGCTGCAATTTGCCATGACCGCCATGTATCACTTCCTCTTCGTGCCGCTGACGCTTGGTCTGTCGATCATCGTGGCGATCATGGAGACGGTCTATGTGATGACCAACCGCCCCATCTGGCGGCAAATGACCAAGTTCTGGGCCACGCTGTTCGGCATCAACTTCGTGCTGGGCGTGGCCACGGGCCTCACGATGGAATTCCAGTTCGGCATGAACTGGAGCTACTATTCGCACTATGTGGGCGACATCTTTGGCGCACCGCTCGCGATCGAGGGCCTGATGGCCTTCTTCATGGAAGCGACCTTCGTCGGGTTGATGTTCTTCGGCTGGGAGAAACTCTCGCCGGTCAAGCACATGGTCGTCACCTGGCTCGTCGCCATCGGGTCGAACTTCTCGGCGCTCTGGATCCTCATCGCCAATGGTTGGATGCAGAACCCGGTCGGGGCGCATTTCAACCCGCTGACGATGCGGATGGAGATGACCTCCTTCTTCGACGTCGTGTTCAACCCCGTTGCCCAGGCCAAGTTCGTGCACACGGTGTCGGCAGGCTACGTCACGGCGGCTGTCTTCGTGATGGGCGTGTCGAGCTGGTACATGCTCAAGGGCCGTCATTTCGAACTCGCCCGCCGCTCGATCGCGGTCGCGGCCGCCTTCGGTCTCGCCTCGGCCCTGTCGGTCGTCATCCTCGGCGACGAGTCGGGCTACGAGACGACTCACAACCAGAAAATGAAGCTCGCCGCGATGGAAGCGATGTGGGAGACCGAACCGGCGCCCGCCTCCTTCACCCTCTTCGGCATTCCCGATCAGCAAGATCGCGAGACGAAATACGCGATCCACATCCCGTGGGTGATGGGCCTGATCGGCACGCGCTCGCTGACCGAGCAGATCACCGGGATCGACGATCTCGTCAAAGGCTCGGAAGAGCGGATTCGCAACGGTATCGTCGCCTATGACGACCTACTGAAAATCCGCGAAGCCAAGGGCGATGTCCCGCCCGAAGTCACCAAGCAGTTCAACGAAAACGTCGGCGATCTGGGCTATGCCTATCTGCTCAAACGCTACGTGGACGATCCCCGTCAGGCGACCGATGCGCAGATCAAGATGGCTGCGGATGACACCGTCCCAACGGTCTGGCCGATCTTCTGGTCCTTCCGCCTGATGGTGGCGCTTGGCTTCTCCTTCATCGCGCTGATGGTCTACTTCTTCGTCGTCTCGAATTGGAAGGGCATGCAATATCCCCGTTGGGCGCTGCGTCTGGCCGTGATCGTCATCCCCGCCCCGTGGATCGCCGCGGAACTGGGCTGGTTCACCGCCGAGTTCGGACGCCAACCCTGGACCGTGGACGGCGTGTTGCCGACGGCACTTTCGGTCAGTCACCTGTCGGTGGGCGACCTGCTGTTCACGCTGCTGGGCTTCGTGGCCTTCTACACCGTGCTCTTCGTCATCGAGATGGGTCTGATGATCAAATACATCAAGAAGGGCCCGTATCAGGATGTCGAGGTCACTCAAGAGTGGCTGCAGCGCCATGACGACCGCCTGTCCGGTCGCGACGGCAACGCCCCTGTCACCATGCCTGCGGAGTAAGAACCAATGATCCTCTATGAACTCATCCCCCTCGACGTTCTGCGCGTCATCTGGTGGCTGCTGCTGGGCGTCCTGCTGATCGGCTTCGCGCTCACCGATGGCTTCGATATGGGCGTGGGCGCACTTCTGCCCTTCGTCGGCAAGACCGATAGCGAGCGCCGCGTGGCGATCAACACGGTCGGCCCGGTCTGGGAAGGCAACCAGGTCTGGTTCATCCTCGGCGGGGGCGCGATCTTCGCGGCCTGGCCACCCCTCTATGCGGTGAGCTTCTCGGGGTTCTACCTCGCGATGTTCCTCGTGCTCGCGGCGCTGATCCTGCGTCCCGTCGGCTTCAAGTATCGCTCGAAGCGCGACTCGGCGGCTTGGCGCAACGGCTGGGACTGGGCGCTCTTCGTGGGCGGCGCGGTGCCGGCGCTGATCTTCGGCGTGGCCATGGGCAACGTGCTGCAAGGCGTGCCCTTCGAGCTCAACGACATGCTGATGCCGCTCTATCCGGGCAACTTCATCATGAAGCTGCTGGGCCTTCTGAACCCCTACGCGCTGCTGGCTGGCGTGGTGTCGCTGTCGATGCTGATGATGCATGGCGCGGCGTGGCTCTCGGTGAAGACCGAAGGCGCGGTGAAGGTCCGCGCGACCGAAATCGGCTCCGTTGCGGGCATGGTGGCCTTCGCAGCCTATATCCTCGCGGGGATCTGGCTCGCCTTCGGGATCACGGGCTACCACATCACCTCGGTCGTGCCGGACAACGGCCCCTCCAACCCGCTCTTCTCGACGGTCGAGCATAGCGGGAGCTGGATGCGGGCCTATGCGGACCGCCCGTGGATCGCGATTGCGCCGATCCTTGGCCTCGCGGGTATCGCCATGGCGGTGCGGGGGCTGCGCGCCGGGCGCGAAGTCTCGACGCTGCTCTGGTCGAAACTGGGCATCTTCGGCGTGATCTCCTCGGTCGGCCTGACGATGTTCCCCTTCATCCTACCGAGCTCGAAAATGCCCGACGCCTCGCTGACGGTCTGGGACGCTTCGTCCTCGCACCAGACGCTGTTCATCATGCTCGTCTGCGCGCTCATCTTCATGCCGCTCATCCTCGCCTATACCGCATGGGTCTATAAGGTCCTGTGGGGCAAGGTGACGGTCGAAGATGTCGAGCGCGACAGCCATACCGTTTACTAAGGAGACAGACAGATGTGGTATTTCGCATGGATCCTCGGGCTTCCGCTGGCCGCTCTGGTCGCCGTCGCCAACGCGATGTGGCTCGAGATGCAGAACGACTGCAAGATCGCCGGTGAGTGCAAGGACGACTGACCTTGTCCGGCAGACAAACGCGAAAGGCCGCCTTCGGGCGGCCTTTTTCATGGGCGGATCGCGGACACAGCGCGACGCTAGGGCAATCTGCACGCACCGCTAGCGCAAACAGTCGAAAAGACGTGACGTTTCAGGGCCAAAACGAGGCGTTTTCCCCCTGTCCCTTCGCCCTTTGCTCTTGTAACAAAATTGCCGAATGAATCCGTTCGCCGCAATTTGGCGGACTACACAAGGGAGACACGCCATGAAGGTTCTCGTGCCTGTGAAGCGCGTGATCGACTATAACGTGAAAGCTCGCGTGAAAGCGGACGGAAGCGGTGTCGATCTCGCCAATGTCAAAATGTCGATGAACCCGTTCGACGAAATCGCTGTCGAAGAGGCGATCCGTCTGAAGGAGAAGGGCGCCGTCGAAGAGATCATCGCGGTCTCGATCGGCGTGAAGCAGGCGCAGGAAACGCTGCGCACCGCGCTCGCGATGGGTGCGGATCGTGCGATTCTCGTGGTCGCCGCCGATGACGTGCAGACCGATATCGAGCCGCTGGCCGTTGCCAAGATCCTCGCCAAGGTCGTCGAGGAAGAGCAGCCCGGCATGGTGATCCTCGGCAAGCAGGCGATCGACAACGACATGAACGCGACCGGCCAGATGCTGGCGGCGCTTCTGGGCTGGGGTCAGGCGACCTTTGCCTCGGAAGTCGTGGTCGAGGGCGAGGCCGCGAAGGTCACCCGTGAAGTCGACGGCGGTCTGCAGACCATCGAGGTCAAGCTGCCCGCGATCGTCACCACCGACCTTCGTCTGAACGAGCCGCGCTACGCGTCGCTGCCGAACATCATGAAGGCGAAGAAGAAGCCGCTCGACGAGAAAACCGCCGACGACTACGGCGTCGACGTCTCGCCGCGCCTCGAAGTGGTGAAAACAACCGAGCCGGAAGCGCGTCAGGCTGGCGAAATGGTGCCGGATGTCGACACGCTGGTTGCGAAACTCAAAGAGAAGGGGGTCGTGTGATGGCCGTTCTGCTGCTGGGTGAAGTGAATGATGGCGAACTGTCGGTCGACGCGACCGCCAAGGCCGTCTCCGCCGCAAAAAGCTTGGGCGATGTGACCGTGCTCTGCGCGGGTGCGTCTGCCGCTGCCGCGGGTGAAGCCGCCGCCAAGATCGACGGTGTCGCGAAGGTTCTCGTGGCCGAGGACCCGTCGCTGAGCCACCGTCTGGCGGAGCCGACCGCCGCGCTGATCGTGTCGCTCGCAGGCGACTATTCGCATATCGTGGCGCCTGCCACGACCGATGCGAAGAACGTGATGCCGCGCGTGGCCGCGCTTCTCGACGTGATGGTGATCTCGGATGTCTCCGGCGTCGTCGATGCCGACACGTTCGAGCGCCCGATCTACGCGGGTAACGCGATCCAGACCGTGAAATCGAAGGACGAGAAGAAGGTCATCACCTTCCGCACCTCGACCTTCGACGCCGCCGGCGAAGGCGGTTCGGCTTCGGTCGAGACCGTCGCCATGTCGGACGCGCCCGCTCTGTCGAGCTGGATCGAAGACAAGGTCGCCGAGAGCGATCGTCCGGAGTTGACCTCGGCGAAGATCGTCGTGTCGGGCGGCCGTGGCGTCGGCTCGGAAGAGGACTTCAAGGTGATCGAAGCGCTGGCCGACAAGCTTGGCGCTGCTGTAGGTGCCTCGCGCGCCGCCGTCGACTCGGGCTTCGCGCCGAACGACTGGCAGGTCGGTCAGACCGGTAAGGTCGTGGCCCCCGAGCTCTACATCGCCTGCGGCATCTCTGGGGCTATCCAGCACCTCGCCGGCATGAAGGACTCGAAGATCATCGTCGCGATCAACAAGGACGAAGAAGCGCCGATCTTCCAGGTCGCCGATTACGGCCTGGTCGCGGACCTCTTCGACGCTGTTCCGGCGCTGACCGAAAAGCTCTGATCCGCGGAAGGGCGCTGCCCCCCGGGAGAGTTGAACCAAGTCGAAAGGGCGGGGAATTTCCCCGCCCTTTCCTGTTAGAGAAATGGCCGCAGCGTAGGCGCAAGCGCCGCGGCGATCTCCTCATGCACCAGCGGCCCCGGCACCATTTCCGCCGCAGGCTCTTCCAGCGCGGAGAAATGCATCCCCGTCGTGCCTGCACTGCGCGCCGTCACCGAAGGCTCGACCCGCACGATATCGGCCACGAGCGGTCGCAACGTCTCCACCATCGCCTCCGTCACCATCAGAGGCTCGTGCCCGAGCGTGTCGCTATGGGCCGGATCGTGGAATTCGCCCAGCCAAAGCAGCAGCTTGCGCCCCTTGATCTTCGCGAGAAGCGCGGTCATCCGCTGCTGCCATGCCTCCTGCAACTCGACTTCGAGCAAAGCGAACTTCTCGGGTTCGCGTTCCTTCAACGCGCTCAGCATGTGACGCGTGAAGTTGAATTCGGTGAAATCCACGCCGCGGAAGATCGAGCGCATCAGGCTCGACGCGCGCAGGAAGCGATCATTGCGACGCGGATGCACCGCATAGAAGCGGTTCGACATGTTCTGCGCGCCGAGCAACTGGATCACCGTGACCTTCGCGGCCTCCGATGCGGCGGCGAGTTGCGGCTCGTGCAGGAACACGTCGATCCCGGCATTCAGATAGCCGAAATTCACCACCGGCATCTCCAGCCGCGCCTCGAGCAGAACGGGCCAGGGATGCTCCACGAATTTACCATAGGTCTCCGTCCCGCCCATCGCGGCGATGAAATCCCCCTGCAGTGCACGGCGCGGCCCGCGGAACAGCAGTTTGGATTTCCCGTATCTGCACGGAAAGTAATCGAGGGCGCCATCGCCCGTATATTCGAAAGCCATTTTCCCACCTCAGTCTGTGTTCGACTCACCCGAGGCCAGATTGCGCCCAAATTCTTGCCAAACGGCTAATGTTAAAATGATCTCAGCCCTGCGTTTCGCTTGCATGGACCGAGCGGAGAACTATGGTCAGGGCGCAAAGCGTGAGAGGGAAAATTATGGCGATCGAGAAAGTGGGCATCGTGGGTGCAGGGCAGATGGGCAACGGGATCGCCCATGTCTTCGCGCTGGCCGGATATGACGTTCTGCTGAACGACATCAGCGAAGACGCGCTGACGAAGGCGCTCACCACGGTTACCAAGAACCTCGATCGGCAGGTATCGCGCGGCAAGATCTCGGAGGACGAGAAGAACACCGCGCTGAAGAAGATCACTACGACCACGAAACTGAGCGATCTGGGTCCGACCGATCTGGTGATCGAGGCCGCGACCGAGCGCGAGACGGTCAAGCAGGCGATCTTCGAAGACCTGCTTCCGCATCTCAAGCCGACGACGATCCTGACCTCGAACACCTCGTCGATCTCGATCACGCGGCTCGCCTCGCGCACTGACCGGCCCGAGAAATTCATGGGCTTCCACTTCATGAACCCGGTGCCGGTGATGCAACTGGTCGAGCTGATCCGCGGCATCGCGACCGATCAGGAGACCTACAAGGCGCTGCACGAAGTGGTGGAAAAGCTCGGCAAGACCGCCGCGTCTGCCGAAGATTTCCCGGCCTTCATCGTGAACCGCATCCTGATGCCGATGATCAACGAGGCGGTCTATACGCTTTATGAAGGCGTGGGGAACGTGCGCTCGATCGACGAGTCGATGAAGCTCGGTGCGAACCATCCGATGGGACCGCTGGAGCTGGCCGATTTCATCGGGCTCGACACCTGCCTCGCGATCATGAACGTGCTGCACGACGGTCTCGCCGACACCAAGTACCGCCCCTGCCCGCTTCTGACGAAATATGTCGAAGCCGGCTGGCTCGGCCGCAAGACCGGGCGCGGCTTCTATGACTATCGCGGCGAGGAGCCGGTGCCGACGCGCTGAGGCGCGGCGCAAGTGAGGGGCGCTGCCCCTCGCGCTTTGCGCTCACCCCGGGATATTTCGGGCAGTTGGAAGACCGGTAAGGTTTTCTAAACCCTGATCACCTTAAATGGTCTCACGGAACAGGCGGGGACGCCGATGACCGTGCAGTTGGAAGCGCCCGGTTCGCCGCCACCTAAGGGGCGCAACCGGGCGTCTTTCTTTCCAACTGCGTCAAATATCCCGGGGGGCGGCGAAGCCGCGGGGGCAGAGCCCCCTCCACCAGTCGCCTTACAGCGCCAGCGTTTCCGCGCGCAGGTCCGCGAGGAACTTCCGCGGGTTCTGCAGCGCCTCGGCGATCTCTTCGGGCCGCTTTGCCGGACCGATCGCGGGACTCTGGGGCTTGTTCAGTGCGCGTTTGATCTCATAGAGCAAAAGCCCCTGCCGCACCGTCGCACTCAGCTTGTTGGCGATCTGATAGGCGCGCGAATTCTGGCCCGGGAAGTGGATCGGCAGCACCGAGGCGTTCGACCGGGCGAGCATTTTCGCAGTGAAGGGGTTCCACTCCTGCTCGATCACCGGTCCCATCAGCGTCTCGGAATGGGCCACCTGCCCCGCCGGGAACAGCACCACCACGCCGCCGCGCTTGAGTTGCGCCATGCAGGCGGCGCGCATCTTGAGGCTGTCCTCGCGGGCATTGGGCTCGTGCGGGAAGGGCACGGGCAGCATGTATTGCTCGACCTCGGGAATGCCGGTCAGCAGCGAGCGGGTGAGGATCAGGAAATCGTCGCGCACCTGCCCGATCAGGTAGGCCAGCACCATCCCGTCCACGAGCCCATGCGGGTGGTTGGCGACGACCACCAGCGGGCCCTCTTTCGGGATATGCGCAATCTGCTCGGGCGGCGTGGTGACATCGATCCCCATCACGTCGAGCGCCTGCGGCCAGAACTCGGCCCCGACCGGCGCGCCGCGCTTCTCGAACTTGCGGATCAGATGCAGAAGCTGCGCCTTCGCGGTAAGCCATTCCAAGGTGCGGATCGTGCCGACCTTGAACGGATTGGAAAACGTCCCCGCATAGGACAGGCGACGCTTGTCATAGGGTCGCGATACGGCTTGCGCGGCTTCGATTGCGATCTCGCTCTCTTGGTTCATTGGGCGAACCCCCTCGCTGGGTGCGGAGCGCGTCACATACCTTCGCCGAATTTATCGGCCACCAATGCCTGAAGCGCATCGGCGAGCTTCTCTGCCTCGGCCCCGCTTGTCGTCACTTCAATAGTGGTTCCACGCGAAGCTGCCAACATCAAAAGCCCCATGATCGAGTCGCCAGAGACCGACTGGCCATCCTTCGCCACCGTCGCACGGGCGTCATGATCCTCGACAACCTCGACAAAACGGGCAGAGGCGCGCGCATGCAGGCCCTTCTCGTTCACGATCTCCAACTCGCGGGTCACGGACATTTCACCACTCCCGCTTGGGCATTGTAACTATTGATATATTTTCGCCCCGCATCAAGCGCGGCCTCGACCGCGGCATGGACCGCGAGGCTGCGCGATTTCGCCAGCTTGATCAGCAGCGGCAGGTTCGCACCGTAGATGATTTCGCGGTCCCGCGCCTCGCAGGCCATCAGCGAAAGGTTGGACGGAGAGCCGCCGAACATATCGGTCACAACCACGACACCGGTGCCGTCATCGACCGCATCGGCGGCGGCGCGAATCTCCGCCTGCTTGCCCGCGCGGTCGTGATCGTCCTCGATCGTGATGGCACGAATGCCGCGCTGCGGGCCCACGACATGCTCTATAGCGGCGAGATATTCGCGCGCCAGACCACCATGTGCCACGATCACGATACCGATCACGCGCCCGACCTCACCTTCGTTTCTTCGTTCTCGGCATGGCCGAGACGCTCCAATTCCCTATGACGTTTAGACACGCGCCACCCTGCTTCCGCAAGCGCTTTGGCGATGCTCTCGGTCATTGCAACCGAGCGGTGTTGCCCCCCGGTACACCCGAAGCCGACCGAGAGGTAAGCCTTGCCCTCCGCGACATAGGCGGGAAGCAGGAACAACAGCAGATCGAGCACGCGCTGGTGGAACTCCGCAAAGCGCGGATCGGCGGCGACGTAATCCGCGACCGCCGCGTCACGCCCGTCAAGCGCGCGCAGCTCCGGCTCCCAATGGGGATTGGCGAGGAAGCGGCAATCGAACATCAGGTCGAGCCCGCGCTGCACCCCGCGCTTGTAGCTGAAGGAATTCACCGTGACCGAGAGCGCCTCGGTGCGGCCTGTGTCGAAGAAGCGCCCGACCTCGGCGCGCAGATCATGCGGGCTCATCTCGGAGCTGTCGATCAGAACATCGGCGCGCATCCGGATCGGCGAGAGCAGGTCCATCTCCTGCGCGATCCCTGCGCCGGGGTCTTCCTCGGGCGACAGCGGATGGCGGCGGCGGGTCTCGGAATAGCGCCGTTCGAGCACTTCGGGGAGCGCATCGAGATAGAGCAGGTCGAGATGCAGATCCGGGCGCTTGGTCAGCATATCGACCAGTTCGATCAGTGCCGCGGCCGAGAAATCGCGCCCGCGTACATCGACGCCAAGCGCGACAGGGCCGGTCAGATGGCCCTTGAGAAGGCGCGGCACAAGACTCAGCGGCAGGTTGACGATCGGCTCGTAGCCCAGATCCTCCAAAGCGCCGATGGCAGTCGTGCGGCCCGCACCTGACGGGCCGGTCACCAGCACGACGCGCTGGCCAGCCTGTGCCCATACCGGATCTGATCGGGTCACGCCCATCGGCCCCCTTTCAGCCATTGCAAGATTGCCACATCAAGATGACCATGCTGCACGCGCAGCACAAGGGGCAGATTGACCCCCAACACCCTGTCTTTTCGACAGGTTGGCAAGCGTTCGACCTCTTCCCGATCGAGATCGACCAGCAAAGTGATGCGGGCTTGCGACAGGTGATCGGCGCGCAGGATACCCACGCCGCGCGCCTCGATCCGGCCCGCGATCGGCTCCGGTGCGCTTGCGATCAGCGCCTCGCCTTCGGCGCGCAGGTCGACCCGGTCATCGGCGACAAGTGACGCCCCCAGCGCCATCAACCGCAACGCGAGAAGCGATTTGCCACTGCCCGAGGCTCCACGAATGAGAACGCCGCGCTCGGGGTCGAGCGCGACGGCACTGGCATGGAGATTGGTCGAAAGGTCGTCAGACCCGGTCATTCAGCTTACCGGCAGGCCCACGACGAAACGCGCGCCCAAAGGATCGGAGGTCCGATCGGCATCGGTGGGGCGGATATTTTCGGCCCAGATCACGCCGCCATGAGCTTCGACGATCTGCTTGGAGATCGCGAGACCGAGGCCCGAGTGATCGCCGAATTGCCCCTCGGGGCGTTCCGAATAGAACCGCTTGAAGACCTTGGTCAGCGCCTCTTCGGGAATGCCCGGCCCGGTATCCTCAACCACGACCAGCACACGATTGTCGCGCTGGCGCGCCCAGACCCGCACCGCATCGCCCTCTTCGCAGAACGAGGTCGCATTGGTGATCAGGTTCACGAAGACCTGCGCCAGACGCGCTTCCAGCCCCGAGATGACCACGGATTGCGACGGCAGATCGGTGATGAAATCGACGCCCTTCTCGCGTGCCTGCTGCCCGAGGAATTCGCTGAGGTTCGACACCATCTTGATCAGGTCGAACTGCTCTTCCTCTTCTTTCACCAGCTCGGAATCGAGCCGCGATGCATTGGAAATGTCACTCACAAGACGATCCAGTCTGCGCACGTCGTGATCGATGACTTCCAGAAGGCGGGTGCGCTGCTCCTCCTTCTTGACCATATGCAGCGAGGCCACGGCAGAGCGCAGACTGGCCAGCGGGTTCTTGATCTCGTGGGCGACGTCGGCGGCGAACTGTTCGTTCGCGTCGATGCGTTCGTAAAGCGCGCCGACCATGCCGCGCATCGCGCCCGACAGACGCCCTATCTCGTCAGGTCGCGCGGTCAGGTCGGGGATGCGCACCCGGGCGGGCGCCATCTTGCGCGCGTTCTTGTCGCGCCCGATTTCGGCGGCGGCAGCAAGATCGGAGAGCGGATTGGCGATGGTCGAGGCCAGCACCAGCGACAGCCCGATCGAGACGATGATCGCGATCACGAACATCTGCAGCACCTGCTCGCGCTCGACGCGGACCAGCGCGTCGATCTGCCCCGCGACAGAGATCAGCCCGACCACGCCCACGACGCGATCGCCCTGCCGGATCGGCGTGGCAACGGCGAAGATGGTCTCTCCGGCGGCATTCTTCTGCGAGGCGATCTTGGTGCGGCCATCCAGCGCCGAGGGCACCAGATCGCGCACCATGTCGAGCGCGCTATCGGCGGCGGTGCCGCCACCGCGCTCGAACAGACCCGCGACCGAGTCCCAGATCTGACCGAGAAAATCGCTGAGCACGGTGGAACGCTTGTCGAAATTGAGCCCGTCGACCTCTTCGACCGGCGCGCGGTCGCCCGTGGTCGTGGTGCCGAGCAGCGCCGCACTTGGATCGAACAGGTAGAGATCGGCGCCTTCGGGCAGCTCCATCCCGCGGATCGTCGCGAGCGGGTCGAGCCCGTCTCCCGCTGCCAGATTGACCGGCGCCCCCGCCGGAAGCTGCGCCTCGAACACGTCGGCGGCCAGCTGCGCCTCGTTCACCAGCCCGCCTTCGCGCTGCAGCACGAGGCTGTCACGAAACGGGTTGAGGTAGAGCACGCCGGTCACCAGCACGATCATCGCCAACAGGTTGAAGGTGATGATCTTGCGCGCCAGCGGCGAGCGGTTGAGCGAGAACATCGACCGCCGCGCCCGACCCTTGCGCAGATCGTCGTCGACGATATCGGCCGGGCCGATCCAATCCTCGCCGAGCACGACTTCCGTTTCCGGCGCGCGACGGGCGAAGTTTGAGGAGCGCTTTCGAGCCAATCCGATCTTCCCGGCAATACTCATCTACGTAGCATCACTCTTCGTTATACCGGTATCCGATGCCGTAGAGTGTCTCGATCGCCGTGAAATCATCATCGACGCTGCGCATCTTCTTGCGCAGGCGCTTGATGTGGCTGTCGATCGTGCGGTCGTCGACATAGACCTGATCGTCGTAAGCCACGTCCATCAGCTGATCGCGCGATTTCACGAAACCGGGCCGCTGCGCGAGCGCCTGAAGCAGCAGGAATTCGGTCACAGTCAGCGTAACGTCCTTGCTCTTCCAGGTCACCGCGTGGCGCAGAGGGTCCATCTCGAGCGAGCCGCGCACCATGACCTTGGTGTCTTCGGTCGAGGCGACCTCGCCGGTCGAGATCGCTTCCTGCCGGCGCAGCAGCGCGCGGATGCGTTCGACCAGAAGACGCTGCGAGAACGGCTTCTTGACGTAGTCGTCCGCGCCCATGCGCAGACCCAGAACCTCGTCGATTTCGTCGTCTTTGGAGGTCAGGAAGATCACCGGCATCGCCGTCTTCTGGCGAAGCCGCTGCAGCAGCTCCATGCCGTCCATTCGCGGCATCTTTATATCCAGAACCGCCATGTCCGGGAGACGCTTGGTGAACGCGTCGAATGCAGCCTGTCCATCGTTATACGTTTCGACATCGTAACCTTCGGCCTCGAGCGTCATCGAGACAGAGGTCAGAATATTGCGGTCGTCGTCGACCAGCGCGATTCTCGACATGTCGGAATATCCCTTCACTGCTACTTTATAGTTATTACACGCATATTCCGCGTTCGTTGCCTTCAAATCAACAAAAAGCTGCGAATCACCAAGGTTTCGCGAATCATCAGAGCCAGAATTTCCGAACCTTTGACTAATTTGCCTCACCTTTCCGCGACATTTCGCCGTGATTGCGCTAAACCTAGAAATGGTTGCGCTAACTCCCCCTATCCATTCTGTTCCTTCGCAAAATTGTCATGCTATAGGCGATCCATCCGGGTAACATTGTTGCTCGGATCGGCGCTTCGAGGCCCCGAGGCGCCGGGAATAACCCTGTGAACGCCGCGCGACGGCATCGGGAGCATCAGATGGACATTGGACGCGTTAACCCCGCGAAACGGCTGGAAGATCAAGGCATCGAAGGTCTCGGGAATGTCTATTATAACCTGCTGGAACCGGCGCTGATCCAAGAAGCGATCAAGCGCGACGAAGGTACGCTCGGCAAGGGTGGCGCCTTCTACTGCACCACCGGGAAACACACGGGCCGGTCGCCCAAAGACAAGTTCGTCGTGCGCACCGCCTCGGTCGAAGACAGCATCTGGTGGGAGAACAACTCCCCGATGGAGCCCGAAGCCTTCGACCGCCTCTATGCCGACATGCTCGAGCATATGAAGGGCAAGGATTACTTCGTCGAGGACCTCTTCGGCGGTGCCGACCCCGAGCATCGGCTCGACGTGCGCCTCGTGGCGGAAATGGCCTGGCACGGGCTGTTCCTGCGCACCATGCTGCGCCGCCCCGAGCGCGAGGAACTCGACGCGTTCAATCCGGAATGGACGATCATCAACTGCCCGAGCTTCAAGGCCGATCCCGAGAAGCACGGCTGCCGCTCGGAAACCGTGATCGCGCTGAACTTCGAGAAGAAGACGATCCTGATCGGCAACACCGCCTATGCGGGTGAGAACAAGAAGGGCGTCTTCACCCTTCTCAACTACATCCTGCCCGGCGAAGGCATCATGGCGATGCACTGCTCGGCCAACCACGCGATCGACGATCCCGACGACGCGGCGGTCTTCTTCGGCCTCTCTGGCACCGGCAAGACGACGCTCTCGGCCGATCCCTCGCGCATCCTCGTGGGCGATGACGAGCATGGCTGGTCGCATAACGGCATCTTCAACTTCGAAGGCGGCTGCTACGCCAAGACGATCAACCTGTCGAAAGAAGCCGAGCCGGAGATTTACAACACCTGCTCGATGTTCGGCACCGTGGTAGAGAACATGGTGTTCGACGAGGAGACGCTGGAGCTGGACTTCAACGACAACTCGATCACCGACAACATGCGCTGCGCCTATCCGCTGCATTACATCCCGAACGCCTCGGATACCGCGATGGCGGGCCAGCCCAAGAACGTGATCATGCTGACCTGCGATGCCTTCGGTGTCCTGCCGCCCATCGCGCGGCTGACCCCGGCGCAGGCGATGTATCACTTCCTGTCGGGCTTCACCTCGAAGACCCCGGGCACCGAGGTCGGCGTGGTCGAGCCGCTCCCGACCTTCTCGACCTGCTTCGGCGCGCCCTTCATGCCGCGTCGCCCCGAGGTCTATGGCAAGCTGCTTCAAGAGAAGATCCGCAACACCGGCGCGTCGTGCTGGCTGGTGAACACCGGCTGGACCGGCGGCGCTTTCGGCACCGGCTCGCGGATGCCGATCCGGGCGACCCGTGCGCTGCTGAAAGCCGCGCTCGACGGCTCGCTGCATGACGTGCAGTTCCGCAAGGATCCCAACTTCGGCTTCGAGGTTCCGGTCTCGGTCCCGAACGTCTCGGACGTGCTTCTGGACCCGCGCCGCACCTGGGACGACGCGGCGGCCTATGATGCGCAGGCGCAGAAGCTGGTGGAGATGTTCTCGGACAACTTCGCGCAATACGTGCCCTATATCGACGACGACGTGAAAGCCGCGGCAATCGGCTGATCCGCTGAACCCGGAACACGAGATTTTTAAGAAGGCCGGCGATCACGTCGGCCTTTTTCATGTGCGACGCCCACTTTCCTAAACCCTTGAACCGCCTACATGATGCCAGCCATGAAACTGGAACTGCTTCATATTCTGGGCTTCGCCCTGATCGCCGGCCTCATCGCGCTGGCCGGTCTGACGCTGATCGTCGCACGGCTGTCGCATCGGCGTCCGAAAGGCCCGTTCCCCAAGTCCCATATGCAACTCGCCCCCGAAACCGGGCGCTTCGCGATGGCGTTGCAGAACCGGCTCGCTGGAATTGAGACAAAGAGCGCGGTCCAGCTGCTCGCAGATCCGCTCGACGCGCTGGCGGCGCGGCTGGAACTGATCGACGCGGCGGAGGTCTCGCTCGATCTGCAATACTACATCTGGCAGAACGACACCGCGGGCGCGATCATGCTCGGCGCGCTGCGCAAGGCCGCCAAACGCGGGGTCCATATCCGGCTGCTGATCGACGATAACGGCACGGCGGGGATGGACCGCACGCTGGCCGCGCTCGACCAGTTACCCAATGTCGACGTGCGCCTCTTCAACCCCTTCCCGATCCGGACCGCACGCTTCCTCGGCTACCTGTCCGATTTCCGCCGCCTTAACCGCCGGATGCACAACAAGGCGATGATCGCAGATGGACGGATGGCGATCCTCGGCGGGCGCAATATCGGCGACGACTACTTTAACAGCCTCTCCGAGAGCGGGCTCTACATGGATCTCGACGTCGCCGTCGCGGGGCCGGTTCTGGCGCAGATCGGCAAGCAGTTCGACCTCTACTGGAACGCGCCCCCTGCGATCCCGGCGGAAAAGATGTTGGGTGGCTGCGAGGCGAAAGAGGCCGAGACCATCATCAAGACCGAAGAGCTCCGCCTCTCGGAACCCGAGGCGAAGCGTTATGCGGACGACCTGCAGCATCCCGACCGGACGTCGCGGCTGCTGTCAGGCAAGGCGCGGGTGATCTTCGCCGAGGCGCAGTTGATCTACGACCACCCGTCGAAAATCCACGGGCTTTTGCAAGGGCGCAAACTGCTCTGGCAATATCTGGTGCGCGCCTTGGGGCAACCGCTGGAAGAACTGGTGCTGGTGACGCCCTACCTCGTCCCGACGCGGACGGGGGTGCGTTATCTCAAGCGGATTGCGCAATCGGGGGCGACCATCAAGGTGCTGACGAATTCCTATGCCGCGACCGATGTGGCGCTGGTCCATTCCGGCTACGCGCACCGCCGCAAGGGGCTGTTGCGCGCAGGCATCGAGCTTTACGAATACGCCGCCGACGCCGAAGACCGCCGCCCGAGTGAGCGCAACCGGCGCGAGCGGCTGCTGGGCTCCGACATTCGCGGCACCTCGCCGTTTTCGCGCAACAAGCTGCACGCCAAGGTCTTCGCGGTGGATCGCGCGCGCGTATTCATCGGCTCGTTCAACTTCGATCCACGCTCGATGCGGCTCAATACAGAGCTGGGCATCGTGATCGACGCGCCCGAGATCGCGACGGAAATCTCCGAGACCTTCAAGGAGTTTATCCCCGCCCGCGCGTGGCGGCTGCGCCTCACCCGTGCGCAGCAATTACGCTGGTCGCGGCCCGGTCATGGTGTGCGCAAGCGCGAGCCGGGCGTGCCCTTCTCGCACCGGATCTTCCTGTGGATCGCGCAGCGCCTGCCGATCGAGTGGATGCTCTAAGCCTCAGCTCTTGCGCGTGCGTTTCACCTTGCGCGCGACCGCCTTCTTCTTGGCGGCATCGCGGGCCGGTTTGCGCGGCCCCTTACCCGGGCCTTTGCGCGGCGGGCGCGTACCGGGCCGTCGGCCCTTACGGCGCTTGCCGTCGCCCGAGGGCATCCCCTGCCCTTCGACTTCCAGCAGTTCCAGCATCAGCCCGCCGGTGATCGGCACGGCCTCGGACAGCCGCACCCGGACGCGCTGCCCGATGGTGATGACCATGCCGGTATCGGAGCCCACCAGCTCCTGCGCCTCGCGGTCGAAATGGAAGAACTCGCGCCCGATCTCGCGGATCGGGATCAGCCCGTCCGCGCCGGTCTCGTCGAGCTTCACGAAGGCGCCGAATTTCTGCACGCCCGAGATGCGGCCCGTGAATTCGCTGCCCACCCGGTCCGACAGATAGGCCGCCAGATAGCGGTCGGTCGTGTCGCGTTCGGCTACCATCGAGCGGCGCTCGGTATCGGAAATCTGCTTCGCGGTATCTTCGAGGTTCTCGATATCCCACGCGCTCAACCCGTCCTTGCCCCAGCCATGGCCGAGGATCAGCGCGCGGTGCACGATCAGGTCGGAATAGCGCCGGATCGGCGAGGTGAAATGCGCGTAGGAGCGCAGCGCGAGACCGAAATGGCCGTAATTCGTCGGCGCGTAATAGGCCTGCGTCATCGAGCGCAACGTCGAGATGTTGATCAGCTCGTCGAACTCGGAGCCCTCGGACTGGCTGAGCAGATTGTTCAGATGCGCGGTCTGCAGCACCTGCCCCTTCGCCAGGGTGAAACCCGACGCCTGCGCCACTTCGCGCAAACTCTCGATCTTCTCGAGGCTGGGTTCTTCGTGAACACGATAGAGCAGCGGGCGACGCAGCTTCTCCAGTTCCTCGGCGGCCGCCACATTGGCCAGCACCATGAACTCCTCGATCAGCTTATGGGCATCGAGCCGCTCCTTGAACCGGATCGAGGCGACATGCCCGTCGTCGCCGATCACGATCTGCCGTTCGGGCAGGTCCAGCTCCAGCGGCTGACGGATCGCGCGGGCATGCTTGAGCGCCTCGTAAGCCTCGTAGATCGGATCGATGATCTCCTCGACCATCTCCTCGGTCTTCTCGTCCGGGTTGCCATCGCGCGCCGACTGCACCTGCCCGTATTCGAGCGAGCCGACCGAACGGATCATCCCGCGCGTGAAGCGATGCGAGACCTTGCGCCCCTGCGCGTCGATCTTCATCCGCACCGCCAATACCGCACGGTCCACATTCTCGTGGAGCGAGCACAGATCGCCCGAGAGGCTATCGGGCAGCATCGGCACGACGCGGTCGGGGAAATAGGTGGAGTTGCCGCGCTTGCGGGCCTCGCGGTCCAGCTCGGACCCCGGCGTGACGTAATGCGCCACGTCGGCAATCGCGACCCAGATCAGGAAGCCGCCGTCGTTCTTCGGATCGTCGTCGCGGATCACCAGAACGGCATCGTCGCGGTCGCGCGCATCCGCCGGGTCGATGGTGACGAAAGACAGCTTGCGCAGGTCTTCGCGATCCTCCAAGGGCGCGGGCTTGGCCGCATCGGCTTCGGCCACGACCGCATCGGGGAAATCGTCGGGGATGCCATGCTGATGGATCGCGATCAGCGACACGGCTTTCGGTGCGGACGGATCGCCCAGCACCTCGATCACGCGCGCCTTGGGCAGGCCCATGCGCCCGCGCGGCCCGGTCTGTTCGGCCTCGACCAGCTCGCCATCCTTGGCGCCCAGCGTGACCGCCGCCGGCACTTGCCATTCGTTGCCGACACCCTTGTCGATCGGCATGATCCGCCCGCCCTCGGCGTTCTTGCGGAAAATGCCGACGATGCGATGCGACGCCTGCCCGATCTTGCGGATCAGCCGCGCCTCGTAGCCGTAATCCTCATCCTCGACCGGGGTCAGGCGGCCGAGGATACGGTCGCCCTCGGCCAGCGTGGGATCGCCGTCCTTCGGAACGAAGAGCACCAAAGGCGCAGGCCCCTCGCCATTCCATTCGGCAGGCTCGGCCCATTGGTCGCCTTGGCTGTCCTCGCGCATCACGCGCAGCACGGAAACCGGCGGCAGCACATTGGGATCGCGGAAGTTGCGGCGGCGCTTCTCGATCAGGCCTTCATCGGCCATGTCCTGAGAATGCGCTTCAGCTCGATCTTCGCCTGCCCCTTCACACCGAAGGCCCGCGCGATATCGCGCTTGGCCCCTTGGTCGGGGTTGTCGTTCAGCCAGTCGAGGATTTGCTGGCGCGAGGGGATGGGGGCGGGTTTGCTCATGGGTTTGCCTAACATGGGGCGTGAGGGGCGTCACTCAAAGAGTGTTGCGCTATTCGTGGGTGTCGAGGGGGCGCTGCCCCCGCGCGTAGGCGCGCATGGCTTGGGCGGAGGGGGCTCTGCCCCCGCGCTGACGCGCCCCCCGGGATACTTGGATCAAGAGGAAGCTCAGAGCGGTTTTTCCATATCGCGATGCGGGATGCCCGCGTCGTCGTAATCTTCGCCGTAGGGCACGAAGCCGAGCTTCTCGTAGAACGGGATCGCGTAGCTCTGGGCCGAGAGATAGGCGCGGGTACAGCCCATCTCAGCGAACCGCTCGCAGGCGTCGCGCACCAGCGCCGCGCCAAGCCCGGTGCCACGCGCGGATTTCGCCACGCAGATGCGACCGATCTTGCCGGTCTCCTCCTTGCGGATCAGCCTTGCGGTCCCGAGCGGCGTGCCCTCCTCGCTGGCCAGCAAATGGACCGCCTGATCGTCGAGATCGTCCCATTCCTCGGGCTCGGGAATGCCCTGTTCTTCGATGAACACGGCCCGGCGCAGCGCGTGGCAGGGCGTGTAATCGGTGACCGGCTCGATCTTGATCATGCGAAGTAGTCTTTCAGGATGCGGGCATAGACGCGTGTGAGCGCTTCGATCTGGTCGAGGGGCACACGTTCGTCCACCTGATGCATCGTCGCGCCGACAAGGCCGAATTCCACGACCGGGCAGTGATCCTTTACGAAGCGCGCATCCGAGGTGCCGCCCGAGGTGGACAGCTCCGGCGCGCGGCCCGTTTCCGCCTCGACCGATTTCGCGACGAGATCGACGAAGGGACCGGGCGGGGTGACGAAGCTTTCGCCCGAGATATCGGGGTTGAGCGCGATACGGATGCCGGTCTCGGCGGCGATCTCGGAGGCCATCGCCTCGGCCCAGGCGATCAGCCCCTCGCCCGTATGCGCATCGTTGAAGCGAATATTCACGGTCGCGCGTGCCTTGGCCGGGATCACGTTATTGGCCGGGTTGCCGCAATCGATGGTGGTGATCTGCAGGCTCGACGGCTGGAAATGATCGGTGCCGTGGTCGAGCGGCTCTGCGGTCATCCGGCCCAGCAGATCGACCAGCGCATGCAGCGGGTTCTTCGCGCGATGCGGATAGGCGGCATGGCCCTGCACGCCCTCGGCCTCGATATAGAAGCTGAGCGAGCCACGCCGCCCGATCTTCATCATCTCGCCCATCTCATTGGGGCAGGTCGGCTCACCCACGAGGCAGACTGACATCGCCTCGCCCTCGGCCTTCATCCAATCCAGAAGCGCCCGCGTGCCGTCGCGGCCCGGCCCTTCCTCGTCGCCGGTGATGGCGAGGATCACCGCACCGTCGGGCGGCGTCTCGGTCACGAAATCCACCGCTGCCGCGGCAAAGGCCGCCACGGCGGTCTTCATATCAGTCGCCCCGCGCCCCCACATCACGCCGTCGACGACCTCGGCGCCGAAGGGATCATGGGTCCAGGCGGCGGCATCGCCCACCGGCACGACATCCGTGTGCCCGTTGAAGCCGAAGCTTTTCGCCGCCCCCTTCGCGCCCCAGCGCGCATAAAGGTTCGGCGTGCCATTGCGATCGACGCGCGTGCAGGTGAAGCCTGCTTCCGTCAGCAGGCCTTCCAGCAAGACCAGCGCGCCGCCCTCCTCCGGGGTCACCGAGGGGCAGCGGATCAGATCGGCGCTCAGGCGGATGGGATCGGTCGTCATGGGCACTCCTTTTCAGCGCTACAGGCTTAGAGCGCCGAGGCCCTCGGGGCAATGGCTGTTGCAGGCTCGACACCGGGCGCAAGTGACGCAAAGACAGGGGCTACCCAAAGGCAGGTCGCGGTGTCATGATATGTCAAAAGCAAAAGCCCGAAATCGGGCATATCGAGCAGGGCAAAGCCCGGAGTCAGACGCAACAGACCCACGCGCGGCCCATTCAGGCGGCGTGCGTTTTCCGTGTCGGTTTCCCCGGGCGCGGAGACAGGCATGGGATCAAAGCAGCATTCGGAGCGTCGCGGATGAGGGCGCAACAGGGCTGGATCGGTGCGCAGATCGCACATCGCGGCGCGGTGAGGTTCGACGAGCGCAGGTTGCCGGAGCTGCTCGCACGCGGCAGCCTGATGCTAGAGTTCACCCTGATGCGCGGCGAGCAATCGCCCCTGCCGCTGATCCATCTGCATCAGCGCGAAGGCTGGCGGAATTTCCTCTCGCTCAATCTCGATGTCGACGGACGGATCGTGCTGGCGCAGCGGCGCGGCGCGGCGGTTCATGCGATCTCGATCGACGCCACGCAGGAGCGGCTGACCGGCGGGCGGATGCGGCTGAGCTGGCGCTGGGACGGACCGGGACGCGAGAGCCTGCTGACGCTGGAGGCGCTCGATCAGCGCACGATCCGGCAGCAGGCGGGCGTGGCGCCGCTGCCGCTGACCCGTGACGAGGCCGCGGCCCTGCTCGATCCGGCGGGGCCCGCGCGGATCGGGCCGCGCGTCGATTGGCTGGCGCTTGGCGATCATCTGCAACCGATGGGACCGGCGGGCTGCTTCGCCCCCGCGACCCCGATCCAGACGCCGGAGGGCGTGGTGCCAGCGGCGCGGCTTCGCGCGGGCGATCTGGTCGAGACCGTCGACGCCGGACCGCAGCCGGTGCTGTGGTCTGGCCGGGTCAGCCTGCCTTCGCTGGGTCATCTGCGTCCGGTGAAGCTCTGTGCGCCGGTCTTCTCCGCACGACAGGATCTGTGGGTCATGCCGCAGCACCGTGTGGCGCTGAGCGGGCCGTCGGTGGATTTCATCTTCGGCGAGGACGAGGTGCTCATCGAGGCGCGCTCGCTGGCCGATGGCTGCGCCGCGCTGCAACCCGATTGCCCCGGCGTGCTCGAATGGCACGGGCTGTTGCTGGGCGGCCATCACCTGCTGATCGCGGATGGCTGCAAGCTGGAGAGCCTGCATATCGGGCGGCTCGCCCGGCAACCGCTTCTGGCGGCGACCACGGCCTTTGCGGGGCTTGTGCGCGAGGGCGGGGTGCCGCTCCATCGCAAGCCGGTGCGCAAGATCGTCTCGGGCTATGAGGCGAAGACGCTAGCCTCCGCCCGCCGTCAGGGGCTGCGCCCCTTCGTGGCTTAACCCATCAGCGCACGGCGCAGCAGGTTCAGCCCGGCCACGCCCAGCAGGATCAGTGTCCACCACCGGAATCGCACCGGGTCGAGCCGGTCCTGCGCCTTGAAGCCCAGCCTCATCCCTGCCAGCGCGGGCAGGATCATCAAAAGCGACAGCGGGATCGTCTGCGCGTTCAGCACGCCCGAGACCAGATGCGAGCCGGTCAGGATGATCGCGCCGGTCAGGAAGACGACGCCAAGGATGCGCACGGCCTCCTGTTTCGGTGCGTCGATCGAGATCAGGTAGATGATCAGCGGCGGCCCCCAGATCCCCGAAATCCCGCCATAGAGCCCCGCGACGATGCCCAGCCCCGTCTCGGTCAGCGCCCGGTGGCGCGTGGGCATCGGGATCTGACGTCCCGAGATCTGCCAGATCGAGAAGGCGACGATCGGCCCGCCCAAGAGCGCGTACATCACCGGCTGCGGGATCACATCGACGAGGGTCGCGCTGATCGGGATGAAGACGATGATCATCGCGATGAACAGCCGGTAATTCTTGATCGACCCCACCGCCGCGCCGACCCCTTGACGGAAGGCCTGCATCACGTTGGTCACCAGCGTCGGCAGGATCAGAAGCGCCAGCGCCTGATGCGGCGGCAGGAAGGATGCGAAGCTCGACAGCATGATCATCGGCATCGCGAAACCGACCGCGCCTTTCACGAAACCTGCGAAAAGCGTGACTCCAAGCGCCGCGAATATTTGCCAAACTTCCATTCCGAACATGCGCGTTCCCTTCTCCTGTCCCGCGTCGCTTCTACCGGGTTACGCAGCGGGATGCAGCCGTGAAGCGACGTGAAATCAGGCGGATACCCGACCACGCCGACAACCTCCGCGACATTATCCGTCGCAATTGTCGCCACTGGCGAATTTTTATTGCGCTGCGGTTGCGAAGTAACTAGACAGGCTGCAACTGCAGAATAAGGAGCCGACTCATGGCACATGACGGGGCCGATATGCCGACGACGATCATTCTGGACGACCTGATGGGCCTTGCGGAGGCGAGCCTGCCCGAACTGGAGACGCTGGTCTCCGATGCGACCTCGAGCCTGCGCGCCGCGACCGAGAAAGACGGCCGCATTTCCGGTGCCGCTCTCGAGGCGAACCAATATCGCGCCCACGGTCTTGCCTGGCTGACCACCTATCAGCAGTCGCTCAAGCAACTGCACGGCTGGGCCGCACGTCTGGCCGAGGAAGGAAAACTGGGCGAGATGGAGAAGCTGATCGTGCAGATCGGCTTCGGCGAATATCTCGCGCAGATCGCGGGCGGCATCCAGATGAACCAGGGCGAGATGGTGCGCCTGGCCGATATGGACGTCAGCTGGACCCCGTCCGAGGCCGCCGCAAAACTGATCGCCGAGGGCAATTCCAACGCCGCCCGGATGCGTCTGGTCGAGCTGATGCGCGACGTGCAGGGCCGCTCGATCTTCGGGCAGTCGGGTCTCGACGAAGACCTCGAGATGATCCGCGAGCAGTTCTACCGCTATGCCGAAGACCGCGTGAAGCCGAACGCGCATGAATGGCACCTCAAGGACGAGCTGATCCCGATGGAGATCATCGAGGAGCTCGCCGAACTGGGCGTCTTCGGCCTGACCATTCCGGAAGAATATGGCGGGCTGGGCCTGTCGAAAGCCTCGATGGTCGTCGTGACCGAGGAGCTTTCGCGCGGCTACATCGGCGTGGGCTCGCTCGGCACCCGGTCCGAGATCGCCGCCGAGCTGATCATCTGCGGCGGCACAGAGGAGCAGAAGCAGAAATGGCTTCCGGGCCTGTCGTCGGGCGAAATCCTGTCGACCGCCGTGTTCACCGAACCGAATACCGGCTCGGATCTGGGCTCCTTGCGCACCCGCGCGGTCAAGGATGGCGACGACTGGCTGATCACCGGCAACAAGACCTGGATCACCCATGCGCAGCGCACCCATGTAATGACGCTGCTCGCACGCACCGATCCCGCGACCGACAACTACAAGGGGCTGTCGATGTTCCTGGCCGAGAAGACGCCGGGCACCGATGACAACCCCTTCCCCACCGAGGGCATGACCGGCGGCGAGATCGAAGTGCTCGGCTATCGCGGCATGAAGGAATACGAGCTCGGCTTCGACAATTTCCGCGTGAAGGGCGAGAACCTTCTGGGCGGCGAAGAGGGCAAGGGCTTCAAGCAACTCATGGAGACGTTCGAATCCGCCCGCATCCAGACCGCCGCCCGCGCCGTGGGCGTGGCGCAATCGGCGCTGGAGATCGGGATGCAATACGCGATCGACCGCAAGCAATTCGGCAAGTCGCTGATCGAATTCCCGCGCGTGTCGTCGAAGCTCGCGATGATGGCGGTGGAGACGATGATCGCCCGCCAGCTGACCTATTTCTCGGCCTGGGAAAAGGATCACGGCCACCGCTGCGATCTGGAAGCCGGTATGGCGAAACTGCTGGGCGCGCGGGTGGCTTGGGCCGCAGCGGATAACGCGCTGCAGATCCATGGCGGCAACGGCTTCGCGCTGGAATACCAGATCAGCCGCATCCTCTGCGACGCGCGTATCCTGAACATCTTCGAGGGTGCCGCCGAGATTCAGGCGCAGGTTATCGCGCGGCGTCTCCTCGGCTGAGCCAGCGAAACTCTATTCAACGGGGCGATGCGGGCGAACCTCGCATCGCCCCGTTCTGATTTGACACCCGTGCAACGCCCCCGCAAGCTGAACGACGAGGTTCAGCACAATGGAGGGCGCATGGCTCGCACAATTCTGGTCACAGGCATCACCGGCTTCATCGCCAAACGCATTGCCTATGACCTTCTGGCGCAGGGCGAGATCGTGCGCGGCACGCTGCGCAAGGCCAGCCGCGGCGAGGAGGTGAAAGCCGCCTTGAGCGACCTCGGCCCCGAAGCGCTGGAACGGCTGAGCTTCGTCGAGGCCGATCTGATGGCGGATAAGGGCTGGGACGCGGCAATGGTGGGGGTCGATGCCGTGATCCACACCGCCTCCCCCTTCCCGCTCAGCAAGCCCAAGAACGAGGCCGAGGTGATCCAGCCTGCGGTCGAGGGCACCAAGCGGGTCCTGACAGCGGCACAAGCGGCGGGCGTGACCCGCGTGATCCAGACGTCGTCGATGGAGGCGGTGATGCATGGCGTGACCTCTGACCCAATGACCGAGCGCGACTGGTCGAACCCGCGCGCGCCGACCTGTAGCCCCTATACGCGCTCGAAGATTTTCGCCGAGGAAGCGGCGTGGGAATTCATCGAGGATCATCACGAGATGCGTCTGACCGTGATCAATCCCGGCCTCGTCTGCGGCACGCCGATGGATCGCCATACCGGCTCGTCCGTCGCGGTGATCGAGCGGCTGATGGCGGGCAAGGACCCGATGGCGCCGGAGTTCGATATTCCGGTGGTCGATGTGGCCGATGTCTCCGCCTGCCATGTCGCGGCGCTCGACCGGACCGAGAGCATCGGTCGCCGCTACATCTGTGCGGAAAGCTTCATGTCCTTCCTCGAGATGGCGCGCGTGCTGAAGGCCGAGTTCCCCGAGCGCAAGATCCCGACGCGGAAGGCGCCGAACTGGATCGTCTCGATCCTCGCGCTGTTCGACGAGCAGATCGCGCTGATCAAGCCGATGCTGGGGATGAAGATGCACCTCAGCCACGAGGCCGCGACCCGCGATCTTGGGGTAGAGTTCGTGTCCGCCGCCGAGGCCGTGCGCCGCACCGGACATTTCATCGTGCAGAAATAGCGTTGCGCTCGCCCGGTTTCGCGGCCAAATCTGGCGCGAGGAACTGGAGGGGCGCAGATGATCCGCGACGCAAGACCGCAAGACGCAGAGGCGATCACCGAGATTTACAATGACGCGGTGCGCAACACGACCGCGATCTGGAACGAGATCGAGGTCGGCCCCGAGAACCGCCGCGCCTATATCACGGATCGGCAGGCGGCGGGCTATCCGGTGCTGGTCTGGGAGGAAGACGGGCGCGCCGTGGGCTATGCGAGCTTCGGCCCGTTCCGCCCCCATGACGGCTATCACCTGAGCGTCGAGCATTCCGTCTATGTCCACCGCGACCACCGCGCGGGCGGCAAGGGCGCGAAGCTGATGGAAGCGCTGATCGCGCGCGCCAAGGAAGGCGGTTTCCACGTCATGGTCGGCGCGATCGACGCCGCGAATGAGGGCTCGATCCGGCTGCATGAGCGGCTTGGCTTCACGCAGGTGGGCTTGATGCCGCAGGTGGGCAAGAAGTTCGGGCGCTGGCTGGATCTCGCTCTGCTGACGCTGTTGCTGGACGATCGCGAGCGGCCTTGAGCTTGAGGTGAGGGCTGCGCCCGACCCTTGGGTGGGCGCTGTACTCCGCCCGTGGCTTGGCGCTTTATCTTGCAAGCCCGCATGCCTCACGTGCCCGCGATGGCATCGCCAATGCGCCCTCCCGGGGGGAGGGTCGGGCGCGGCCCGGGGCTGGTCGCCCCGCGCCAGGCTTTATGAGCTACCGCGCACTGCGCCGCAGCAAATCCACGAAACGCTGCCGCGCCTCGGGCAAGGGCCGATCGCCCAGATCCGGCGCCATCCGCTCGCCAAGGAAGAACCCGGTCAGCCGCAGCCCCTGCACGATCTCGCCAAGGCTCGCAGGCCCCTGCCCCAGCAGGCAGAGCGGCAGCGGCAACAGTCTCGGCGCCCATTCCCCGGCCCCTTGCCGGCTCACCGCACGGCCCGAGCGCGGGCTGACATAGGCCAGATCGTCGCGCGACCCGGTCACCGCGCAGCGCGACAGGTCGAGCCCGTAGCCCATCTCCTCCAGCAGCCCCAACTCCCAGCGCAGATAGGTCGGCACCCAGTCGCCGCCCTCGGCCATCGCATCGAACAGCGCCTCGGAGGCCATGAACAACGCGTCATGCGCCTCACGTTCGGGCAAGGTGAACCGCAGAAGCGCCGTCGCCGCGTTCAGCCCGGCCAGCGCCTGCCGGTCCGACAGGATCACCGCGCGGCTTTGCAGCGGCTCGATCGTGAAGCTGCCGAGGTGATCTTCCAGCCGCGCGCGCCACGTCGCCGTGACCCGGTTTCCCGGCTGCAAGATCCCCGTCATCTTGCGCGACGCCCCACCGCGCACGACGCCCGCATGTCGCCCATGCGCCGAGGTGAACAGCTCGACGATCATCGAGCTTTCGCCATGCGGTCGTGCCGAGAGGATCGTGCCGAGGTCTTGCCAGTCCATGCGAGGGACTATCCTTTCCGTGACGTTGCGGCGCAAGCGGCTTCGTGAATTGCGCAGACGTCGCGCGCCGCACTAGCTTCACACCCATGAAACGCGCCTCGATCCTTTTTGCCGCCCTGATCGCCCTCGTCGAGTTGGCGGCGTTTGGCGCGAGCTTCCTCAACAACATGGCCGAACACCCCCACGCCGCCGTGCCGCTGGGCATCCTGTGGCTGATGTTTCGCTATTTCACGATCTGGACGAATACGCTCGTGGGCCTCGCCTTCGGCTGGATGGCGTGGCGCAAGCGGGCACTGGCCAAGCCGTTCCTCGCGGCGCTGGTGCTGTGGATCCTGATCGTCGGCGTGGTCTACCACCTGCTGCTGGCGGGCGACGCGCCGCTGCACGGGCTCGATTACGTCTCGAACCTGCTCTACCACACCGCAGCGCCGATCCTTGTGCCGGTCTGGTGGCTGGCCTTCGCGCCGAAAGGCGGGCTGACGAGCCATCACGCCGTGATCTGGCTGACCTGGCCGCTCGTCTATCTGGTCTATGCGGTGATCCGCGGGCTGGAGACCGGGTTCTACCCGTATTTCTTCCTCAACCTAGACAGGCTCGGATGGGGCGGGCTGGGCCTGTGGTGCGTGAAGTTCCTCGTGGCCTTCTGGATCGGCGGGCTGGTGATCGTGACCTTGGGTCGCGGGCTCAACCGGCTCGGGATCAGCCGCTGAGGCCGTCCTCGTCCAGCATCGTGCGCCCTTCGCGGCTCTCGATTTCGATCACCCAGAGGTCCGGGTCGAAACTGCGTTGCTTGCGGATGCTGGCATCGACCTCGGCCTCGGGACCGTCATGCAACAGCATCCACGCGCTCTCTCCGGTCATCAGGTCGGCGCGCCGCTCGTAGCTTTGCGCGGTCCCGTCGAGCCGCGCGCATTTCACCAGCACGGCCCCCGAAGACGCCTGCCCATGCGCGGTGACATAGGCCGGGATGTTCGCCAGCTCCAGCCGCTTGAGATAGGCGCGGACCCAGAAATCCGTGGTCAGACGCCCCTCGCTCATCACTTCGAGTCCTTGAAATCGAGACCCATCTCGGAATAGCGCTCGGCCTCTTCCAGCCAGTTCGGGCGCACCTTCACCTGCAGGAACAGATGCACGGGCCGGTCGAGAAACTCGATCAGCTCTTCGCGCGCGGCTTTCGAGATCGCCTTGATCGTCTCGCCGCCCTTGCCGAGGATGATCCCCTTATGGCCGTCGCGGGCGACATAGATCACCTGATCGATCCGCGCGGAGCCGTCCTTGCGCTCTTCCCAGCTCTCGGTCTCGACGGTGAGCTGATAGGGCAGTTCTTCATGCAGGCGCAGCGTCAGCTTCTCGCGGGTGATCTCGGCGGCGATCATGCGCATCGGCAGATCGGCAATCTGATCTTCGGGATAAAGCCACGGCCCCTCGGGCATCTCGCCCGCAAGCCATTCCTTGAGATCCTGCACGCCGTAGCCACGCTCGGCCGAGATCATGAAGGTCTTGGTGAACTGGTACGCCTCGTTGAGCTTCGCAGTCAGGCCCAGAAGCTCCTCGGATTTCACCTTGTCGATCTTGTTGATCGCAAGCGCCACCGGCTGCGTGCCTTCGCGACCGCGCAGGGCTTCAAGGATGCTCTCGACACCCGGCGTCAGTCCGCGATGCGCCTCGACCAGCAGAACGATCATGTCGGCATCGGCCGCCCCGCCCCAAGCCGCGTTGACCATCGCGCGGTCCAGACGACGGCGCGGGCGGAAGATGCCGGGCGTGTCGACGAAGACGATCTGGCTCTGGCCTTCCATTGCGACGCCGCGAATACGGGCGCGGGTGGTCTGCACCTTATGGGTGACGATCGAGACCTTCGCGCCAACCATCGCGTTGAGCAGCGTGGATTTGCCCGCATTGGGCTCTCCGATCAGGGCGACGAAACCGGCGCGTGTGGTCATGGGTGTTCCTTTTTGGCGATACGCGAAAGCGATACGGGGCGCGGGGTAGCTTATAACGGCGCGCGTTGCCAGTCATCTTGTCATGTGGCGGAGAGTAGCGGCTGACCGCCGGGTGGGCGGGATACCTGTGTGGTCTGCGCTTAATCGGGCAAAATCCGCAAGAGCTGTCCGCGCGCGATAGTGTCGAAAGCGCCCGCCCGAGGGGGCGGTCGGGCGCTGCCCGGGCCGCTTCGCGGCTGATCCGGGCCGTGGCTTAGCCCTCGGCGCCGTCTTCCAGACGTTTCAGCAGCGTCTTCGCCGCCGTCATCTCGCCCTGACGTTTCGAGCCGGCCTTCGCCGTTTCGCGCGCACCGTTCTCCAACGTCACCTGCACGGTAAAATTGGGGGCGTGGTCGGGACCTTCGCGATGGATGATCTCGTAGCGCGGCGGCGGCAGGCCGCGGGCCTGCGCCCATTCCTGCAGCGCGGTTTTCGGGTCGCGCGCGTCTTCCTCGACGCTGTCGAGCCGGTCTTCCCAAAGCCGCAGGATCAGCACCTTCGCCGCGTCGAACCCGCCATCGAGATAGACCGCGGCGATCACCGCCTCCATCGCGTCGCCCAGCAACGCCAGCTTGCGCCGCCCGCCGGTCATCATTTCGGACCGGCCGAGTTTGAGCACAGCGCCAAGGTCGATCTTGCGGGCGATATCGGCGCAGGCTTCCTTGCGCACGAGCGCGTTGAAGCGCGGCGCCATCTGGCCCTCGGAAGCCGCACGGTCGCCCAGGAACAAAGCCTCGGCCATCACGAGGCCCAGAACGCGGTCTCCCAGAAATTCCAGCCGCTGGTTGTCGGGCCGGGTCGGCGTGGAGATCGAACTATGTGTCAGCGCGCGCGCGAGCAGCTCGGGCCGTTTGAACTTGTGCCCGAGGCGCTGCTCGAATGCCTTGATCTCCGCGCTTAGCTTCAATTGATCGCCTTGAAGAACCGATCCGGACGCCAGGTCCAGAAGTAGAACAGCGAACGACCCGCCGAGGAGAACATCACCCGGTCGGCCCGGCCGATCAGGTTCTCTTTCGGGACGAAGCCGAGACCGCCCACCGATTGCGGGAAGCGGCTGTCTTCGGAGTTGTCGCGGTTGTCGCCCATGAAGAAATACATGCCCTCGGGCACGGTGTAGACGGGCGTGTTGTCCACGGGGCCGTCATTGTTGATCTGCAGAATGTCATGCGTGACGCCATTGGGCAGCGTCTCGGCATAGCGTTTCTTGATGCAGGTATCGCCCATGCCGACCGGCGAGTTCGAGCAGCGCGGCAGCAGCCCCTGCGGACCCTGCGGCTGCATGACTTCCTCGAAATCGGGCTCGGGCTTCATCTCGACCGCCTTGCCGTTGATCTGCAGCACGCCGTTGATCATCTGGATCTTGTCGCCCGGCAGGCCGATCAGACGCTTGATGAAATCGACGTTCTTGGTCGGGTGACGGAACACCACGACGTCGCCGCGTTCGGGGTCGCTGGCCAGCAGGCGCCCGTCGAAGGGGCAGGCCGAGAACGGGCAGGAGTAACGCGAATAGCCATAGGCCATCTTGTTCACGAAGAGGAAGTCGCCGATCAGCAGCGTGTCCTTCATCGAGCCGGAGGGAATCCAGAAGGGCTGGAAGAACAGCGTGCGGAACACCCCCGCGATCACCAGTGCCCAGACAATCGTCTTGATCGTGTCGAGGATACCGCCCTCGGCCTTGTTCTTCGCCATTATCTCTTACCCTGCCTCAAAATTCCTTGGCCTCAATACGCGGCCTCGCGCCCGAGTCAAGAAAGCTTGCGGGCCTCGATCACGACGAAGGCCTGCGCCCAGGGGTGGTCATCGGTCAGCGTCACATGGATGACGGACTCGTAACCCTCTGGTGTCATTTCCTTAAGCCGGTCCGCCGCCCAGCCCGTGACCTGCATCACCGGCTGTCCCGTTGGCAGATTCGTGACCGCCATATCCTTCCATGCGATGCCCATGCGCAACCCGGTTCCAAGCGCTTTGGAACAGGCCTCCTTCGCCGCCCAGCGCTTGGCATAGGTGCCCGCCACATCCTTGCGTCGCTCGGCCTTGCGCTGCTCGGTCTCGGTGAAGACGCGATTGCGGAAGCGGTCGCCGAAGCGGTCGAGCGTGCGCTCGATCCGCTCGATATTCGCGAGATCGGTGCCGATGCCGAGGATCATGCCGCCTCAGCCCCGCGCCGCATCCATCAGCTTGCGCATATGCACGATCGCGGGACCGAGCCCCACGAAGATCGCCTCTGAGATCAGGAAATGGCCGATGTTCAACTCGCGGATCTGCTTCATCTCGGCGATCGGCTCGACCGTCTCATAGGTAAGACCGTGGCCCGCATGCACCTCCAGCCCGAGGCTGTCGGCATAGGCCGCCCCTGCTTTCAGCGCCTCCAGCTCGGCATCGCGGGCGGCGAAATCGCCCGCGTAATGCATGTCGCAGAAATGGCCCGTATGCAGCTCGATCACCTGCGCGCCGATCTTGGCGGAGGCTTCGATCTGCGCCGGGTCGTGGCCGATGAACATCGACACGCGGATGCCCGCCTCGACGAGCGGCCCCACGTAATCGGTCAGCCGCGACAGATCGCCCGCGACGTCGAGACCGCCTTCGGTCGTCACCTCTTCGCGCTTTTCCGGCACGATGCAGCAGGCATGGGGCAGATGACGCAGCGCGATCTCCTGCATCTCCGGCGTCGCGGCCATCTCGAAATTCAGCGGGATGTCGATGCCGCTGCGCAGCGCATCGATATCGGCGTCACGGATATGACGACGGTCTTCGCGCAGATGCGCGGTGATTCCGTCGGCCCCGGCCTGTTCGGCCAGACGCGCGGCGCGCAGCGGGTCGGGATAGGCCGAGCCGCGGGCATTCCGCACGGTGGCCACGTGATCGATATTCACACCAAGGCGCAAAGGTTTGGGCATCGGGCTCTCCGCAATAAGTCTCGCAGGAGTATGCCTGCGCGCGCAGGCGGGGAAAAGACCTGCGATTGTATCGGTTTCAGAACGGGACCGGCGCGGTGAAGGTCATATGCATGCCGCCATCTGGATGCCGAAAGCGCAGGGTTTCGGCATGGAGCATCAGGCGCTCGAACGCCTGCGCCGGGCCTTCGGCATACAGCGGATCGCCGAGGATCGGGTGGCCAAGTTCGGCCATATGCACCCGCAGCTGGTGGCTTCGCCCGGTGATCGGCATCAGCCGCACCCGCGTCGTGCCGTCCTCATGGCGCATCACCCGCCAGTCGGTCTGAGCGGGGCGGCCGTTCTCGTGATCGACATGCTGGCGCGGACGGTTCGGCCAGTCGACACACAGCGGCAGATCGACCCGGCCTTCCTTCTCGGCCAGTTCCCCCCAGAGCCGCGCCTGATAGGCTTTCTTGGTCTGGCGCTTCTCGAATTGCAGACCGAGATGGCGCTGCGCATGGGGCGTCAGCGCGAAGACCATAACGCCCGAGGTATCGGTATCGAGCCGGTGGACCAGCAACACCTCGGGGTAAATCCCCCGCAGCCGCGCAATCAGGCAATCGGCCTTGTCCGGCCCCTTGCCGGGCACGGACAGCAGCCCCGCCTGCTTGTCGACCACGAGGATTTCGTGATCGGCATGAAGGATGCGCGGGGCCTCCTGCGGAGGGTCATAGACGTAACTCATGCGCTGCGAGATGCACTGCGCCGCCTGTCGGGTCAAGCCTCAGGGCGATTGCGGCGGCCCCGGCTCGATCTCGTAGTAATCGCCCTTATCGGCCACGAAGATATGCTCCGCCATCGAAAGCCCCGTCGGCAGATCGAGCGTACCCGCCGCGATCGAGATCCGCCCCTCACCGTCCAGCCGCCAGAACACAGAGCTGCCGCAGACCGCGCAAAAGCCCCGCTCCGCCGTCTCTGACGAACGATACCAGCGCAGCCCGTCGCGGTTGATCAGCACAAGCTGATGGTCATCGATCTGCGACGAGGCCCAGATATGGCCGGACGTCTTGCGGCATTGGCTGCAATGGCACGCCAGCACGGGCCGCATGTCGCCCTCGATCTCGTAGCTGACCGCCCCGCACAGGCACGCGCCGGTATGTTTCATCGCTTCCTCACAAATGGCCGAACACATCTTTCAGGATCGCTTCCAGCGCCTTTGCGTCGGCCTCAGTAAACGCATCGGGCTGGTCGCTGTCGATATCGAGCACCGCGATGATACCACGCTGCGCATGGACCGGGATCACCAGTTCCGAGCGGGTGGAGCTGGCGCAGGCGATATGGCCCGGGAAGGCCTCGACATCGGGCACGAGCTGCGTCGCGCCTTCGCGCGCCGCCGCCCCGCAGACCCCGCGCGAAAACGGGATCACGAGGCAGCCATGCCCACCCTGATAGGGGCCGATCTTCATCAGTTCCGGTTCGGTGACCCGGTAGAACCCGGTCCAGTCGAAGCGGTCATCCGCATGATGGATTTCGCAGGCCAGCGTCGCCATCAGCGCGACCTCGTCGGTTTCGCCCTCGGTCAGCGCGGCGATGCGTTTCGCCAGATCGTCGTAATCCACGCTCATACCCGTTCGATCGCGATGGCCGTGCCCTCGCCCCCACCGATGCAGATCGCGGCCACGCCGCGCTTGAGATCAGCCTTTTCCAGCGCATTGAGCAGAGTCACGATGATCCGCGCACCCGACGCGCCGATCGGATGGCCAAGCGCACAGGCGCCGCCATTCACATTCACCTTGTGATGCGAGATGCCCAGCTTGTGCATGAAGGCCATCGGCACGACCGCGAAGGCCTCGTTGACCTCCCACAGATCGACGTCATCGACCGTCCAGCCAAGCTTTTTCAGGAGCTTCTCCGCCGCCGGGACCGGCGCCGTCGGGAAATCGGCGGGCGCCTGCGCATGGCTCGCATGACCCAGAATGCGGGCGCGGATCGGCAGGCCCTCGGCCTTCGCCGCAGCTTCTGACGCCAGCACCAGCGCCGCCGCCCCGTCCGAGATCGAGGACGAATTCGCCGCCGTCACCGTGCCGTCCTTGCGGAAGGCGGGCTTGAGATGCGGGATCTTGTCGGGGCGCGCATTGCCCGGCTGCTCGTCGATCGCGACCACGGTCTCGCCCTTGCGGGTTTTCACGGTCACCGGCGCGATCTCGTCGGCGAAGGCCCCGGATTTCTCCGCTGCAACGGCCCGGTTCAGCGACGCCATCGCGTAATCGTCCTGCGCCTCACGCGTGAACTGGAACGCCTGCGCACAATCCTCGGCAAAGGTGCCCATCAGCCGCCCCTTGTCATAGGCATCCTCCAGCCCGTCGAGGAACATGTGATCGAGCGCCTGAGCATGCCCGAGCCGCGCCCCTGCGCGCATCTTCGGCAGCATGTAGGGCGCGTTGGTCATGCTCTCCATGCCGCCCGCGACCATCACCCCGGTCTGGCCGAGCGCGATCTGGTCATAGGCCACCATCGCCGCTTTCATGCCCGAGCCGCACATCTTGTTCAGCGTCGTCGCGGGCACCTCCTCGCCAAGGCCCGCCGCGAAGCCTGCCTGCCGCGCGGGCGCCTGCCCCTGACCTGCGGGCAGCACGCAGCCCATCAGAACTTCCTCGATCCGCGCAGGCGCGACGCCCGCACCTTCCATAGCCGCCTTGATGGCGGTCCCGCCCAGTTCCGACGCAGGCACACCTGCAAACACGCCCTGCATTCCGCCCATCGGCGTGCGCGAGGCTCCGACGATCACCACGTTTTCCATGATACCCTCCAAAATTCTGTCCCACGGATACCGAATGGTAAGCATTGCCGTCTAGCCTTCCCGTCAGATCAACCGTGGGAGTCGGACATGAACCTCACTGCCGAAGCGCTGGAAGGCGCGCTTGTCGTCCATCTGGCCGAGGCGCGGCTGGATGCTGCCATCGCGATCCGGTTCAAGGAAAGAATGCGCGATGTGACCGTGCAACCGGCGGCGCGGGTGCTGCTGGACCTCTCGAAGGTGGAGTTTCTCGACAGTTCGGGCCTCGGCGCGGTGGTGGCGGTGATGAAATCGCTCGCGCCAACCCGACAGCTGGAGCTTTGCGGGCTGACGCCGAATGTCGCGAAGGTTTTTCGCCTGACCCGGATGGATTCGGTGCTGCCGATCCACGCCGACATCGAAGCCGCGCTGGGGGAGGGGCGGAAATATGCGTAAGCGTGTCAGACCGAAATCGCCGCCCAGCACCGCGCGCCCAAGCCCGCACCCGCAGCAGGCGGAAGTGCGGGTCTTCAACCTCAGCTTCGCGGCGACGCCGATCGCGGTGCGCGACGCGCTGCGGGCAGCCGTGGCGCGTTTCATCCGTCTGATGACCGAGGAAGAGGCCGGGACGCTCGAATTGATTCTCGCGGAGATCCTCAACAACATCGTCGAGCATGGCTACGGCGATAGCGGCAAAGGGACGATCTCGCTCTCCATCGCGCGCGACGGTAAGGGGCTCACCTGCTCGGTCAGCGACGACGGGGTCGCACTGCCTCCGGCCTGCCTCGATCTGGAAGACCGCGACCCGGAGCGGCCCGACCCAAGCAGCCTGCCCGAAGGTGGTTTCGGCTGGTTCCTGATCCGCGATCTGGCGACCGATCTGGGCTATCACCGCGAGGAGGGGCGCAATCTGCTCGCCTTCCGCATGCCGCTAGACCCGATCGAGATGCGACAGGCGGGATAGGCCCCCTGCCCGACCCGCGGCCTTGCACCATGGGAGGCGCGGTTCAGTTCAGTTGGAATTGCAGCCGGTAGGAGCCATTGCCGAATTCGCCGAAGAGGTCCTCGAGATCGGGATGGCTTACCGGCTCGCCGGAGAAATCCGCGACGAGGTTCTGCTCGGACACATAGGCCACGTAATAGCTTTCGTCGTTCTCGGCGAGCAGGTGGTAATAGGGCTGATCCTTGGACGGGCGCGACTCCTCGGGAATCGCGTCATACCACTCCTGCGAGTTGGAGAAGATCGCATCGACATCGAACACCACCCCGCGGAACGGGTGGTTGCGATGCCGCACCACTTGGCCGATGTGATATTTCGCGTGCGTGGTATGCATATCTATCCTCATACCTCAATTCTAATTCGTGAAACCGCTCAGGTCCACGTTTTCGCCTCATTTCCGCCGGAAACAGATTGTCCGATTCGTCGCGACAGTCCGCTGATCCTGTGCGTTTCCCGGTTTTCGAACGGGCCAATTACGCATAGACTGACAAAAAACAAGGCCGTCAGAGCAAAGAAGAGCAGCTATGAAGAAATACCTCGCCCTCGGCGTAGTGCTTGCGGTGGCCGCCTGCGGAGGCGGACCGTCCAAGCCCCCGCGTAATCTTGATGACGCCTGCGCGATCATCAAAGAACGCCCGCAATACTTCAACGCCATGCGCCGGACGGAGGCCCGCTGGGGCGTTCCGGTCGCCGTGCAGATGGCCACGATCCACCAGGAAAGCAAGTTCGACGGCAATGCGAAGACGCCGCAGCGCTTCGCGCTCGGGATCATCCCACTGGGCCGTCAAAGCTCCGCCTATGGCTACAGCCAAGCCCTAGACGGCACCTGGGATGAGTATCGCGAAGACACCCATCGCTTCGGTGCAAGGCGCAATCGCATCGCCGACGCCACCGATTTCATGGGTTGGTACATGGACGGCACGCAGAAGAAGCTCGGCATCTCCAAGGCCGACGCGCGCAACCAGTATCTGGCCTATCACGAAGGGCGCGGCGGCTACTCGCGCGGGTCACACCGGTCGAAATCCTGGCTTCTTGCCGTCGCCAACCGTGTCGCATCCCGCGCGCAGATGTATCAGATTCAACTGCAATCCTGCCGGCGCTGAGCAATCAGCGCCGCTGGGCCAATGCCTGATCGATGGAGAACATCGACGTGGCGAAGTTGCCGCCCTTTTGCAGGTTGTTCAGGATCGTCGTGGTCTTCTCGCCCGACTGGTTGGTGATCACCCATTGGCGCAGCTCGACCGGCCCGTCGGTGAAGACCAGCTGAATATTCCCGTATTCAGGATGCTGCGGATCCTGTGCGGTCACGATCGTCTTCGGCCCGTCCGTCGTGTAGCCGACGACCATGCCGTTGCGATTCAGGTCGATATTGCGCCCGAGGATCAGGTTCAGCGGCGTCTTCACCAGCGGATATTGCTCCGGCGGCTGGTTCGATTTCGGATCGAACACCGCGACCCGGTTGGCCGAGGCCAGCACGAGCGTCTTGTCGTTATTGTACTGAAAGCGCGCCCGACCGGGCCGCTTGATGAACAGCTTGCCGGTCGAGATCGACCCGTCCGAGTTGACCTGCGTGAAATCCGCCGAGGCGGAGGTCAGCGAGTTCAGATAGGACGATATCTGATTCAACGAGACTTTCCCGGCCGAGGCCGGAAGGGCGAGCGCCAGCGTGAAGATCGCGGCGAGCAGGATGCGGATCTGTTTCATGACCATAGATTTAGGCACTCCTTGCGAAAGCGGAAGTCCCGCCGTAACGCGCCAATCGCGCTGCGGGTCCGTCTTGAGCGCATTTGCGCCTAACAGGGGATGTCATTCAATAACAGCGCCCCCGTATCGGATCACGGCGCCCGGCGGTCGTCCCGAGTAAGGGGCCCCTGAAACGCAAAGCGCCCCGAGGTATTCCCCGGGGCGCGTCGCATTTCTGATTGTGACCGGCTTACTGCTGCTCGGGCACGAGGATTTCGCGCTTGCCGACATGGTTGGCCGAGGACACGATGCCCTGATCTTCCATCTGCTCCACGAGGCGCGCGGCCTTGTTATAGCCGATGCCCAGCTTGCGCTGGATGTAGGAGGTCGAGCATTTGCGATCCTTTATCACGATGCCCACCGCCTGATCGTAGAGCGCATCCTCACCGCCGGTATTGCCACCGGTGTTGAGGCCGAGCACCGCGTCGATATCGCTCGCCGTGTCGTCATCGGGGCCTTCGACCACGCCCGACATGTATTCCGGCGGACCGAAGCTCTTGAGGTGGTTGACGATTTCCTCGACTTCCTCGTCGGAGACGAACGGCCCGTGGCAACGGGTGATCTTGCCGCCGCCTGCCATGTAGAGCATGTCGCCCATGCCCAGAAGCTGCTCGGCGCCCTGCTCACCCAGAATGGTGCGCGAGTCGATCTTCGACGTCACCTGGAAGGAGATCCGGGTCGGGAAGTTCGCCTTGATCGTGCCGGTGATGACATCGACCGAGGGACGCTGCGTGGCCATGATCAGGTGGATGCCCGAAGCCCGCGCCATCTGCGCCAGACGCTGGATGCAGGCCTCGATCTCCTTGCCCGCGACCATCATCAGATCGGCCATCTCGTCGACGATGACGACGATATAGGGGAAAGGCTCGGGCTGGAATTCATCCGTCTCGAAGATCGGCTCGCCGGTTTCCTCGTCGAAGCCGGTCTGCACGGTGCGCTTGAACATCTCGCCCTTGTCGAGGCTTTCCTTCACGCGCCCGTTGTAGCCCTCGATATTCCGCACGCCCATCTTGGACATTTTGCGATAGCGCTCTTCCATCTCCGAGACGACCCATTTCAGGGCGACGACCGCCTTCTTCGGGTCGGTCACAACCGGCGACAGCAGATGCGGAATGCCGTCATAGACGGAGAGTTCGAGCATCTTCGGGTCGATCATGATCAGGCGGCACTCTTCCGGCGTCAGACGGTAGAGCAGCGACAGGATCATCGTGTTGATCGCCACCGACTTACCCGAGCCGGTCGTCCCCGCGATCAGCAGGTGGGGCATCTTGGCGAGGTTGGTCACGATCGGCTCGCCGCCGATCGTCTTGCCCAGAGCCAGCGGCAGCTTGATGTTCTTGTCGTCGAAATCGCGCGCCGAGAGGATCTCGCGCAGCACGACCTTTTCGCGGTGATCGTTCGGCAGTTCGATACCGATCACCGAGCGGCCCGGCACGGTCGAGACACGTGCCGACAGCGCCGACATCGAGCGGGCGATATCGTCGGCCAGACCGATCACGCGGCTGGCTTTCAGACCCGGCGCGGGCTCAAGCTCATACATGGTGACGACGGGGCCGGGGCGGACCGAGACGATCTCGCCCTTCACGCCGTAATCGTCGAGCACGGTTTCGAGCATCCGCGCGTTCTCTTCCAGCGCCTCATCCGAGAGCTGGTGACGCTGGATCGTCGTGGGGTTGGTCAGCAGCGACAGCGGCGGCATCTCGAAAGGCGCGGTTTTCGGCTTCTCGAAAGCCATCTTCGGCTGCGCCTCTTCGATCGCGCGACGCGAGGGGGCTGCGGGTTTCGCCGCAGGCTGCACGACGCGCTTCGGCTCGGGCTGCTTGATGACCTGACGGTCGAGACCTCGCGCAGAGGCCGGAATCTCCGGCACCACGTCTTCCTCGATCCATTGCGCAGCGCCCGTCTCGTCGAAGGAGTGCGGCTCGCCTGCGTAGAAATGCTCGGTGCGCATGTCGCGGGGATCGGCCTCGAAGCCTTCGTAATCCGGGTGGGTCCAGTCGCGGCTGTCGTCGCCCGTATAGTCATAGTCCTGCGCGACCTGCTCAGCCGCCGTCATTTGCGGCTCGTCGGCACCGGCATAGGCCATTTCGGGCGCATGCTCGGCGGCAGCGGCAGGTGCGCCAAAGCCCGGCATGAAGCGCGGCTTGGCCTTGAGCGGCGGCTCGGCGCGCAGTTGCGGTTCGGCCCGCAGCGGCGGCTCCTGATGCACGACCTGCGGCTGGCGCGGTGCGCGCGCAAGGCGCTTGGCGACGGCGGCCAGAACCGAGGCCGAAGGACGCGGCTGCTCCGGCTCGGGGTCGGCGAAGGTCTCGGGCATATCGTGATGCAGCGGGGCCTCAGGCTCGGGCGCGTAATCGGTCACGATCGGCGCCGACTTGCGGTTCTGCACCGCCTGGCTGATCCGGGCGCGAATGCGATCCTCGGTCGGCGCCGCAGGCTGCGGCTGGTCGTCCCAATAGGGCTCAGTCTCGAACAGTTCGGGCGAGGCGTCGTAGGGATCGTAATCCGGCTCCACCGGGCGACGGATCCGCGACAGGAAGGACGGACGTGCCGCCGGGGCCGCTTCGACCTCGGGCGCCCAGTCATGCGCGGCATAGGCCTGTTGCTCTTCCCAAGCCGCCAGCTCTGCGGCGCGTTCGGCCGCTTCCGCGCGGCGCTGACGCGCACGCTCTGCCGCCGAACGAGCCCCCATGACCGAAGCCGATGCCCCACGGCCCAGAATGTTCATCGCGCCGACATAGATCGCGACCGTGCCCAGCCACATGAAGCGCGTGATCGCTTGCAGCTCAGGCTTGGTGAAGCCGAGAACGAAGGTCGCCATGGCCAGCATCGCCGCCGCGAGGACCAGCGACAGAAGCTTCAGTCCGACCACGCCCGAGATCGGGACGATCCCGAGCATCGCGCCCGCGATCATGTCGCCGAAATGCCCACCGAGGCCAAAGGCCTGCCCCCATTGATCGCCCGGCACCAGAAGGGCCGCGTAAACGGCGGCGACGGCCACTGCGATCGGGAAGAAGATCATCCGTGACACGAGACGCTCTTCGCCGCGATGGGTGATCATGCGCAGTCCCCAGGCCACCAGCGCCGCGGGCAGCAGCCACGCGCCGTGCCCGACGATCACGAACAGGGGCGAGGCGATCCCGGCGCCGATCCGGCCCAGCCAGTTCTGCACCGGCTCATCCGAGGACGCCATCCAGCTTGGATCTTCGGGGTGATAGGAGAAAAGCATCATCGCGGCGAGCAGGCCGAAGACGACCAGCAGCCCCCCTACCAACTCTTTGCCACGCCGTTCCAGAACGGCTTGCGTGTCCTGATCGAAAAGCGGATCGCGCTGTCGAACCTGATAAGATGCCATAACCTACCGTCCTCAACCGTATAGGCAGTCGCGGAGCTGCATCAGCCCGCGCTGCGTTTCTGCTTTTGGAGCGACCAGAGCCACTCTGATATATTTCTGGCCGGGGTTTTCCCCGTTCACCTCGCGCGCGAGATAGGCGCCCGGCAGCACGCGAATGCCGGTTTCTGTCCAAAGCTTGAGCGCCGCCGCCTCCCCGTCTTCGATGGGAAGCCACAGGAAGAAGCCGCCCTGCGGCAGCTGGAAGCCATCGACGCCGTCGAAGATCTGTCCCGCGATCTCGTATTTCTCGGCGTAGAGGCGACGATTTTCCGTGACATGGGCCTCATCCGCCCAAGCCCGCTCGGCCACGCGCTGCAGCGGCTGCGGCAGCGGCGCGCCGGCATAGGCGCGCAGGCGACGGATATGTTTGATGCTTTGCGGCCCGGCGGCGAGGAAGCCCGAGCGCAGACCCGGCAGGTTCGACCGCTTCGAGAGTGAGTGGAAGATCACTACGCGCTCGGGGTCGATGCCCTCCTCGGCGGCGACCTGTGCCGCACCGGGCGGCGGGGCCTCACGCCAGATCTCGGAATAGCACTCGTCGGCGAAGACGCTGAAATCGTGCTTCTCGGCCAGATGCAGCAGATCGGCCAGATATTCGCGGCTCGCGACCGCGCCCTGCGGATTCGAGGGCGAGCACAGATAGGCCACGGTGATGCGGTCCAGCACCTCCGCCGGAAGTGCCGCATAATTAGGCAAAAACCCCGTATCGGCGCCTGCGGGCACGAAAACCGGCTCCGCGCCGACGGCTGCAGCCGCCACCGCATAGACCTGATAGAACGGGTTCGGGATCGCGATCACGGGCGTTTTGCCGCGCTTTTGTTCGGGCGAAAGCGCCATCGCGGCGTTGTAGAGCCCCTCGCGAGTGCCGTTGAGCGCCATGATCCGATCGGGTCCGATCTCGACCGAATAGCGTCGCTTCAGCCAGTCCGAGATCGCATCCAGCAATTCGGGCGTGCCGTCATTGGCGGGATATTTCCCAAACTCTCCAAGGCTTTGCGCGATCACATCGCCGACGAACTCGGGCATGGGATGGCGCGGCTCACCGATGGACATAGCCAAAACGTCGCCGCCCGGTTCATGCGAATCGAGCAGCGCGCGCAAACGCGGAAATGCGTATTCGGGCAGGTTCGAAAACCGCTCGGGAAAGTCCATCTGTGCCTCATCGAATGGGGTCTATGTCGCCCCTTATTGCCGACGAGGTTACAAAAGCTCCGCCGTTTCGTCCAGAAAAAGACAAGCTCCAGAGCGGGTTGACCACAAGAAATGTGGTTTTCAGGCCAGCGACGATTCGGCGGCCATCCCCAAACGCAGCAGCCGATCCTCCGTCATCGGCGGCGCCATCAGCGAAATCCCGCAGCTTGGGATGCCCGTCGGAAGGTTGAGCGCACACAGCCCCAGCACGTTGCCGATCCGGGTATTGCGCAGCGCGAGCACGTTCTCTTCCTGGAAATAAGCCTTGTCGCTCAGAAGGCGGCGCACATCGGGCGGCAGGATCGGCGAGGTCGGCACCAGAACGGCGTCATATTCCGCGGTCGCCTCCAGATAGGCGGCGCGATAGCCCGCCAGCTCGTGCCAGCCTTTCGCGTAATCCGAGGCCAGCGCGTCGCGCCCGCTGCGGAACCGCTCGAGGATCGCCGCGAACATCTTCTCGGGCGCGGCTTCGATCTCGTGCTTCCACTCGCCATAGGCTTCGGGGGCGAAGAGAACACCGGAAAGGTCCATCGCCGGGCGCACCATCGGCAGGCCCCGCCGCTCGATCACCGCACCCGCCTTGGCGAAGGCCTCGACGGCCCGCTCGAAGCCCTGCACCGGCTTTTCCCGTGTGCCTTCGAAGGCCAGCCCTTCGAGCACCAGAAGCCGTTTACCCTTGAGGCTCGTCTCGCGCAGGTCCGGCGCGGCGCGGCGTTCCAGCAGCGCGAGCACATGCGCGGCATCCTCGACATTGCGGGTGATCGGCCCGACCGTGTCGAAGGTCCGGCACAGCGGCACGACGCCTTTCGTCGTGATCCGCCCATGTGTCGTCTTCAGCCCCACGAGATCGTTCCATGCCGCCGGAATACGCACCGAGCCGCCCGTATCAGAACCGATCGCCGCCGCAGCCAAGCCGCGCGCGACCGACAGCGCCGCGCCCGAGGACGAACCGCCCGGCGCGAGTTCGGGATCATGGATATTCGGCGGCGTCGCGGTCATCGGGTTCACGCCCAACCCGGAGAAAGCCAGCTCCGTCATATGCGTCTTGCCCAGACAGACCGAGCCGCCCAGCGTGGCTTCGATCAGCACATCCGCATCGCGCTCGGGCACGCGCCCGGCCAGCAGCCGCGAGCCCGCCTCGGTCGCGACCCCGGCGGTGTCGTAAAGGTCCTTCCAAGACAGCGCGACCCCGTCGAGCATCCCGCGTCTGGTTCCCTGCTTGGCGCGTTGATGCGCAGCCATTGCCTCGTCCCGGGCCCGCTGCGCCGTGAGACGCGCATAGATGTCCTCTGAGGCTTCAGCCGCCTCCAGATAGGCCTCGGTCTGCTCCACCGGATCGAGCTGACCGGCGGCAATTGCCCGCCCTTGTTCCGCAGCCCCTGCCAACCGCCATTCCATGCCCGCCTCCTTCGTTCTTTCCGCCACGCTAGCGACAGTCCCGCGCATGGACAATCCCGCTTCCAGCGCCATAGTAAGCGCCATGAAACACGATTCAGACGTCATCATCGCGGGCGGCGGGCTCAACGGCCCCGCCTTGGCGCTTGCACTGGCCTCCGCCGGCCTGTCCGTGACCCTTGTCGACGCCGCTCCGGCACGCCAGCGCGCGACCGACACGTTCGACGGCCGCGCCTATGCGCTGGCCATCGCGTCGCAGAAATTGCTGCACGCCATTGGCGTCTGGGACGGGCTGGCCGATCAGGCGCAGCCGATGATGGAAGTGAAAGCCGCCGATGGTCACGCAGGCGAAGGGGCGGCCCCTTTCTTCCTGCATTTCGACGCGCGCGAGCTGGATCAGGCGCCGGTCGGCTACATGCTGGAGGATCGCTACCTCTATCGTGCCTTCCTCGATGCGATGGAGGCGAGCGACAAGATCACGCTGCTGCACGAGACGCAGGTAACAGGGCAGCAGGTCGTGCCGGGCGGGGTCGAAGTGAGCCTGTCCACCGGCAAGACCCTGACCGCGAAGCTGCTGATCGGGGCCGATGGTCGCCGGTCGGGCGTGGCCGAACGCGCCGGGATCACCCGCGAGGGCTGGGGCTACGGTCAGACCGCGCTGGTCGCTGCGGTCGAGCACGAGAAACCCCATAACGGCATCGCGCAGCAGTTCTTCATGCCGACCGGGCCGCTCGCCATCCTGCCGCTGAAGGGCAACCGGTCGTCGATCGTCTGGAGCGAGACCGAGGAAAACGCGAAGACCATTTCGGCACTGGATGACGAGGATTTCCTCGCCGTGCTGCGCCCGCGCTTCGGCGATTTCCTGGGCGAGATCAAACTGGCCGGTCCGCGCTTTTCCTACCCGCTGAACCTGACGCTTGCGAAAGCCTATGTCGCGCCGCGCGTGGCGCTGGTGGGCGATGCGGCGCATGGCGTGCACCCGATCGCGGGCCAAGGCCTGAACCTCGGGCTGCGCGATGTGGCGGCGCTGGCGGAGATCGTCGTGGAAGCGATGCGCCGCGGCGAAGATATCGGCGCCGAGGACGTGCTGGATCGCTATCAGGGCTGGCGGCGCTTCGACTCGACCTCGCTCGCGCTCGGCATGGATACCGTGAACAAGCTGTTCTCGAACGACAATCCGCTGTTGAAAGCGGGGCGCGATCTGGGGATGGGTCTGGTGCAGGCGATCCCGGGGCTGCGCCGCGGGTTCATGCAGCAAGCGGCGGGCCTGTCGGGCCCCCTGCCCCGCCTGTTGCAGGGCCGCGCTCTGTAAGCGACGCGCCTTACTCGTCGATCCGGCGGGCCTCGTCTGCCAGCAGGATCGGAATCCCGCCCCGGATCGGGAAGGCTAGCTTCGCGGGCTGCGAAACCAGCTCCTGCTTCTCGGCATCGTATTTCAGCACCGCATGGGTCAGCGGGCAGACGAGCGCCTCCAGCATGTGCCGGTCGAACAGCGGCTTCTCGCGGGCCGTCTCGGGCGCCGGTGCGCTCTCAGTCTCGTCGCTCATTGCAACCGCTCCTCTCCGCCGCCATGCAGCGCATATTCGATCAGGGTCACCAAGGTCTCGCGCCGGGTGGCCAGACAGGGCGCCTCCAGCAGCGCCTGCTTATCCTCCGGCTCCAGCGGCAACAGCATCCCGAGCGAGTTGATCAGCAACTCGTCATCGGCATCTTTCAAGGTTTCCCAATCGGTATCCAGCCCCTGCGCATGGAAAAACTTCGCCAGCAGGTCGAGAAACTCGTCGCGGTCGAAGCCGTTGTCATGCTCGGCCGCACCAAGATCCCGCTCGAACCCGGCCCAGCTGACCTCGGCGCGAATATAGGGGGTGAAGCCCTCGATCTGTTTCACGATGCGATAGCGCGAGATCCCCGACAGGGTGATCATGTAGCGCCCGTCCTCGGTCTCAGAGAACCCGGTCAGACGGCCCGCGCAGCCGATCGCGTTGAGGTGGTTTTGCCCCTCCGGCCCCTTGATCGGCTGGATCATCCCGATCAGCCGAGACTTGGTCTTCATGCAATCTTCGATCATCTGCAGATAGCGCGGCTCGAAGATATGCAGCGGAAGCCGCGCCCGGGGCAGCAGCAGCGCACCGGGCAGCGGAAAAAGCGGAAGGATTTCGGGCAAGTCGCCTTTCTTCATCATGCGGATGAAACTAGCGCGCCCATGCCCTCAGGCAAATATCATCGACGACAGACGACGGCGGCCTTTCGCCACGATCGGATCGTTCGGCTTGAGCGCGTCGAAAATGGTGAAAAGCTGCGTCTTCGCGGCCTCGTTGTCCCATTCGCGATCGCGGCGGAACAACTCGAGCAGCTGGTCCACGGCTTCCTCGGCATTGCCGGCCGCATAAAGCGCCTGCGCATAGTCGAAGCGCGCCTGATGATCGTCGGGATTGGCCTCGACCTTGCCCTTCAGATCGTCGAGCGGACCCGCCGATTGCGCCTGCTTCGCCAGATCGAGCTGCGCACGCGCGGCCTCGACCGGGGCGCTGTCGGACAGCTTCGGGGGCACGGCGGCCAAAGCCGCGCCTGCCGCGTCCAGTTGGTCCAGCGCGATGCGCGCGCGGATCAGGCCGCCATGGGCCTCCGCCAGCTCGCCATCTTCTTCGAGGATCGCTGCGAAGGTCTCCGCCGCGTCTTCCGCCGCGCCCTCGGCCAGCATGGCTTCCGCCGCCTCGACCGCATCGCCCAGACCGTTGCCGGTCTCACCGCCGGACGCTTCGATCAGCTTGGCCACGAAGCTCTTGATCTCGGAAGGCGGCAGCGCGCCCTGGAAACCATCGATCGGCTGGCCCTGCCAGAAGGCATAGACGGTCGGGATCGACTGCACGCGCATCTGACCCGCGATCATCTGGTTTTCGTCGACATTGACTTTGGCCATCACGACCGCGCCTTTCGCGGCTTCGACCTCGGCTTCCAGCGCCGGGCCGAGCTGCTTGCACGGGCCGCACCACGGCGCCCAGAAATCGACGATGACCGGCACGGTCTGCGATTTCTCGATCACCTCGGCCATGAAGTTGGCTTCGGTCACGTCCTTGACGTAGTCGCTCTTGCCTGCGGCCTTGGCGCCGCCACCCAGTTCCAGCATGTCCGTCTCCCGAAATTGCGGAGGATTTGCTTTCCTATATGGCCTCGGATGGGCCGAACGCAAACCCGTTTGACCGCGGCGCGCTGCCGCAAGCGATTACAGATCGAAGGTCGCGAAAACCGGCGCGTGATCGGAGGGCTTCTCCCAACCGCGCGCAGCCCGCAGCACACGACTGCCATGGGCCGCGTTCGAAATATCCGGCGTCGCCCAGATGTGATCGAGCCTGCGCCCCTTGTCGGCGGCATCCCAGTCGCGCGCCCGATAGGACCACCACGAATACAAAAGCCCCTCGGGAATGTCCTGCCGGGTGATGTCCACCCATTTGCCCGCTTCCATCGTGTCGTGCAGATGCTCGACCTCGATCGGCGTGTGGCTGACGATCTTCAGAAGCTGCTTGTGGCTCCAGACGTCATCCTCGCGCGGCGCGATGTTTAGGTCGCCCACGAGGATTGATTTCTTCGGACCTTCCGCGGCGAAGTGATCGCGCATCTGGGTGAGGTAATCGAGCTTCTGCCCAAACTTCTCGTTCACCTCGCGATCCGGCACGTCGCCGCCCGCGGGGACATAGAAGTTGTGGATGGTCACCCCGTTCTCGAGCGTCCCGGCGACATGGCGTGCATGGCCGAGATCGGCGAAATCATGGGCGCTGTTCTCTTCCATCGGGATTTTCGAGAAGATCGCGACGCCGTTATAGCCCTTCTGGCCGCGCGCAACCATGTGGGTGTAGCCCAGTGCCTTGAACCCCTCGAGCGGGATCTTCTCGACCGGGCTCTTGCATTCCTGCAGGCAGAGCACGTCGGGCGCCTCTTCCTCCATCAGCTTGCGCACAAGCCCCTCGCGCAGCCGCACCGAGTTGATGTTCCAGGTCGCCAGCGTGAAGCTCATCTCATTCTCCCGTTCCAAAAGCCGCGCGATCATGTCGAAGGGCGGCCGCTTTCGCAACCGCCCCTGTTCCTCTTGGCAGAAATATCCCGGGGTGAATTGGCCGATAGGCCAAGAGGGGCAGCGCCCCTTACTCAGCCCAGCCCGAGATCGACTTCACGTCGCAGAATTCCTCGATGCCCCAGCGGCCACCCTCGCGCGCCCGGCCAGAGGAACCCACGCCGCCGAACGGCGCGCCTGCGCCACGGTCCTGACCGTTCATCTCGACCATCCCCGAGCGCAGCTGCCGCGCCAGACGGTTGCGCCGCGCGCCATCGCCCGATTGCAGGTAATTGGTCAGACCGTAAGGCGTGGCATTGGCCACCTCGATTGCCTGCTCCTCGCTGTCGAAGGGCATGATCGACAGGACGGGGCCGAAGATTTCCTCGTTCATGATCGTCATCGAGGGATCGCAATCGGCAAAGACCGTCGGACGGACATAGAAGCCGCGATTGAGATGCTCGGGCCGTCCGGGACCACCCGCGACGAGCTTCGCGCCCTCCGCGATGCCGGTCTCGATCAGGCCCTGAATCTTGTCGAACTGCGCCTTGTTCACGACCGGGCCGATATGTTTGCCCTCCTCGCGCGGGCTGGCCACCTGCGTGGCCTCTGCGGTCTGGCGCGCGATTTCCACGGCCTTGTCATAGGCCGACCGCTCGACCAGCATCCGCGTCGGCGCGTTGCAGCTTTGGCCCGAGTTCTGGAAGCAGTGCTTTACGCCGCGCGCCACCGCATCCTCATCCGCATCGGCGAAGATCAGGTTGGCGCCTTTGCCGCCCAGCTCCAGCGTCACCCGCTTGAGCGTATCGGCCGCCGCCTTCGAGATGGCCTTGCCAGCCCGGGTCGAGCCGGTGAAGGAAATCATCTCGACGTCCGGATGGGTCGAAAGCTGCGTGCCGACGCCAACGCCATCGCCATTCACAAGGTTGAACACGCCCTTGGGCAGACCCGCCGCGTCGAGGATTTCCGCAAACAGCAGCGAGGAGAGCGGCGCTTCCTCGGACGGTTTCAGCACCATCGTGCAGCCCGCGAGGATCGCCGGGATCACCTTCAGCGTCACCTGGTTCATCGGCCAGTTCCACGGCGTGATCAGCCCGACGACGCCGACGGGTTCATAGGCGATCATCGCGCCCGGCGTGCCGTCGCCCAGCGGATGCACCCAGTCGAAGGCTTTCGCCGCGTCGATGAAGTTCTTGATGTGATAGGCCCCCGCGCCCCACTGGTTCTTGCGCGCCAGATCGATCGGCGCGCCCATCTCGAGGCTCATCGCCTGCGCCATGTCCTCGGCGCGCTCGGCATAGACCTTGGCGATCCGCTCGACCGCCGCGATCCGCTCTGCCGGGTCCGTCGCCTTCCAGCCGGGCAACGCCGCCTTTGCCGCAGCGACCGCCGCATCCGTGTCGGCCTTATCGCCAAGCGAGATCACCGCGCAGGGATCCTCAGTGGACGGGTCGATCACCTCGTACTCGCGCGCCGCCTTGGGCGCGACCCATTCCCCATTGATGTAGAAATTCCGCTTCTCGATCATTTCAGCCTCCGGCACACAGATGTCGCGCGCGAGCGTTTCACCACTCCCCGTCCTGCGCAAGGCCTGACGAAAGGTCGCAGGCTCCGAGTTTAAAAAGGTTCTAAACTGGCTGGAATGGGCCCCGGCGAGGGCTTATATCCCGGAAAGACGTGATTTTACGCAAACACAGGAGGTTTTTCATGGGCCTGCGTATCAATGACACCGCTCCCGATTTCACCGCTGACTCGACCGCTGGCGAGATCAAGTTCCACGACTGGATCGGCGACAGCTACGCCATCCTGTTCTCGCACCCGAAAGACTTCACCCCGGTTTGCACCACCGAGTTCGGCGCAGTTGCTCAACTCGCCCCCGAGTTCGAGAAGCGCAACACCAAGGTCATGGGCGTTTCGGTCGATAGCGTCGAAGAGCACGTGAAGTGGAAATCGGACATCGAGCAGGTCGCCGGCGCGCCCGCGAACTTCCCGATCATCGACGACACCTCGCTGAACGTGTCGAAGCTGTATGACATGCTCCCCGCCGATGCCTACATGCCCGACGGCCGCACCGCCGCGGATTCGGCCTCCGTGCGCACCGTCTTCATCATCGGCCCGGACAAGAAAGTCCGCCTGACCATGTCCTACCCGATGTCGGTCGGCCGCAACTTCGCCGAAATCATCCGCGCGCTCGACGCCGTTCAGGCGACCGACGGCAAGCCCTTCGCGACCCCCGCGAACTGGGTGCCGGGTCAGGACGTGATCGTCGCGCTGTCGGTCTCGACCGACGAGGCGAAAGAGAAGTTCGGCGAAGTCGACGTCAAACTGCCCTACCTGCGCACCGTCAAGTCGCAGGGCTGAGCCCAGCTTACCCGCTTACGAGAGAGCCCCGGCAGCGTCCGGGGCTTTTTCATATCCGCGCCACCCAGCCGGCGCGCGAAAAGCAAAAGGCCCCGGATCGCTCCGGGGCCTTTCTCAATCTTCCAGCGGATCAAACCGATCAGTCGGCTTTCTCTTCACGCTTTTCCGGCGCGATTTCTTCGCCGGTTTCCTGATCGACCATCTTCATGCCAAGGCGCACCTTGCCGCGATCGTCGAAGCCCAGAAGTTTCACCTTCACTTCCTGACCTTCCTTGAGCAGATCGCTCGGGTGGTTCAGGCGCTTGTTGGCGATCTGGGACACGTGGACGAGACCGTCACGCTTGCCAAAGAAGTTCACGAAGGCGCCGAAATCGACGAGCTTCACGACCTTGCCGGTGTAGATCTGACCCTCTTCGGGCTCAGCCACGATGGCGTGGATCATGTCATGCGCTTTCTTGATGGCCTCGGCATTGGCCGAAGCAATCTTGATCACGCCGTCGTCATTGATGTCGACCTTGGCACCCGACACTTCCACGATCTCGCGGATGACCTTGCCGCCCGAACCGATCACTTCACGGATCTTGTCGGTGGGAACGGTCATCGTCTCGATGCGCGGAGCGTGGGCGGAGAATTCCGTGCGGCCCGCGGAGAGCGCCTTGTTCATCTCGCCGAGGATGTGCATGCGGCCAGCGCGTGCCTGCTCCAGAGCTTTCTCCATGATCTCGGCGGTGATGCCGGCGACCTTGATGTCCATCTGCAGCGAGGTGATGCCCTCTTCGGTGCCTGCGACCTTGAAGTCCATGTCGCCGAGGTGATCCTCGTCGCCAAGGATGTCGGTCAGAACGGCCCAGGAGCCATCCTCTTCGAGCACCAGACCCATCGCGACACCCGCCACGGCCGATTTCAGCGGAACGCCCGCATCCATCATTGCCAGCGAGCCACCGCAGACCGACGCCATCGAGGACGAGCCGTTGGACTCGGTGATCTCGGAGACGAGACGGATCGTGTAGGGGAAGTCGGTCGCAGCCGGGAGAACCGCCTGCAGCGCGCGCCACGCGAGCTTGCCGTGGCCGATCTCACGACGACCGGGCGAACCGACGCGGCCCACTTCGCCGACCGAGTAGGGCGGGAAGTTGTAGTGCAGCAGGAAGTTCGAGCGCGAGTTGCCGTGCAGCGCATCGATGATCTGCTCATCGTCGCCGGTGCCCAGCGTGGTCACGACCAGCGCCTGCGTCTCACCGCGGGTGAACAGCGACGAGCCGTGGGTGCGCGGCAGCAGACCGGTTTCCGCCACGATCGGGCGAACCTCGTCCAGCGCACGACCGTCGATGCGGCGACCGTTCTTCACGACGTCACCACGCAGAACAGCCGATTCCAGCTTCTTCATCGCGGTGCCCAGCGTCGGATCTTCGAGCTGCTCTTCGGTGAGCTTCGACTTGATCTCTTCCTTGGCGGCGTTGACCGCGGCCACGCGCTCTTGCTTGTCCGAGATCGCGTAAGCGGCACGCATCTTCTCTTCGCCCAGACCTTTGACGGTCTCGAGCATCGCCGAGTAGTCGGGCGCTTTGAAGTCGAAGGGCTCTTTCGCGGCGGCTTCGGCGAGGTCGATGATCATGTCGATCACCGGCTGCATCGCGTCATGGCCGAACTTGACCGCACCCAGCATCTCGGCTTCGGACAGCTCGTAAGCTTCCGATTCCACCATCATCACGGCGTCCTTGGTGCCCGCGACGACGAGGTCCAGACGCTGCTCGGGGTTCTCCCGCAGCTTCTGCATGTCGTCGACTTCGGGGTTCAGAACGTATTCGCCATCCGAGAAGCCGACGCGCGCAGCGGCGATCGGGCCCATGAACGGCACGCCCGAGATCGTCAGCGCGGCCGAAGCGGCGATCATCGCGACGATATCGGGCTCGTTGACGAGGTCATGCGACAGCACGGTGCACATCACGAGCACTTCGTGCTTGAAGCCTTCCACGAAGAGCGGACGGCACGGGCGGTCGATCAGGCGCGAGGTGAGCGTCTCTTTTTCGGACGGACGAGCCTCGCGCTTGAAGAAGCCGCCCGGCACTTTACCGGCGGCATAGTATTTCTCTTGGTAATGAACCGTGAGCGGGAAGAAGTCCTGGCCCGGCTTCGGTTCCTTGGCAAAGGTCACGTTGGCCATGACGGAGGTTTCGCCCAGAGTGGCGATGACCGAACCGTCAGCCTGACGGGCAACCTTGCCGGTTTCCAGAGTGAGCTCTTCTTCGCCCCACTGGATGGATTTTTTCACAACATTGAACATTCAGCGTATCCTGTCTGGGAGCTCTCACGGGCGTATCCCGTGTCTCCCGATTTGAATGGCGGCCCCATTGCCGCCGCCCCCTTATCCTGTTGCACGCGCCCGGGGGCTCGAGGCGTCACGTCTCAGATGGGCCTGCCAATACAGGAAATGAAGGGGTTTGGGAAGCGAAGAGTCCTTAGGGAAAGAAACGGCCAACGCCCAATTCTAGCCAGATTGGCACGCCATCGTCGGCCTGTAGTTATTAACATTGATTATTGTGACCCCATGAGCAAACCCACTGCCCTTTTCATCGATGGCGAGAATATCTCCGCCACTTTTGCTTCCCAGATCCTCAAGTTCGCGCCAGGCGCTTTCATCCGGCGTGCCTACGGTGATGTCGCGCAGATTAGATCGTGGGGCGACAGCCCTTCGATCCGGCTGGTGCATTCCGGAAGCGGCAAGAACGCAGGAGACGTGTTGCTCGCCCTCGACGCACTCGAGCTCGCTTTGGAACGACGCGCCGAACGGTTCGTCATCGCAAGCTCCGATGGTGACTTCACCCACCTCGCGACCAGGCTCAGGGAAAAAGGGATGGAAGTGCACGGCGTCGGACAGGAGAAAGCGCCGAAGGCATTTCGTGAAAGCTGTTCAGTGTTTCATCTGCTGAAGTCAAAAACGACCGCAGCTCCGGCACGACCGCCAGTAGTCAAGAAATCTGCCAGTCTCGATGAAAAAATTCGCGCAGCGATCGAGGCACACAGCAAGGACGGCGCTGGAGTGCCTCTCGCGGAACTGGCCACGATCATGAAGAAAGACCACGGGGTCTTGATCGGGAACTTGCCAGATAAAAAGTGGCGCCCCTATTTTTCGAACCGTCCGAACCTCTTCGCGCTTGAACCAAAGGGGCCCAAGGCACGCGTGCGATGCCGTCCTAATGGATTTTCTCAACTTTCCGCCGCAGCGAAATAGCCAGAATGCAAAACGCCCGCCCCTTTCGGGACGGGCGCAATGATGCGCGTAAGCTCTTCGATCACTCGATCGGGCGGAACTCGCCTCTGTCTTCGGACGCGAGGCTCACCACCACGATGGCGATGAAGGCCGCGATGAAGCCCGGGATGATCTCGTAGAGGAACGAGCCCCAGCCCAGCGAAATCCAGACGATCACGGTCAGCGGACCGAAGGCGGCCCCGAACCCGGCCCATGCGTTCGACACGAGGCCTAGCACTTTGCTGTCGGGGTTCGACGCGATGATGATCGCAGCGATCCCCACAGCCAGCACCGCGAGACGGCCGACATTCACCAGCGTGCGGTCCGACGCGTCCTTGTTGAAGACGATCTTGTAGAAGTCTTCGGTCAGCGACGAGGACGACACCAGAAGCTGGCTCGACACGGTCGACATGATCGCTGCCAGAAGCGCAGCATAGAGGAAGCCGGTCACCAGCGGATGGAACAGCAGGTTCGACAGGATGATGAAGATCGTCTCCGGATCCTGCACGTCGAGCCCGTTACGCTGCGCATAGGCGCGGCCGAAGATACCGACCGAGATAGCGCCGATCAGCGAGATCGCCATCCAGCCCATACCGATATTCCGTGCTTTCGGCACATCGGCAACCGAGCGCACGGCCATGAAGCGCACGATGATATGCGGCTGGCCGAAATAGCCCAGACCCCAGGCGACCGCCGAGAGCCAGCCCGCGAAGGTCAGCCCGTTCGTCATCGAGAGGAAATTCGGGTCGATATCGGTCAACCGGCTCGCAGCCGCGTCCACGCCGTCGCCCTGACCGGTCGTGAGGATCACGATCGGCATGATGACGAGCGCGAGCATCATGATGCAGCCCTGCACGAAATCGGTGAGCGACACCGCGAGGAAGCCGCCGATCACGGTGTAGACCAGCACGACACCCAGCGTCAGGATCACGCCGGTCATGTAGCTGCCACCGAAGGCGCTGGCGAAGAGCTTGCCACCGCCGACGAGGCCCGACGCGGTGTAGACCGCGAAGAACACCACGATGATCACCGCCGAAACCATCCGCAGCAAGGTCGCGTGGCTCGGGAAGCGATTGGCGAGGAAGCCGGGGATGGTCAGCGCGTTGTCATAGCGCTCGGTCTGCTCGCGCAGGCGCGGCGCCACGACGATCCAGTTCACGAAAGCGCCGACGAAAAGGCCGATGCCGATCCAGCTTTGGGTCAGGCCCGACACGAAGAGCGCGCCCGGCAGGCCCAGAAGCAGCCAGCCCGACATGTCCGATGCGCCTGCCGACAGGGCGGCCACCGCGGGCGGCAGGTTACGCCCGCCCAGCATATATTCCTCGGAGCTCGACGTGGACTTGCGCCACGCATAGACCCCGATGGCCAGCATCAGCACGAAATACAGTGCCAAGCTGATCCAGACTCCGATCTGCATATCTCAATCCTCCCTGTTAACGCACCTGCAAGGTAGGGCAGATGCTTGCGTTTTCCCGTTTGGAGCGGACGATACAGGAGGACAAGAAGTCGAACCGACCAAAGTTTTTTGGTGGGAAGATCATTTACCCAAAAGTTTTTAAATTTGCAGGCAGAAGGACTGTTGTTGCCAATTTTCGCAATTCAGTCGGAATAGTGCAAATGAAAACGCCCGCACCAAAGGCACGGGCGTTTCGAATTCCAATCCGAGGCGGATTAGCGGCGCAGGCCGAGACGCTCGATCAGCGACTGGTAACGTGCGACGTCTTTCGCCTTCAGGTAGTCGAGCAGCTTGCGGCGCTGCGCGACGAGCATCAGAAGACCACGACGCGAGTGGTTGTCTTTCTTGTGCTCTTTGAAGTGCTCGGTCAGGTTCGCGATGCGCTTGGTCAGAACTGCGACCTGAACTTCGGGGGAACCGGTGTCACCTTCTTTGGTGCCGTATTCCTTGATAAGCGCGTTCTTGTCTTCGACAGTGATCGACATCGGGATCTCCTTACATTGAGGGTTCGGGCGCAAGCCGGGATGTCGTCCAGCAAGGTCCATAGACTGCCCCTTTCGGAACAGATGCGCGCGTATAGACGCGAATCGTCTTGTTGAAAAGCCTTATTTCAAAGCGCTATGGCCTGCTGCGCCGCGAATTGCGCAGGCGTGAGCAGCGCCACGTCCTGCGCGCTCAGCCCCGCCGCGTCCAGCACCTCGGCCAGCCGGATGCCGTCGAGCAGGATCCACGCCGCATCGGGATGCGCCTCGGAAGGCTCGATACTGATCTGCGGCGTGGCGGTGCCCTGCGGATCGTAGATGACCGCCAACCGATCCTGCCCGACCGTGTAATCTGCGATTGTCGCAGGGGCGTCCGGATCGATCCAATCGCCCAGCGCGAAACTGTCGCCCTCTTCGCCGCCATGCAGCCAATCGCCCGAGCCGCCTAGCAGCACGTCCTCCCCTGCCCCGCCATTGAGCGTATCGGCATCGGCCGCCCCCGCATCGCCCGTCTCCGTTGTGACGCCGATCAGCAGATCGTTCCCGGCGTCGCCGTTCAACTCGTCGCGCCCGGCATCGCCGGTCAACGTATCCGAGCCATCCGCCCCGATCAGCGTATCATCGCCGGCACCGCCCGCGAGCATATCATCGCCCGCGCCGCCGATCAGCGTGTCCTCCCCGGCCTCGCCAAAGAGCCGGTCCGCGCCGAACCCGCCCGAGAGGAAATCCGCCTCCGTGCCGCCGACGAGTTCATCCTCGCCGTCGCCGCCGGTCAGCGTGTCGGCCCCCGCGTCGCCCCAGAGCGTATCTTTCCCGGACGCCCCGAGGAGCTGGTCGTCGCCGTCCCCGCCCCAGAGGCTGTCATCGCCATCATAGCCATTGATCTGATCGTCGCCCGCCTCACCAGCGATCGCATCGTCGGAGGTATCGCCCCAAGTGATGTCATCCCCCGGTCCCGGCTCGGACGGCGAGACCGGCGCGGGTGCGATTTCTCCGGCGCTGACCTCGGCCAGCAGAGAGACCTCGCCAACCTCGGCATCAGCGGTCTCGAGATCGTCCGGCGGCGTCTCCTCCTCGGGTTCGGAGGATACCACCATGAGACCCGCCGTGGCGCCCGCCATCAGCAGGCCCAGAAAACCCGACAGAAACAACATCTCTCTCACCCCCGTGAAGATGCGAGAAATCTACCGTTGCCGGCGCGGATACCCTAGAAAACAAGCGTTAAATGCTTAACGGCGCGCTCAGCCTTCGGGGGTGAACCACAGCTCGGGCTGATGCTCATAGGCGATATAGAGCGGATGTTTCGGCGCGCCCGCCTTGGTCAGGCCGAGGTGATGCAGCGCCCGACCGCTTTCGCGAAGTAGGCCCTCCACCGCAGCGCCCCGCGACAGATGCGCGCCATGCGCGCCCCAGGCGCAGATGATCCGGTCCTCGGGGCCGCCCGCCCAGTCGAGGCTCTCGCGGATCGCCGCATCGTTCTCCGGCCCGACCGGGTCCGGCTGCGCCCGCATCACCTTCGGATCGGTCGCGCGATAGGCGAAGATATTGGTCACCCGGAACGCCCCGAAGCCCAGCGCCCGCGCGCGGCGCTCGCAGCGCTCCACGGTCGGGTCGTTCTGCACCTCGGTCGCGGTCGAGGGGTTGAGCATGATGAACAGCGCCCGCGGCTTGCTGTCATCCCAGACCCGCGTGAGCAGATAGCGGTAATTCTCGCAATCCGAATAGACCGCGATGGAGGGGGCGTCGCCTTTGATATGCTCGCGGGTGATCATCTCTCGTCCTAACCGTAATGTGCGTGACAGAGGGCGGATGCCTCCGGCGGGGATATTTGGACCAAGGGGAAGGGGCGCGTCAAAGGTTGAAGACGCGGCTCGGATGGACCTCGCCGGATTTATAGATACCGACGGCAAGCGGCTTGCCGTCATGGCTGACCCAGACTTCCTCGCCCCATTCGGCCTCGCCCGGCAGCACCATCCCCGGATTGCCGTTCTTCAGCCGCACCGCGCCCTCGGGCGTAGCCTTGAGCTGCGGCAGATCATCAAGGCCCAACTCCACGGGCAACAATTTTTCGTCGAGCTCGGGCGTCTTCGCCAGCTCTTCGATCTCTTCCAGCGTGATCCCGTCGCTCGCCTCGAAGGGCCCCGACCATTCGCGGCGCAGCCAGAGGACGTGGCCGAGACAGCCGAGCTTCTGACCCAGATCGCGCGCGATGGAGCGCACATAGCCGCCCTTGCCGCAGACCAGCTCCAGCTCGACGGTGTCGGCATCGGGACGGCCCAGCATCACGAGGCTTTCGACGTAGAGAGGCCGCGCGGCCAGTTCCATTTCCTCGCCCGCACGGGCCAGCGCATAGGCGCGCTCGCCATCGACCTTCACGGCGGAAAACTGCGGCGGCACCTGTTCGATATCACCCACGAAGCTAGGCAGCGCGGCGGCGATTTCTTCGTCCGTGGGGCGCAGATCGGAGGTCTCGATCACATCGCCCTCGGCATCGTCGGTCTTGGTCGCAGCGCCCAGCCGCACCTGAAACCGGTAGCATTTCAGCGCATCGGTGATGAACGGCACCGTCTTGGTGGCCTCGCCCAGCGCGACCGCCAGAACCCCGGTCGCCGCCGGGTCGAGCGTGCCCGCATGGCCCGCCTTCTTGGCGCCCAGCGCCCAGCGCACCTTGTTCACCACCGAGGTTGAGGTGATGTCCGCGGGCTTGTCCACGATCAGCCAGCCGGAAATGTCGCGACCCTTCTTGCGTGCCATGAGGCCTCCATATTCGACAGGGTGCGCCTGCTAGCCCAAGCTGCGCGAGCCGTCAATCTCCAGCGGTGGGGGCGGCGGGCGCGATCAGCGCGACGATCGGCCCCATCGGCAGGCCCATATCCTCGCGCCCCTGACCAGGCACGGTCAGCCGCGAAATCTTGCCGTCGAGATAAAGCGCGTTGGGCACCTGCATCCCGTCGCGGAAGAAACGGCCGAATTCGTGAAAGCTCACCGGCGCGTCGGAGATCGCGAAATAGGCGATCTTGCCATCGGCCGAGACCCCCACCCCGTTGCGGATATTCTTCGACGTGCCATCGGCGAGAAATTTCGGATGCAGCGCGCCGTCGATCACCAGCATCGGCCCCGATTGCGTCGCATAGGTGCAGTCCTTCGGATCGGCGGCGAAGGCGCGCGATTCCGTCACCGAGAACCTGTCTCCGATGCAGAAGACCCCGTTGGGCAGAAGGCCGAAATTGCCCGGCCCTTCCGAGGTGACGATCGAATGCAGCTCTTTGCCGTTCTCGATGAACAGACCCACAGGCCTGCGATCGGGATGGTACATCCCCGCATTCATCGCGAAGACGACACGGTCACCCTTGGGCACGACTTCCGAGAGCCGCTCGGGCGTGCCGATCAGATTGCCGTCGGGATCGTCGAGGAACAGCTTCAGGTCCTGCCCGAGCTTGGCTTCGCAGACCGTGTAGGTCGTTCCATCGAAGCTGCGATCTGCGCAGGGTACGTCGGCCAGCGCAGGCGTGGCCAGCAGCATCAGCGCCGCAGCGTTAGTCGCGATCGTCTTCATCGTCTTCGTCATCGTCGCGCGCAGCGATATCGCGCTGCACCGTCTCGTCCGAGAATATCCGACGCGTCTCATCGAGACGGTCATAGGTCTCGTCCAGCCGGAAGCGCAGATCGGGGCTGTATTTCGCGGTCATTTCCTTGCCGAGCAAGCGGCGCAGCTCGCCCTTGTTGCGCGCAAGCGCCGCGATCAGCTCTTTGCCACCTTCGCCGCCCAAGGGCGTCACATAGGCGGTCGCGACTTTAAGGTCGGGAGAGCAGCGCACCTCGCCCACCGTCACCGAGACGCGGTTGAGGTCGGGATCATGCACATCGCCGCGCATCAGGAGGTCCGACAGCGTGCGCCGGATCAACTCGCCCATGCGAAGCTGACGTTGCGAAGGGCCATCGCCCGAGGAGAAACGGTTCTTTGCCATGGCGCTCACATAGGGCGTCTGCGGGTTTTGCGCAACGGGGGCTTTGCCAAGTCCGCCTGTGCAAGCTAGATAGCGCGAAACCGTGAAGGAGAAAGACATGAGCGACCTGCCGGGCATCGTGATCACCGGAGCGTCGGGCCGGATGGGCCAGATGCTGATCCGCACCGTGAGCGAGAGCGACAAGGCGCGCCTTGTGGGCGCCGTCGAACGCACGGGCCATGACTGGGTCGGCAAGGATCTGGGCGAGGCGATGGGCGGCGCGCCGAACGGCGTGATCGTGACCGACGATCCGCTCGAGGCGTTTTCCGGCGCGCAGGCCGTGATCGACTTCACCGCGCCTGCCGCCACCCGCGAATTCGCCAAGATCGCGGCGCAGGCACGCCTGACCCATGTGATCGGCACGACCGGCATGGACGAGGACGACATCACGGCGCTCAAGCCGTGCGCGCGCCATGCCGTAATCGTGCGGGCGGGGAATATGAGCCTCGGGGTGAACCTGCTCACGCAGCTGACGAAGAAAGTCGCAGCCGCGCTCGATGCCGATTGGGATATCGAGGTGATCGAGGCGCATCACAACAAGAAGGTCGATGCGCCCTCGGGCACCGCGCTGATGCTGGGCGAGGCGGCGGCGGAAGGCCGTGGCATTTCGCTCGACGACAATCGCGAGTCGGGCCGCGACGGCATCACCGGGGCGCGCAAGCATGGCGCGATCGGTTTCTCGGCCATTCGCGGCGGCGATATCGTGGGCGAGCATGACGTGCTGTTTGCCGGCATGGGCGAGCGGATCATCCTGCGCCATGTCGCCACCGATCGCGCCATCTTCGCGCGCGGCGCGCTCAAGGCCGCGCTCTGGGGTCAGGACAAGCGCCCCGGCGAGTACGACATGCTGGACGTGCTGGGGCTCTAAAAGGCGCCCTCTTCCTCTTGGTTCGAATATCCCGGGGGTCCGGGGGCAGCGCCCCCGGCCTCTGAGACCGCGCCGCGATCAGAAGTCGATCGCGAGGCCCTTCTTCTCCCAATCGCCGTAGCGCACGGGCTCGGGTCCGTCGCGACCACCAAGCTCGGTCGGCAGTTCTGCCGCCTGCGCAGTCTTGCGGCGCTCCTCGGCTTCGGCGAGCGCGCGGATCGCGGCGGGCGGCAGGTCGCGGGTCTCTTCTGGCTGATCGGACATGGCGCGTCCTTTCTTGTCTGTGGATCGGGGCATGATATAGGCCCGTGCTTAAGCCGCAACAAGCCAGGAAGCCGCAGCCCATGTCCAGACCCGACCCCGCGCGTCGCGCAGCCCTTGGCCTGATCGTGGGCGTTCTCGAGGATCGCGAAAGCCTCGCCGAACAGATCGGCGCGGAGGCGCTCGACGGGCTGGAGCCGTCACAACGCGCCCGCGCCCAGCGCCTCGCGACGACGACGCTGCGCCATCTGGGCCGCGCCGACCGCATCATCAAACCGCATCTGCGTCGCCGCACGCCAACGGATGTGATGGCGATCCTGCGGCTGGCCACGGTCGAGCTGCTGGAAGAAAAGCAAGCGCCGCATGGCGTGGTCGATGCGGCCGTGACGCTGGTGAAATCGGCCGGGCCGAAGCTGCAAAGCTTCTCGGGGCTGGTGAATGCCGTGCTGCGCAAGGTCTCCGAGGAGAGCGAAAAATGGGCCGCGACGCCTGCGCCGGAAATGCCGGGCTGGCTGCGCGGGCGCGTCATGTCGTCCTTCGGCAAGAAGGCCGCGCAGGCGATGGAGGTTGCGCATCTGGCGGGCGCGCCGCTCGATCTGAGCGTAAAGGACGATGCCGCGGGCTGGGCCGGGACGCTGGGCGCGACGCTTCTGCCGACGGGCTCGCTGCGGCTGACCGATCCGGGCAAAGTGTCCGAGCTGGCCGGGTTCGAAGACGGCGCCTGGTGGGTGCAGGATGCTGCCGCCGCGCTGCCCGCGAAGCTGCTGGCCCCGGCATCTGGCGCGCGCGTGCTCGACCTGTGTGCAGCCCCCGGCGGCAAGACGCTGCAACTCGCCGCGATGGGCGCCGATGTGACCGCCCTCGATATTTCCGAGGCGCGGCTTGAGCGGCTCGGGGAAAACCTCGACCGGACGCAGATGGAGGCCGAGATCGTCGCCGCCGACGCGCTCGAATGGGAGCCTGACGTGCCCTTCGATGCGATCCTGCTCGATGCGCCCTGTTCGGCCACCGGCACGATCCGCCGCCATCCCGACCTGCCCTTCATCAAGGACGGCGCCTCGATCAAGCCGCTCTTCGCGCTGCAGGAACAGCTTCTGGACCGCGCGCTGCAATGGCTCAAACCCGGCGGCACGCTGGTTTATGCGACCTGCTCGCTTCTGCCCGAAGAGGGCGAGGCGCAGATCAAGGCGGCGCTTACACGGCATCTGGACCTGACCGTGATCCGTCCCGACCTGCCCGGCATCGCGCCGGACTGGATCACCGAAGAGGGCGGGCTGCGGCTGCGGCCCGATTTCTGGCCTGATCTCGGGGGGATGGACGGGTTCTACATGGCGCGACTGCAACGCTCTGCGTGAACCGACCGCCGAGGCGGTGACAGCGCGCCTGCCTCCCAGTAACGTGACCGCATTCCCCGACAGAAGGGCATGCAAGCGGCTACGGAATGGGTAAGGACAGACCCCGATCATCGGCAAAATTCGGCACGGCGCTGAACCGCCTTGCTGCTGCGCGCGCAGGCCGTGCGCAGACGGCGACCGGATTCGTCAGCCAGCCCGAGCCGCGCACGATCGGCTCTTACGCCAAGGGGCGGCAACTCGTGCAGGGCAACTTCCTGTTTGCGGGCTCTCTGATCGAAGGTCCGGGGGTCAACATCTGGGATCTGCCGATCCCCGGCCCGGCTTTCGAGGATGCGCTGCAAGGCTGCGGCTGGCTCGACGATCTCGCGGCGCTGGGCACCCGCGAGGCGCGCCTGCGCGCACAGGACTGGGTCTTCGGCTGGATCGACCGCTTCGGCGACGGCAGCGGTCCGGGCTGGACGCCGGACCTGACAGGCCGCCGCCTGATCCGCTGGATCAACCATGCAATCCTGCTGCTGAACGGACGCGAGCGCGAGGATGCTGATCGCTTCTTCCGCGCGCTCGGCCAACAGACGATCTTCCTGTCGAAACGCTGGGCGGGCGCGGCCTGCGGGCTGCCGCGGTTTGAGGCGCTGACCGGGCTTGTCTATGCGGGGCTCGCGCTGACCGGAATGGAGCGCCATGCCGACCCCGCGCTGGAGGCCCTGTCGCGCGATTGCGCGGCGGAGATCGACGCCGAGGGCGGGATCGCGACCCGAAACCCCGAGGAACTGCTGGAAATTCTGACGCTGTTGAACTGGGCAGCGGAGGCGTTGCAGACGGCAGGACGCACGCCGCCCGGTCCGATCCTCGACGCGATCGCGCGGATCGCCCCCACCCTGCGCGCGCTGCGCCATTCCGATGGGGCGCTCGCGCGGTTTCACGGTGGCGGGCGCGGACCCGAAGGGCGGCTCGACACGGCGCTTTCGGCGACCGGTATCCGCAGCGTCCGGCGCGAGCCGATCGCGATGGGCTTCGTGCGGATGCAGGGCGGGCGCGGCTCGCTGATCATCGACGCGGCGCGACCGCCGCAGGGCGAGGCCTCGGCCAATGCCCATGCCTCGACGCTGGCCTTCGAGCTGACCTCGGGACGTCGCCCGCTGATCGTCAATTGCGGGTCGGGTGCGCAATTCGGCTCGGACTGGCACCGCGCAGGCCGCGCCACCGCCAGCCATTCGACCCTCTCGATCCGAGGCTATTCCTCGTCCCGCCTCGGCCCCGAGCGTCTCTTCGGACGGGCCCCGCGCGCCTATCTCGACAAGACGCCGAAAACCGTCTGGTTCAAGCCCGACGATCTGTCGGAGACCGGGATGATCTTCGGCCATGACGGCTATGCCGAGACCCATGGCATGTCGCATATCCGCGAGCTGGACCTGTCCGTCGACGGGCGCGAATTGCGCGGCCGCGACACGCTCGGCGCGATGACCCCTGACGACATCGACCGGTTCGACCAGATATTCGAGCGTGAAGGTCTGCGCGGCATTCCCTTCGACATCCGCTTCCACCTGCATCCCGATTGCGACGCGGCGCTCGATCTGGGCGGCACCGCCGTCTCGGTCGCGCTGCGCACCGGGAAATCTGGATTTTCCGCCATGACGGGGTCGCCGATCTGGCGCTGGAACCCTCGGTTTACCTCGAAAAAGGGCGCATTCGCCCGCGTCCTGCGCAACAGATCGTGCTTTCCAGCAAGGTTCTGGACCGGGCTTGCCAGATTGGCTGGACCTTTTCGCAAGCACGCGATAACTCCACGGCCATCGACGCGCCCTGACCTTGGGGCAGATCCCGAGGATGGCCCTGGGCGCCCCTGACCTGAGCCTTGCGAGGAGCTGCCCGTGACCCGCCCGATCCCCCTGACCCGTGCGCTGATTTCCGTTTCCGACAAGACCGGACTGGTCGACTTCGCCCAGGCGCTTGCCGCGCGCGGCGTCGAACTTCTCTCGACCGGCGGCACCGCCAAGACCCTGCGCGAAGCTGGCCTCAGCGTGCGTGACGTCGCCGATCTGACGGGCTTCCCGGAGATGATGGACGGTCGCGTCAAGACGCTGCATCCGAAAGTGCATGGCGGCCTGCTGGCACTGCGCGACAACGAAGAACACCTCGCCGCGATGGAAGCGCATCAGATCGAGGCGATCGATCTGCTGGTGGTGAACCTCTACCCGTTCGAGGAAACGGTCGCGAAGGGCGCCGATTACGACACCTGCATCGAGAATATCGATATCGGTGGCCCGGCGATGATCCGGGCTGCAGCGAAGAACCATGCCTTTGTCTCGACCGTCGTGGATGTCGAGGATTACGCCGCCGTTCTGGAAGAGCTCGACGCGAATGACGGCGCTACCTCCTACCCGTTCCGCCAGCGCCTCGCCCAGATCGCCTATGCGCGCACTGCGGCCTATGACGCCGCCGTCTCGACCTGGATGGCAGGCGCGATCGGCGAGCAGACCCCGCGCCGCCGTGCCTTCGCAGGCACGCTCGCGCAGACCCTGCGCTACGGCGAGAACCCGCACCAGCAGGCTGCCTTCTATCTCGACGGCACGAACCGCCCCGGCGTCGCGACCGCCAAGCAGCTTCAGGGCAAGGAGCTGAGCTACAATAACATCAACGACACCGATGCCGCCTATGAGCTGGTCTCGGAATTCGGCACCGAGAAACCCGCCGTCGCGATCATCAAGCACGCCAACCCCTGCGGCGTTGCGACCGGCAAGACCGTGATCGAGGCCTATAAGCGCGCCTTCGACTGTGATCGCACCTCGGCTTTCGGCGGCATCATCGCGCTGAACCAGACGCTGGACGCGGCCACCGCCGAAGAGATCACCAAGATCTTTTCGGAAGTCATCATCGCACCCTCGGTCGACGACGCCGCGAAAGAGGTCATCGCGAAGAAGAAGAACGTGCGCCTGCTGGAAACCGGCGGCCTGCCCGATATCACCGCACCGATCACGACCTATCGTCAGGTCGCGGGCGGCTTCCTCGTGCAGGACAAGGACAATGGCGTGATCACGCTGGACGATCTGAAAGTCGTGACCGAGCGCCAGCCCTCCGAGCAGGAACTCAAAGACCTGCTATTCGCGTGGAAAGTCGCGAAACACGTCAAGTCGAACGCGATCATCTACGTCAAGGACGGCGCGACCGTCGGCGTGGGCGCGGGCCAGATGAGCCGTGTCGACTCGACCCGGATCGCGGCGCGCAAGGCTGAAGACATGATGGAAGCCGCTGGCCTGACCGAGACGCCCACCAAGGGATCGGTCGTGGCGTCCGACGCCTTCTTCCCCTTCGCAGACGGTCTGATCACCGCGGCTGAGGCCGGCGCCACCGCGATCATCCAGCCCGGCGGCTCGATGCGCGATCAGGAAGTGATCGACGCGGCGAACGAGCGCGGGCTCGCGATGGTCTTCACCGGAATGCGCCATTTCCGCCACTGATCTGCCGGTATCTTTGCGTAGCCCGGTAGATACCGGGCTGCGCCTTCTGGCATGAAGACGTGACGAGAAACAAACGAGGGCCAGATGCGGCTAGCAGCGAAAGTGACAGCGGGCGTCCTGCTCCTCGACCAAGTGTCGAAATATATCGTCGTGCAGGGGATGCATCTCGATCAGCGCGGCGCGATCGACGTGGTGCCGCCCTATCTCAACTTTCGCATGGCATGGAATCGCGGCGTGAATTTCGGCCTGTTCTCCGGCGAAACCGACTGGATGCGCTGGGTACTGATTATCGTGGCGCTTGTGATTTCGCTCTGGGTCTGGGCCTGGATCGCGCGTGAGCCGCATTCGGCGCGGGTGAATATCTCGGCAGGGCTGCTGGTCGGCGGTGCGCTTGGCAACGTGGTCGACAGGCTCGTCTATGGCGCGGTGGCGGACTTTCTGAACATGTCGCTGCCGGGTTGGCAGAACCCCTATTCTTTCAACGTCGCCGATGTGGCGATTTTCCTCGGCGCGGTCGGTCTGGTGCTGTTCACCGGCAAGGACCATCGCGCCAACGACGGCTAGCCTGTTTTTCGCAGGTGACGACGCTCCAATGTTGCGTTAAGACGGGGGCGGAACTGGCAAGGGAGTGGTTCATGCAGGCGAAGATCGGCACGCTCGGACTCGCGTTTACAGCGGTACTGACGCTGGCTGCCTGCGGCAATTCCCGCGACCCCAGCCTGATGAATCTGCGCTCTTCGCATCAAGGCCCCGATGAATTCGGCGTGATCCCGACGAAGCCGTTGGAGATGCCGGAGAATCTCGCTGCGCTGCCGCCGCCCACGCCGGGTGGCAAGAACATCACCGATCCCACGCCCGAGGCCGATGCCGTTGCCGCTCTCGGTGGCAATCCGCGCCGCCTCGACGAGACCGGACAGGTCCCGACCTCGGATCGCGCGCTGGTCTCCGCCGCGTCGCGCTACGGCAGCCAGTCGGGCATCCGCCAGACGCTTGCCGCCGAGGATTACCAGTGGCGCAAGGATCACGACGGTCGCCTGCTGGAGCGTCTGTTCCAGGTCTCGGTCTATTACAAAGCCTACAAGCCGATGGAGCTCGACCAGTCGGCAGAGCTCGAGCGCTGGCGCCGCCTCGGCGTCGTCACGCCCGGCGCACCGCCCTCGGGCGAAGCGCAGCGCGCGGTCAAGTAACCCGAAAAATCATCACGAGAACGTCACCGGCGTTTGCACGTCGGGCGAGAGTGCTTATCTTCGCCCAAACTGTGTCTTGTGAGGAGTTGGGCATTGCGTGCATTTCTGTTCGCCCTGCTAACATTGGCAGGTCTGAGCCCGGCGGTGGCCGGTGACGTCTCTACCTTCGAGTTGGAAAACGGCCTGAAAGGCATCGTGATCGAGGATCACCGTGCCCCGGTCGTGGTCCATATGGTCTGGTACAAAGCCGGATCGGCTGACGAGAAGCGCGGTAAATCCGGCATTGCCCATTATCTCGAACACCTGATGTTCAAGGGCACCGACACGATGGCTCCCGGTGAGCTGTCGAAGACGGTCGCGGCCAATGGCGGCTCGGACAACGCCTTCACCAGCTACGACTACACCGCCTATTTCCAACGCATCGCGGCCGACCGGCTGCCGCTGGTGATGAAGATGGAAGCGGATCGGATGCGCAATCTGCGAATTTCGCCCGATGACGCGAAGACCGAGCTGCAGGTGATCCTCGAAGAACGCGCGCAACGCACCGATTCCAACCCGCGGGCACTGTTCAACGAGCAGGAGCGCGCCGCCCAGTTCCTCAATTCGCCCTACGGCACGCCGGTCATCGGCTGGCGCAAGGAGATGGAAGGGCTGACGCGGCAGGACGCGCTCAACTGGTATCACGAATATTACGCACCCAATAACGCGATCCTCGTGGTCGCGGGCGATGTGAAGCCCGACGAGGTGAAGGCGCTGGCCGAGAAGTATTACGGCAAGCTGAAACCGACCGAAGACCTCTCGCCCCGCGCCCGTCCGCAGGAGCCGCCGCAACGCGCCTCCCGGCACCTGACCTTCGAGGACCCGCAGATCGCCCAGCCCTATCTGGTGCGCAGCTACCTCGCCCCCGAACGCAATCCGGGCGACCAGAAGCGCGCCGCCGCCCTGACCGTGCTGTCAGAGATTCTCGGCGGCAATCAGGCGACCTCCGTGCTGGGCCGCAAGCTGATCTATGGCGACGGCACCGCGATCTATGCGTCGAGCTATTATGACGGCATGTCGATCGATGCGACGACCTTCAACCTCTCGGTGATGCCCGCCAAGGATGTGAGCCTCCCCGAGGCCGAAAAGGCGCTCGACACGGCGCTGAAGCAATTCCTGAAGGAAGGTATCGACCCCGAGCAATTCGCCCGCATCAAGACGCAAGTGAAGGCCGCCGAAATCTATTCGCGCGACAACACGCAAGGGCTTGCGCGGCGCTATGGCGAAGCGCTGGCCTCGGGCTTCTCGGTGAAAGACGTCGAGGATTGGCCGGATGTTCTGACCTCGGTGACGGAAGAGGACGTGATGGCCGCCGCCCGCGACCTGTTCCAGAACAAGGACTCGGTGACGGGCTACGCGAAGCGCCCCGATGACGCCCCCACCGAAGCTGCGGCCCCCGCCGCGCCGCCCGCGCCTGCGCAGGAGATCACCCAATGATCCACACCCGTTTCCCGATCACAGCGCGCCTCGTGATGGCGTCGCTCTTCGCCTTCGTGCTGGCGCTGCCCGCCCGTGCGATCGACATTCAGCAGGTCACCTCGCCCGGCGGCATCAAGGCATGGCTGGTGGAGAATCACGACATTCCCTTCACCGCGCTCGACATCGCCTTCCGCGGCGGCGCGAGCCTTGATGCAAAGGGCAAGCGCGGCGCGATCAACCTGATGACCGCCACGCTCGAAGAGGGCGCGGGCGAGAAGAACTCGCAGCAATTCGCCGAGGCCGAGGAAGCGCTGGCCGCGCAATTCGGCTTCGACGTGGGCGACGACTCGCTCGATATCTCGGCCCGTATGCTGACCGAGAACCGCGACAAATCCGTCGACCTTCTGCGCGAGGCGCTGGTCAATCCGCGCTTCGATCAAAGCGCGATCGAACGCGTGCGCCAGCAGGTGCTGGCCGTGATCGCATCGAGCAAGCAGGACCCGAACGACATCGCAGGCGAGAAATTCCGCGAGATCACCTATGGCGATCACCCCTATGGCAGCTCGCTCAACGGCACCGTCGACAGCGTGAAGGGCCTCACGCGCGAGGATCTGTTCGAGGCCAAGGACCGCGTGATGAGCCGCGATCACATGGTGGTTTCCGCCGTGGGCGACATCACCCCGGAAGAGCTCGGGCCGATGCTCGACAAGCTGCTGGGCGATCTGCCCGCCAAGGGTGCCGACATGCCGCCCCCCGCCGATCCGAGCTTCAAGGGCGGCGTGACCACGGTCGATTTCGACAGCCCGCAATCGGTGGTGATGTTCGGCCAGAAAGGGATCGGGCTGAAAGACCCCGATTTCTTCGCGGCCTATGTGCTCAACCAGATCGTCGGCGCGGGCGGGTTCTCGTCGCGCCTGATGGACGAGGTGCGCGAGAAGCGCGGCCTGACCTATGGCATCGCCTCCTATATCGTCGACAAGGATCTGGCGAAGACGTGGCAGGGCAGCTTCGCCTCCGCCAATGAGAAGGTCGCCGAGGCGATCTCGGTCGTCAAAGAGCAGTGGAAGAAGGCCGCGACCGGCCAGGTCACCGACAAGGAGCTGGAGGACGCCAAGACCTACCTCACCGGCGCCTATCCGCTGCGTTTCGACGGCAATGGCACGATCGCGGGTATCCTGACGGGGATGCAGCTCAACGAGATGGCCCCGAGCTATATCGACACCCGCAACGACAAGGTGAACGCAGTCACGAAGGCCGATGTCCAGCGCGTCGCCAAGCGTATCCTGAACCCCGACAACCTGACCTTCGTGGTCGTCGGACGCCCGCAGGGCCTGAACTGATTTGGCTGGGGATAGCTGGCGCGAATCTCTTTAGATGAGCGCCGCGCCATGCTATCCCTAGTGGAATGAACCAGCACAACCGCAATATCGGCGCGTCTGAGCGCCCCGTGATCCGGCAGCTCGATGACGCTGCGGCAAACCGCATCGCAGCGGGCGAAGTGGTCGAACGTCCGGCCTCGGCGGTGAAAGAGCTGGTGGAGAACGCGCTGGATGCGGGCGCGTCGCGGGTCGCGGTGGAATATTGCGATGGCGGCAAGACGCTGATCCGCGTGACCGACGACGGCTGCGGGATGACCGCCGACGATCTGCCGCTGGCGCTCTCGCGCCATGCCACCTCGAAGATCGACGGTTCGGACCTTCTGAACATTCACACCTTCGGCTTTCGTGGCGAGGCGCTGCCCTCGCTCGGCGCGGTCGGGCGTCTGACGATCACCTCGCGCGTCGACGGTCTCGACGCCTTTCAGATCGGCGTGGCGGGCGGCCAGATCGGTCCCGTGAAACCGGCGGCGTTGAACCGGGGCACCGTGGTCGAACTGCGCGACCTGTTCTTCGCCACGCCCGCGCGGCTGAAATTCATGCGCACCGACCGGGCCGAGGCGCAGGCGATCGCCGATGTGATGAAGCGGCTGGCGATGGCGGAGCCCTATGTCAGCTTCACCCTCACCGATGTGTCCAATGGCAAATCGCGCGAGATCTTCCGCGCCGATGGAGAGCAGGGCGAGTTGTTCGATGCGCTCTCGGAACGTCTGGCCCGGGTGATCGGGCGCGCCTTCTCGGATAACGCGGTGAAGATAGACGCCGAGCGCGAAGATATCCGCCTGACCGGCTACGCGGCACTGCCCACCTATTCGCGTGGCGCGGCGGTGGAGCAGTTCCTCTTCGTCAATGGCCGCCCCGTGCGCGACAAGCAGCTGACCGGGGCGCTGCGTGCGGCCTACATGGATTTCCTCAGCCGCGAGCGTCACCCCGCCGCCTGCCTCTTCCTGACCTGCGAGCCCGAGCGCGTCGACGTCAACGTGCACCCCGCCAAGGCCGAGGTCCGCTTCCGCGAGGCCGCGACCGTGCGCGGGCTGATCGTGACCGGGCTGCGCCATGCGCTGGCTCAGGCCGGGCACCGGGCGTCCTCGACCGTCTCGGATGCGACGCTTGGCGCGATGCGCCCCGAACCGACCGCCGATCAGCCGCCGCGCATTTACCAGATGGATCGCCCGAGCCTCGGCGCGATGCGGTCGTCCTACTCCGCGCAGGCGCCGCTGCCCGATCCGGGCTATCAGCCCCCCTCCTACCAGCAGCCGTCCTTCCAGGAGGCCCCCGCGCCCAGCTTCGACTATGCGCCCTCGGCCCGCGCCGAAGCCCCAGCGCCTGCCGAGCCTGCGCTGACCGAGAGGCCCTTGGGCGCGGCGCGTGCGCAGGTGCATGAGAATTACATCATCGCCCAGACCGAGCGCGGCATCGTCATCGTCGATCAGCACGCCGCGCATGAGCGGCTCGTCTATGAGAAGCTGAAAGGCCAGATGGCCGAGAATGGGGTGCCCGCGCAGGCGCTGCTGATCCCCGAGATCGTCGAACTCAGCCAGGGCGACGCCGCGCTGCTTTTGGAACATGCCGACGCTTTGTCGCGCCTCGGCCTCACCATCGAACCTTTCGGCGGCAGCGCGATCGCAGTGCGCGAGACCCCCGCCGTTCTGGGCGAGATCAATGCCGAAGGGCTGCTGCGCGACGTACTCGACGAGCTCTCCGATCTGGGCGACAGCCAGTTGGTGCAGGCCAAGATCGAAGCGGTGCTCAGCCGAATGGCCTGCCACGGCTCGATCCGCTCGGGCCGCCAGATGCGCGCCGACGAAATGAACGCGCTGCTGCGCCAGATGGAGGCCACGCCCCATTCCGGCCAGTGCAACCATGGGCGTCCGACTTATGTCGAATTGAAGCTCAGCGATATTGAAAGACTGTTTGGCCGCACATGATCCAGCTTGGCGATATGACCCTGACCCTGAACGACCCGCTGACGCTCGGCCTTCTGCTCGGCAGCGCGGCACTTGTTATCCTGCTGATTCTGATGGTCGCCATGCTGCGCGCTGCGGGCCGTCAGACCCGTGCGATGGACCCGATGGTCGGCCAGATGAACCTTCTCGCTCAGCGGGTGCAAAACCTCTCGGACGGGCAGCAACAGCTGTCCGGCGGGCTGCATCACGTCTCCGAGGCGCAGGCCGCGAGCCAGACCAAGGTTCTCGCTCTGATGGAGCAGCGTCTGGCCGAGGTTTCGCGCGGCATGTCGGAAAGCCTGCATGGCACCGCGACCCGCACGGCGCGCTCGCTGGGAGATCTGCATCAGCGGCTGGAGGCGATCGACAAGGCGCAGGCCAATATCGAGAAGCTTTCCGGCAATGTGCTGGGCCTGCAGGACATCCTGTCGAACAAGCAGACCCGTGGCGCTTTCGGGGAGATTCAGCTGCACGATATCGTCGGCAAGGCGCTGCCCTCGGACAGTTTCACGATGCAGGCGACGCTTTCGAACGGGAAGCGCGCGGATTGCCTGATCCATCTGCCGAACCCGCCCGGACCCATCGTGATCGATAGCAAATTCCCGCTGGAAGCCTATGAGGCGCTGCGCCGCGCCGACACGCAATGGGAGCGCCAGGAGGCCAGCCGCGCGATGAAAACCGCCGTGCGCGCCCATATCAAGGCGATCTCGGAGAAATACATCCTCGAAGGCGAGACGGCGGACGGCGCGCTTATGTTCCTGCCCTCCGAGGCGGTCTATGCCGAGCTGCACGCGAATTTCCCCGAACTGGTGCGCGAAGGCTTTGCCGCGAAGGTCTGGATCGTCTCGCCCACGACCTGCATGGCGACGCTGAACACGATGCGCGCCGTGCTGAAAGATGCACGGATGCGTGAACAGGCGGGCGCGATCCGCAAGGAATTGGCCGCGCTTTATTCCGATGTCGACCGGCTCGGCACCCGTGTCGAAAACCTCGACCGGCATTTCGGGCAGGCTGCGAAAGACATCTCCGAGATCAAGATTTCCGCCGAGAAAGCCGGGAAACGCGCGCGTCGCCTCGACAATTTCGATTTCGAGGAACTGGCCCCCGATACGGCCGCACAGCCGCTGCTTGTCTCGACCGCCGAAAAGAAGGCCTAAGCGGCGCCAAGCGTCGCTTTTCGGCTGCGCCCCCCTTCGGAGATTGGCATAGAGTGCGCCCATGAGTGACGAGGTCCGTTTCGACAGGGGGCCGGACGGTCGGCCCTGCCGCTTCCGCGAGCCCCATGAGGTTATCCGCGCCGATGCGCCGGAGGATCTACCCGCAGCTTTCGCGGCGATCACGCGCGCACAGGACGAGGGGCGATGGCTGGCGGGGTTCGCGTCCTACGAGCTGGGCTATTGTCTGAGCGAACGCCTCGCACCGCTCTTGCCCGAGAACCGCGACCTGCCGCTGCTGGCCTTCGGGGTTTACGACGCGCCCGAGGATGTCCCGCCGCCGATCTCGGAGAACGCGCCGCAGATCGAGCTGGGCGAGCCGCTTTGGCCCGAGGCGCGCTATGCCGAAGCCTTTCGGGCTGTCCACGACTATATCGGCGCGGGTGATTGCTATCAGGTGAACCTGACTTTCCCGATCCCCGTTACAAGCGATGCCACGCCCGAGGCGCTATACGCGGCCCTGTCCAGCGCGGGCCAAGTCCCGCATGGGGCCGATGTCGCGCTGGCCGGGGTGCGGCTGCTGTCGCGCTCGCCCGAACTGTTTTTCCGCGTCGAGGGCAGCAAGATCGTCACCCGGCCGATGAAGGGCACGCGCCCGCGCGGCGCGACGCCCGAAGAGGACGCCGCGCTGAAATCCGATCTGATGGGGGCCGAGAAAGACCGCGCCGAGAACCTGATGATCGTCGATCTGCTGCGCAACGACGTCTCGCGCATCTGCACGCCGGGCTCGGTCAAGGTGCCGCGCCTCTTCGAGGTCGAGACCTATCGCTCGGTCCACCAGATGATCTCGGAGATCGAGGGCGAGCTGGTCCCCGGCACCGGCCTGCCCGAGATCCTGCGCGCGATGTTCCCCTGCGGCTCTGTCACCGGCGCGCCGAAGATCCGCGCGATGGAGATCATCCACGAGCTGGAACCCGACCCGCGCGGCATCTATTGCGGCGCGATCGGCTGGGCCGCGCCCGATGGCCGAATGGAGTTCAACGTCGCGATCCGCACGCTGATGCAGACCGGCCCCGGCAGATGGCGGGTGAATGTCGGCGGCGGGCTGGTCTATGATTCCACCGCCCACGGTGAATATGAGGAAGCGCTTTGGAAAACCCGGTTCCTGAAGATCTGAAACTGATCGAGACTTTCGGCTGGCATCCCGGCGAAGGTATCCGCCGCCGCGCCCGCCATATCGCCCGGCTGACGCGCAGCGCCGAGCAGCTTGGCTATCCGCTCGACGGAGAGGAACTGACGGTAGCCCTCGAAGCGATTTTCGGCGAGAGCCCGCTGCGGGTGCGCCTGACCCTCGACGCCAAGGGCGCAATCGAGATCACCTCAGCTCCCCTGACGCCAACCACCACGTGGCGCCTTCATATCTCGGGCGTCACCCTCGACAGCCAGGACCCGATGCTGCGCCTCAAGACCACGGCGCGCGCGCCCTACGATGCCGCCCGCGCCGCCCTGCACGCGGGCGTGGACGAGGCGATCCTGCTCAACGAACGCGGCGAGATCTGCGAAGGCACGATCACCAATCTCTTCCTCAAGCGCGACGGAATTTACCTGACCCCGCCGCCAACCTGCGGCTTGCTGCCAGGCATCCTGCGCGAGGAGATGCTGGAGACAGGGGCCGCCCGCGAAGCCGTCCTGCGGCCCGAAGACCTGGCGCAAGGCGAGGTCTTCATGGGCAACTCCCTGCGCGGCCTGATCCCGGCGCAGTTATGACGCGACACGCAAACGCTTGCGCAGGCCGTGCAATGGCGAGATGATGAGCCCAAGAACGGAGGCAGCCATGCTCACCATCAGCCCGGCGAAAATCGCCCATGTCATCATCCGCGCGCGCAAGTTTGACGCGGACGTGCCCGGCTCGGGTCAGGCCCGCGAGTTGCGCGCCTTCATCGCGGCGCTGAACGAGGATGAAAAGGCATCGCTGACCGCGGTGATGTGGATCGGGCGCGACACCTATGACGCGTCGGAACTCGAAGAGGCGATCGCCACCGCCAAAGCCGAGGCGACCGCGCCGACCGAGGATTACCTGCTGGGCAATCCGATGCTGGCCGACCATCTCGAAGACGGGCTGAACGCGCTCGGCATCTCGCTCGAAGAGGCCGAGGAAGACATCTACCCCACGGTCTGAGCGGCGCGCTCCGACCATCGAAAACGACAAAGGCGGCCCCCGCAGGAGCCGCCTTCCTCATTTCCAACCTTGGCGCACGAAACGCCTCGGATCAGGCCACCAGACGATAGCCGCCCGATTCCGTCACCAGCAGGCGCGCGTTCGAGGGATCGGGCTCGATCTTCTGACGCAGGCGATAGATATGCGTCTCGAGCGTGTGGGTGGTGACGCCCGCATTGTAACCCCAGACCTCGTGCAGCAGCACATCGCGCGGCACCACGCCGTCGGTCGCACGGTAGAGGAACTTGAGGATGTTGGTTTCCTTCTCGGTCAGACGCACTTTGCGGTCCTTGTCGTCCACCAGCATCTTCATCGCGGGCTTGAACGTATACGGGCCGAGCTGGAAGACAGCGTCTTCGGACTGTTCATGCGTGCGCAGCTGGGCGCGCAGACGGGCCAGAAGCACCGGGAACTTGAAGGGCTTGGTGACGTAGTCATTGGCACCGGAGTCGAGGCCAAGGATCGTGTCGGCATCGGTATCATGGCCGGTCAGCATCACGACCGGGCATTTCACGCCGCTCTTGCGCAGCTTCTTGCACAGTTCGCGGCCATCGGTATCGGGAAGGCCCACATCCAGCACGACGAGGTCGTAAAGCGTCGATTTCGCCTTATCTACCGCTTCGTGACCATTGCTGGCCTCGAAGACCTCGAAATCATCGGTCGCGACAAGCTGCTCGGCGAGCGCCTCGCGCAGATCGTTGTCATCGTCAACCAAAAGGACCTTCTTCAATGATGCCATGTCCTGAGCCTCCATATGTGTTCGACGAATAGCTGTTGCCCTTTCACAGCGATGGCAAGGGTGGTGAAACCTATCTCACGCTGACGTGTCGAATCACCGGGAGATATTTCAATTTGTTACAGTCGAGGCTATCTCAGAGCGCATGACCGGCAATTTTTCCCTCGGGCCGAGCCCGGCTGAACGACTGAATCGCGCCCGCGCCGATCTGCGCATGGGGCTGCCCGTTTTGCTGTCCGATCACCTTACCGTGGCGGTCGAGACGCTCTCGCCCGAGCGGCTGGCGGCGTTGCGCGCGCTGGGACCGCTGACGCTGGTCCTGACCGCGCGCCGGGCCGAGACGCTGAAAGCGCGCGTCTATGACGCCGATATCGCGCGGATCGAGGTGCCCGCTGACGCCGATCTGCTCTGGCTGCGCGCGCTCGCCGATCCGGCAGACGATCTGCGCGTGCCGATGAAAGGCCCGCTCAAGGCGCTTCGCGGCGGCGATGCGGATCTCGCCCGCGCCGCGATCAGGCTGGCGAAATCCGCACAGCTTCTGCCCGCAGCGCTGATGGTCGCAGCGCCCGACCCTGCGCCGACGGATCTGACCTGCATCACCGCCGAGGAGGCGCTTGCCGCCGCCGACATCCCGCAGGCTTTCGCCCCGGTCTCCGCCGCGCGCGTGCCGATGCGCGCCGCCGAAGCCGGTCGGCTGCATATCTTCCGCCCCGACAATGGCGCGGAGGAGCATTACGCGATCGAGATCGGCCGTCCGGATCGCTCCAAACCCGTGCTCGCGCGGCTGCATTCGGCCTGCTTCACCGGCGACGTGCTGGGCTCGCTGAAATGCGATTGCGGCCCGCAGCTGGATGCGGCGCTGACGCTGATGGGGCATGAGGGCGCGGGCATCCTGCTCTATCTCAATCAGGAAGGGCGCGGGATCGGGCTTGCCAACAAGATGCGCGCCTATTCGCTGCAGGATCAAGGATTCGACACGGTGGAGGCGAACCACCGTCTCGGCTTCGAGGATGACGAACGCGATTTCCGCATCGGCGCGGCACTGCTGCGCAAGCTCGGGTTTTCGCAGGTGCGGCTGCTGACCAACAACCCCGCCAAGGTAGCGATGCTGGAAGCCAATGGCATCGACGTGACCGAGCGCGTGCCGCTGAAGGTCGGCATGAGCCGCCATAACGAGAACTACCTCGCCACCAAGGCCGCGAAATCGGGGCATATCCTGTGATGCGCCTCACGCCCACGGGCCTGTTGTTCCGCGGTCGCCGCTTTCCGGTCGAGATCGGCCGCGGCGGCGTCAGCGGCAGCAAGCAGGAGGGCGACGGCGCGACTCCTTCGGGGCGGCTCCATATCCTGCGCATGTTCTACCGCGCGGATCGGATCGTGGCGCCTCAGGACTGGGCCGAACCGATCGGCCCACGCGATCTGTGGTGCGACGCGTCCGGGGATTCGGCCTATAACCACTTGGTCCGCGCCCCCTACCCCGCTTCGCATGAGGCGATGCGGCGCGCCGATCCGCTCTATGACATCGTGCTTGTGACCGACTGGAACTACCCGACGGCAGAGGCTGGCAAAGGCTCGGCCATCTTCCTGCATCAGCGCCGCCGGGCTGGCTACCCGACTGCGGGCTGCCTCGCCTTCCGCCGCGATCACCTGATCTGGATCGCACAGCGCATCGCACCGGGCGAGCCGCTGGAGATTCCCCTTCGGCTTGGCGGAAATATCCTCCGGGGGTCCGGGGGCGGACAGCCCCCGGCGCTCAACGCCCGCGACAAAGCTTAGGAATAGTCGCGCGCGCCGAAGATCGCCGAGCCCACACGCACATGGGTCGCGCCCGCCGCGATCGCTTTCTCGAAATCGGAACTCATCCCCATCGACAGACCGTCGAGCCCGTTGCGCCCGGCCATCTCGGCCAACATCGCGAAATGCGGCGCAGGGTCCTCGGATTCGGGCGGGATGCACATCAACCCAACAACGGGCAGGTCCTTCCCGCGCATATCCGCGACGAAAGCGTCGAGATCATCAGGCAGCACGCCCGCCTTTTGCGGCTCGCACCCGGTATTGACCTGAATGAAAAGATCGGGCGACGCCCCGCGCGCCTGCGCCAGATTAGCCAGCTTCTTCCCCAGCGAGGGCCGGTCGAGCGTGTGAATCGCTTCGAACAGCTCCACCGCCAGCTTCGCCTTGTTGGATTGCAGCGGCCCGATCATATGGACTTCGCAGCCGGGAAATTCCTCGCGCCAGGCGGGCCACTTGCCCTGCGCTTCCTGCACGTAGTTTTCGCCGAACAGCCGATGGCCTTCGCGCAGCACCGCCTCGACTCGCTCGGCGGGCTGGACCTTCGACACGGCGATCAGCTTCACCGAGTCCGCCTCGCGCCCTGCTTCTGCTTCCGCTTTCGCGATCCGCGCCTGAATCTCGCTCAGTCCCATCTGGCCCTCCGTCGTCAGCGCGCCCAAGAAACACCGAAGGGCCCAAAAAGAAAAGAGCGGGCGCAAGGCCCGCTCTTCCCATCGTTCTGTCCCGAAGGATTAGAACGAGAACTTCACGCCGAGGTCAGCAACCGCGTCCGAACCCGAAACGTCGGAGTCAGCGATACCGCCTTTGATCGACGCGCCGCCGCCGAGGTCGTACTCAGCGCCGAGACCGTACCAGGTCACGTCAGCGTTAGCAGCCGACTTGTCGTCGAGCTTCTGGATGTAGCCACCAACGGTGGTCGCGCCGAAGACCGACGAAGCGCCGAGGCCATACCAGTTGATGTCAGCGTCCTTGCCACGGTGAGCGATCACGCCTTTGACCGAGGTGTTGCCGAACTGAGCGACACCAGCGAGCGAGATCATGTCGATTTCATAATCAGCAGCGGTGAGCGGCTTGCCGTCGATGTATTCGTAGCCCATGCCGACGGTGTAGTTGCCGAAGGTGTAAGCAGCGGCCAGACCGTACTGCTGGGTGTACGAGGTCGTGGTGGTCGGTGCGCTGACCGAAACCGGAACGCCGAGACCGCCGACGGTGACCGCATCTAGCTTGCCGTCCGAAACCGAGGCTGCGACCGAGAACGCACCGAAGGTGCCGGTGTACAGCAGGTTCGGGCCAGTGTTGCCGCAGAAGGTGCCGCCGGTGGTGCAATCGGTGTTGCCGCCGTTATCAGCCGTCAGGTAGCCGATGTCGTTCGAACCGCCAGCCGACGACAGGTCGGTGTAGCCAACTTCGTAGAAGTCGCCGAACAGAGCTTCCGGAGCGCCGACAACGTCGCCCATCGAGACTTTGCCGAACGCGCCCGAGATGTAGACCGAAGCCGAGGTGCCGCGGGTAGCAGCGATAGCTTGGTCAGCACGGACGGAGCCGCCGAACTCGAGGCCACCGTCGGTGGTGCCCGAAGCGGTGAACGAGACGCGGATGCGGCTCGAGAAATTCCAGTCGTCGCCATTGTACACGACACCCATGCGGCCGTCGCCGCCAACCGAGACCTCAGCGGCAGCGATGCCAGCCGAGAACACGAGCGCGGTCGTCGCGAAGAGAACCTTTTTCATCGTTTTCCCTCATTGTCTTACAGGTAACCCCCAACCTGGGGAATCCGAAGTTGGGTATGACGGTGTTTTCTCTCCCCACCCCTTTCATTGCAACTCAAAGCGCCCGCCCGGGTCGAATAGGGTGTTTGATGGTGCAGACATGTCACAGTAACGTCAGCGTGCAATTGCGGTTGGCCTCTGACACCGCCCTACAAAGCCCCTCACACGCGCGTATAGCGGCATCGGGTGGCATTCCCCCGAGGTGCCGGTCGGTCGAAATCCGGGGGCAAAGGGGAAAAACCTTGTCGGGCTGGGGGCCATGAGCTAGAGAAAAGGCAATCAATGACGCAGGCCGACGGGGACAGCTTCGCATGACTTCCAGAACCCTTTTGAAACGCACGGCAATTCTGGGCGTGTGCCTCGTGCTCGCAGGCTGCGGCAAGGGTATCTCGAGCGGCAACATCTTCTCGGGTGGCAGCGGGGCTACCGCTTCACAGCGCGAAGCCAATCAGCTCGACCACACCCCCGGCTCGAACGAAGCCGTGATCGACGGCCCGACGCGCCGCGTTCAGAAGAAATCGACCGTTTGGGATATTTTCGGCGGAAATGGCGATCCGAACATCACCGTCGAGGTGAACAAGTATCTCTGGCAGGCTTCGCTCGAAGTGCTCGACTTCCTGCCGATTCAAGAGGTTGACCCCTTCTCCGGCGTCATTGTGACCGGCTATGGCACCCCGCCGGGCGGCGGCCGCGCCTATAAGGCCACCGTTTACGTCACCGATCCGGCGCTCGATGCGCGCTCGCTGAAAGTGTCGATCCGCACCCGGGGCGGCGCAGTTTCCGCCGATACGCAGCGCGCCGTGGAGAACGCGATTCTCACCCGCGCACGTCAGCTGCGGGTCCGCGACTCGCAACTCTGATTCCCGCAAGGCGACCGCAAGACGCATTCAGATCCCCGCCCGAGCCAGCCTCCGGCGGGGATATTTCTGTCCAAATGAGCGCGGCGGCTGGACCTCGCCCCCAAGGCCAGTGTAGCAAGCTCGCGCAGAATTCGACGTGATGAGGGGCCCGACATGGCACGCTACGAACCGAGCCAGAGCGAGACGAAATGGCAAGAGGCTTGGAATAAGGCGAATCTCTTCGCCGCGCGCCCTGATCCGACCAAGCCGAAATATTACGTCCTCGAGATGTTCCCCTACCCGTCGGGCCGCATCCATATGGGCCACGTGCGCAACTACACGATGGGTGATGTCGTCGCGCGCTATAAGATGGCCAAGGGCTTTTCCGTGCTGCATCCGATGGGCTGGGACGCCTTCGGGATGCCCGCCGAGAACGCCGCGATGGACAATAACGGCCACCCGAAGGACTGGACCTACGGCAATATCGCCGTGATGAAGGATCAGATGAAGCCGCTGGGCCTCTCGATCGACTGGTCGCGCGAATTCGCGACCTGCGACCCGGACTATTACGGTCAGCAGCAGGCGATGTTCATCGACATGCTCGACGCCGGTCTGGTCTATCGCAAGAACGCTGTGGTGAACTGGGACCCGGTCGATATGACCGTGCTCGCAAATGAGCAGGTGATCGACGGCAAGGGCTGGCGCTCGGGCGCGGAAGTCGAACGCCGCGAGCTGACGCAGTGGTTCTTCAAGATCTCCGACTATGCCGAGGAACTGCTCGACGCGCTGGATAACCTCAAGGACTGGCCCGAGAAGGTGCGCCTGATGCAGGCCAACTGGATCGGCAAGTCGCGCGGCCTGCAATTCGCCTTCTCGACCGTCGATGCGCCGGAAGGCTTCGACCGGCTGGAAGTCTACACGACCCGCCCCGACACGCTGCGCGGCGCGATCTTCGCGGCGATCTCGCCCGATCATCCGCTGGCCAAGCATCTGGAGCGGCACGATCCCAAGGTTGCGGAATTCGTCGCGAAATGCCGCGCAGGCGGCACGACGGAAGAGGCCATCGAGACCGCCGAAAAGCTGGGGATGGATACCGGCATCAAGGTCCGCCACCCGCTCGACACGAGCTGGGAGCTGCCGGTCTATATCGCTAACTTCATCCTGATGGATTACGGCACCGGCGCGATCTTCGGTTGCCCGGCGCATGACGCGCGCGACTTCGAATTCGCGACGAAATACGAGCTGCCGGTCACGCCCGTCTTCGAGCCGGTCGAGGGCGACTATCCCGAGGCCGAATACGTTCCTCTGAAATCCGAAAAAGTTTGCTATATCCGCGGCTTCGCGGGCGATGAGGTGCAGACCGGCGAAGAGGGCGTCGCGACCGCGATCGCCTTCTGCGAGGAAAACGGCATCGGTCAGGGCGTGACCAAGTTCCGCCTGCGCGACTGGGGCCTGAGCCGCCAGCGCTACTGGGGCTGCCCGATCCCGGTCGTCCATTGCGAGACCTGCGGTGTGGTGCCGGAGAAGAAGGAAAACCTCCCCGTCGAGCTTCCCTACGATGAGGACGGCCAGAAGATCGACTTCTCGATTCCCGGCAACCCGCTGGATCGCCATCCGAGCTGGCGCGACTGCACCTGCCCGAATTGCGGCGGGCCCGGTCAGCGCGAGACCGATACGATGGACACGTTCGTCGATTCGAGCTGGTATTACGCGCGCTTCACCTCGCCCGGTGCCACCACGCCGACCGATCCGGCCGAGGCCGAGTATTGGATGAACGTCGACCAATATATCGGCGGTATCGAGCACGCGATTCTGCACCTGCTCTATTCGCGCTTCTATGCCCGCGCGATGCACAAGACCGGCCACCTGCCCGCAAAAGCGATCGAGCCTTTCGACGCGCTGTTTACCCAAGGCATGGTGACGCATGAGATCTACCTCACGCGCGACGCCAAGAATCGCCCTGTCTATCACCTCCCCGAAGAGGTCGAGGACGGCAAGCTGAAGGCCACGGGCGAAGCGGTCGAGACCATCCCCTCGGCCAAGATGTCGAAATCGAAGAAGAACGTTGTCGATCCGATGAACATCATCGCCGAGTTCGGGGCCGATACCGCCCGCTTCTTCGTGATGTCCGACAGCCCGCCCGAGCGCGACGTGGAATGGACCGCCGCCGGCGCCGAAGCGACCTCGAAATTCCTCGCCCGCGTGCACCGCATTGCCGACGACATCGCCAATTCGGATGCGCCCGCGAACGAGGGTGAGGATACGGCGCTCATGAAGGCCACCCATAAGGCGATCGACGAAGTCACCAAGTCGATCGAGGGCTTCACCTTCAACAAGGCGGTCGCCACGCTTTACGGCCTGACCAACACGATGTCGAAATCGAAGGCCGGGGCCGAGACCAAGCGCGAGGCGATGAAGCTGATGGCGCAACTGCTGGCGCCGATGGTGCCGCACCTCTCCGAAGAGGTCTGGTCGATGCTGGGCGGCGAGGGCTTCGTGATCGCAGCCCGCTGGCCCGAGGCGGACCCGGCGCTGCTGGTCGAGGATTCGGTGACGCTGCCGATCCAGATCAACGGCAAGCGCCGCGCCGAGATCTCGGTGCCCAAGGACATGCCGAAGGAAGAGGTTGAAAAGCTGGTTCTGGCCGACGAAGCTGTCGTCAAGGCGCTGGCCGGTGGCCAGCCCAAGAAGCTGATCGTTGTGCCGGGGCGGATCGTCAATGTGGTCATCTGACAGACGCGGATTTCTGGGGCTCGCGGGGGCGGCTGGCCTGCTCGCGGGCTGCGGCTTCACCCCGGCCTACGGGCCTCAGGGGGGGGCGGCGAAACTGCTCGAAGGGGTCGAACCGGCTGCGCCCACGACACGCGATGCTTTCGCCCTCGTCCAGCAGTTGAACGCCCGGTTGGGGGCCTCGCAGGTCACCCGCTACCGGCTTGATTACAAGATCGACACCGAGTCGGTGGGTCAGGGCATCTCGCCCGACAACGCGACGACGCGCTACCAGCTCAACGGCACGGTGGATTACACGCTGCGCGATGCGACGAATAATGCCGTGCTGCTGACCGGGCGTGTCACCTCCTTCACCTCGTGGTCCGCGACCGGCACCGTTGTCGCCTCGCAGGCCGCGCAGGAAGACGCCCATCGCCGCCTGATGGTGATCCTCGCCGATCAGATCGTTACGCGACTTCTGTCACAAGCGCCGGGTCTGCCGGAATGAAGCTGACCGGCGTAGCAGCGACCCGCTATTTCGCCAAACCCGAGCCCGAGCGCACCGGCCTGCTGATCTTCGGGGGCGATGCGATGCGCGTGGCCCTGCGCCGTCAGGAAGTCATCGCCGCGCTGATCGGTCCGAAGGGCGAAGAAGAGATGCGCCTGAGCCGGATCGCAGGCGGCGATCTGCGCAAGCAACCCTCGCTGCTGCTCGATGCGATCAAGGAGGTCGGCTTCTTCCCCGGCCCGCGCGTGGCCTTCGTCGAAGACGCGACCGATGCGGTCTCGGACGCGGTGAAGACCGCGCTCGAGGAATGGCGCGAAGGCGATGCGCAGATCGTGGTCACCGCAGGCTCGCTCGCCGCGAAATCGAAGCTGCGCAAGGCCTTCGAGGGCCACAAGAACGCCTATTCCGTCGGGATTTACGACGACCCGCCGAGCCGCGAGGAGATCGAGGACATCCTGCGCCGCGCCGGTCTGCGCGATATCTCGAACGACGCGATGACCGACCTCGTGGCACTGTCGCGCGCGCTCGATCCGGGCGATTTCCGCCAGACGGTGGAGAAGATCTCGCTCTACAAATTCGGCGACACCACGCCACTTGGCCCCGCCGACGTGGCCGCCTGCGCGCCGTCTTCGGTCGAGGCGGGCGTCGATGATGTGCTCTCGATCGTGGCCGAGGGCCGCGCGCCCGAACTTGGCCCGGTGATGCGGCGGCTGGAAAGCCAAGGGGTGCAGCCGGTGCAACTCGCCATCGCCGCGATGCGCCATTTCCGCGCGCTGCATGCCGCCGCTTCCGACCCGCAGGGCCCCGGTGCAGGCATCGCCCGGATGCGCCCGCCGATCTTCGGCCCGCGCCGCGACCGGATGCAGCGGCAGGCGCAAAGCTGGGGCATGTACAAGCTGGAAACCGCGCTGAAGGAACTGGTCGAGACCGATCTGACGCTGCGCTCCGCCAGCCGCGCGCCGCAAATGGCGGTGATGGAGCGCGCGCTGATGCGGCTCGCGATGCTGGCCCGGCGGTGAGCGCGGCGGCGAAATCCGCGCTCGTCATCGGTGGCGGTCCGGCGGGCCTGATGGCAGCCGAGGAACTGGCGCGGGCCGGCGTCTCCGTCACACTGGCAGAGGCCAAACCCACGCTTGCGCGCAAATTCCTGATGGCGGGAAAATCCGGGCTGAACCTGACCAGGGACGAGCCGCTCGACGCCTTCCTGTCCCACTATTCCCACCCGCAGATCGCCGCGATCACCCGCGATTTCGGCCCCGAGGCGACGCAGAATTTCGCCCGCGATCTGGGCGTCGAGCTGTTCACCGGCTCCACCGGCCGGGTCTTCCCGACCGTGATGAAAGCCTCGCCGATGCTGCGCGCCTGGATCGCGCGGCTCGAATCCCTTGGCGTCACGATCCACACGCGCTGGCGCTGGCAGGGCTTCGACGGCGACGCGCTGGGTTTCGACACGCCCGAGGGACGTCAGAGCCTGAGGCCCGATGCCACGATCCTCGCGCTTGGCGGCGCAAGCTGGCCGCGGCTTGGCTCGGATGCAGCATGGGTGCCGTGGCTGAGCGCGAAAGGCGTGGAGATCGCCCCCTTCGCCCCCGCCAATATGGGGTTCGAGATCGACTGGTCGGCGCATATGGCAAGCCAGCTGGGCCAGCCCGTGAAAGGTGCCGCGCTGATTACGCCGACGCGGCGCACGCGCGGGGAATTCGTGATCTCAGAGCGCGGGCTCGAAGGCGGCGGCATCTACGAACTCTCCGCCGAATTGCGCGAGGGCGCGCCGCTGAGCCTCGATCTCGCCCCGGATCAAAGCGCCGAAGACCTCGCCGCGCGGCTTGCGAAGATCCCGCCGAAACAGAGCCTGACCAACCGCCTGCGCAAAGGCGCGAAGCTGGACCCGGTGAAACTCGCGCTTGCGCTGGAATGGGGCCGCCCGCTGTCGAAGGACCCTGAGCAGCTTGCAGCGACGCTCAAATCCCTGCCCGTCCCGCTCGGCCCGCCGCGCCCGATCGCCGAGGCGATCTCCAGCGCAGGCGGCATCGCATGGGGCAGCCTCACCGGCGATCTGGAACTGACCGCCCTGCCCGGCGTCTTCGCCGCAGGCGAGATGCTCGACTGGGAGGCCCCGACGGGTGGCTACCTGCTGACCGCCTGCCTCGCTTCAGGCCGCCATGCCGGACGCAACGCGGCCCAACGGCTCTCTTCCCCTTGATAGAAATATCCCGGGGGAGGTCCGTAGGACCGGGGGCAGAGCCCCCTCTTTCCGCATTGCTTGTCGCCCTCCGGCGACGGGGGGCAGCGCCCCCCTCACCCGTCGCGCATCGCCACCGCCCGCGCCGATCACCGATCGCTCACGCCGCATCCCATCCGCGTGCATCCGCGCGGGTCTCACCCAGTGGTGATGGTGCGTGAGCGGGACTGTCACCAAATTGCCAAACGCCGTTCCTAGCGAGATGCCACGCGCCCCGTAGCTCACGGGGAAGCTGCCATTTGAATGAGGGACTTTAGATGACCGACACGCTCCGCCTCACCGGTGCCGTCAGCGCACTCGCGCTGACTTGCGCCGCCGCGACCGCCCAAGCGGGCACCACCACCGCTGCCGACACCCAGACCGCCACCCCGATCAAGCATCTCGTGGTGATCTTTCAGGAGAACGTCTCCTTCGACCACTACTTCGCGACCTACCCGAACGCCGCGAACCCCAAGGGCGAGCCGCAATTCACCGCCGCGAAAAACACGCCCAAGGCCGATACGCTCGCAAGCGCCGGTCTGCTGAAGAACAACGCCAACAAGACCAATGCCGCGAATGGCGCGAATGCCGCCGCCCCCTTCCGGCTCGACCGGACGCAGGCCGCGACTGCGGACCAGAACCACGGCTACACCGCCGAGCAGGCCGCATTCCACGGCGGCAAGATGGATGCCTTCCCGGCCAATACCGGCAAGGGCACCAAGGGCGGCACCGGCGCCTTCGGCACCAAGGGTCAGGTGATGGGCTATTATGACGGCAACACCGTCACCGCGCTGTGGAACTACGCGCAGGCCTACGCGATGAACGACAACGCCTTCTCGAGCACCTTCGGCCCCTCGACGCCCGGCGCGATCAACCTCGTCTCGGGCCAGACCAATGGCGCGGTACTGCCCAAGGGCTACAAGCTCGAAGCGGACGGCACCTATGACAAGGGGCGCGTCGTGCCCGACGGCAATGGCGGCTGGACGATGATCTCGGATCTCGACCCGACCGGCGATGTCTGCTCGAACCCGAAATACCCGACGACGCTGATGGGCGGCAAGAATATCGGCGATCTGCTGAACGCGAAGAACGTCACTTGGGGCTGGTTCGAGGGCGGCTTCGATCTGACCGCGGTGAACGGTAACGGCACCACCGGCTGCGACCGCTCGTCGCTCTCGCAGGTGACCGGCGAGACCTCGAAGGACTACATCCCCCACCACGAGCCCTTCCAGTATTACAAATCGACCCAGAACCTCGATCACACCCGGCCCTCCTCGGTCGATGCGATCGGCACCTCGGACGATGGCGGCGCGAACCACCAATATGACAGCAAGGATTTCTACGCCGCGCTGAAGAACGGTAACCTGCCGGCGGTGACGTTCCTCAAGGCGTCCGCCTATCAGGATGGCCATGCGGGCTATTCCGACCCGCTCGACGGGCAGGAATTCATCGTCAACGCGGTCAACGCACTGCAGCAATCGAAGGACTGGAAGGACACCGCGATCGTCGTGACCTATGACGACTCCGATGGCTGGTATGACCACGCGATGGCGGTGGTGAACGGCTCGAACATCCCGGTCGCGGGCTATGACGTGCTCAATGGCGGCAAATGCGCCAGCGACAAGACGCTGCCCGGTCTCGACGGCAAGCCCGCGCAGGGCCGCTGCGGCTACGGCACCCGCATCCCGATGCTGGTGATCTCGCCCTATGCGAAGAAGAACGCGGTGGATCACACGCTGGTCGATCAATCCTCGGTCACCAAGTTCATCGAGGATAACTGGCTGAACGGGCAGCGCATCGGTCAGGGCTCCTTCGACGCACAGGCGGGCAAGCTCAACGGCATGTTCGACTTCTCGAAAGCGGCCAATGGCAAGCTGATCCTCGACCCGGCCACCGGCACCCCGAAGGGCTGAGGCGATGAGATTGCCGAACCTTAGATTGATCACTCCCAAGACGATCCGTTCGGCAGAGGGGGCCGCGAGCATCACGCTCGCGGCCTTCCTTTCGGCTGCACCCGTCGGAGCTGCGTCCGACCCCGCGCCGGTTGCGCCCCCTCAGGGCGATGCCGACCTGAGCGCGGTAGCCGCGATCGGCAAGGCGCTGTTTTCCGACCCCACGCTGTCAGCCAGTGGCCAGATGAGCTGCGCGAGCTGCCACGACCCGAAGAACCATTTCGCGCCATCGAATGCCCGCGCGGTGCAGCTTGGCGGGCCGCATCTCGACCTGCCCGGGCTGCGCGCGGTGCCCTCGCTTACCTATAGGCGCCAGACGCCGCCCTTCACCTTCGGCGTGCTCGACCCGACCTCGGAGGCGGGCGAGGCCGCGCCGCAAACGGTCGCACAGCAGGGGACAGGCGCGAAAGAGACTGCAGGGCCAAGCGCCTCCACGCAGCCCGCGCCGCAAAAAACCGCCGGTGCGCCCCCTGCCGCGAGCCCGGTGCCGCGCGGAGGTCTGTTCTGGGACGGGCGCGCGGACACGCTGCAAGAGCAGGCGCTGGCCGTCCTTTTTACCCATTTCGAGATGGCAGAGCCCGACCGCGCAACCCTCGCCGCGGCCCTGCGAGCGCGCTACGGCGACCGTTTCGCGCAGCTCTTCGGCGCGTCCGTGCGCGATGAAGACAAGATGCTGATCGACGAGGCTGCCTTCGCGCTGTCGCGCTACCAGACCGAGGCGGTGGAATTTCACCCCTATACCAGCAAATACGATGCGGTTCTCGCAGGCGAGGCGCAGCTGTCGCCCGCAGAGGCCCGCGGGCGTGCGCTCTTCGACGATCCGAAAAAAGGCAATTGCGCGGCCTGCCATCTCGACACGCGGTCCGCCGACGGACGCCCGCCGCAATTCACCGATTACGAATACGAGGCGCTCGGCGTGCCGCGCAACCCGGCGATCCCAGCCAATGCCGATCCGCATTATGTCGATCTCGGCCTGTGCGGCCCGCTGCGCCACGATGCGATTTCGACGCAGCCCGGCAATTGCGGGATGTTCAAGACCCCGAGCCTGCGCAACGTCGCGACCCGGCACGTCTTCTTTCACAACGGGGTCTACACGAGCCTTAAACAGGTGCTGCGCTTCTACGCCAAGCGCGACAGCGACCCGCGCGCGATCTATCCCACACGCGACGGTCAGGTGAAGCGCTTCGACGACCTGCCCACTCGCTATCAGGGAAATATCGATCGCGCCGATGCGCCGTTCGGACGCGCGCCCGAGGATGGCGACGCGCTTACCGAGGCAGATCAGGCGGATATCATCGCCTTCCTGCAAACCCTCACCGACGGCTACTCGCCTTCAGATGAATGACTTGGGTCAAGGCTGATTGCCGGTGCGGAGTGGGGGCTCGCAGGCCGCCCCCTTACCCGTCGCGCATCGTCACCGCGCGCTTATAGGCAGGGCGCGCCCGCATCCGGTCGTGATATTCGCTCAACCGATGCTCAACGATCGGGAATTTCGCCATCAGCGCCCAGTCGAGGCAATGCGCCAAGATGATGTCGGGCACGGTCATTTCCTCGCCCATCACGAACTCGCCCTCGCCCATCCGATGGATCAGCGTGCGCTGCGACCGCTCGAACTCCCAGCGCAGGGAATTCTTTATGCCCGACAGCCGCAACTCCTCCGGCAGGATAAAGCTGTGCCGCGCCGCGGTCCAAAGATTCGCGTCGAACTCATCGAGCAGGAATTGCGTCAGACTGTCCTGCCGCGCGCGTTCCAGCGTGCCCGCCTCATGGGTAAATTTCCCATGCGCATCCGCGAGATAGGTGAGAATCGCCGTGGAATCGGTGATCGGCGTGCCGTCGATGACCAGCACCGGCACCTTGCCCGCCGGGTTGAAAGCGACGACATCGTCCGAGCGCGGCGCGGCCCGCACATGCTGATACTCCGCGCCCAGTTCCTCCAGCATCCACAGCACGCGCAGCGTCCGCGAGCCGACCGTTCCGATAACCGTATACATCCTGCCTCCCGTCGAAAGTCGCGACATTGGGCCACGGCTGCGGGGGAGGTTCAAGGGCACCGCACAATCATCTCCGCGCGATTGTGACCCGGACAAGCCCGCGATTGACGCGCTGCAGCATACATGTCGAAATGCGGCCCGCGCGGAAGGGAGATCCGCCGGGAGATGTAAAATGACGCAAGCCAAACTGTTCACGCCGGTTCTGATCGGCGGTGCCGTGATCCTGATGCTGAGCTTCGCCATCCGGGCGAGCTTCGGCGTTTTCCAGATTCCGATCGCCAGCGAGTTCAACTGGCCACGCGCCGAATTCTCGCTCGCCATCGCGGTACAGAACCTCGCCTGGGGGATCGGGCAGCCGATCTTCGGCGCGATTGCCGAGCGCTGGGGCGACCGGCTCGCGATCATCCTCGGCGCGCTGGTCTATGCGCTCGGTCTCGTGCTTTCGGCCTTCGCGATGGAGCCGGGGCAGCATCAGCTTCTGGAAATCCTCGTGGGCTTCGGCATCGCGGGTACGGGCTTCGGCGTGATCCTCGCCGTGGTGGGCCGCGCGACCTCGGACGAGAACCGCTCGCTCGCGCTGGGTATAGCGACGGCGGCAGGCTCGGCCGGGCAGGTCTTCGGCGCCCCGATGGCGGAGCTTCTGCTCGGCCATTTCCCGTGGCAGACGGTCTTCGTGATCTTCGCCGCCGTGATCCTCGCCTCGCTGACCTTCCTGCCGCTGATCCGGGCGCCCGAACGCGCCAGCCGCGAGGACTTGGCCGAGAGCATGGGTAGTGTCCTGATGCGCGCCTTCCGCGATCCGTCTTACACGCTGATCTTCCTCGGCTTCTTCTCCTGTGGCTATCAGCTGGGTTTCATCACGGCGCATTTCCCCGCGATGGTGACTGAGATGTGCGGCGCGGTGCCGCCCGGATCGCTGCTCGCCGGGATCGGGATCGAGACCACCTCGGCGCTCGGCGCTGCCGCGATTTCCGTGATCGGCCTCGCGAATATCGCGGGCACGATCTTCGCGGGTTGGGCGGGCAAGCGCTATTCGAAGAAATACCTTCTGGCGGGGGTGTATCTGCTGCGGACCTTCGTGGCCGGCGCCTTCATCCTGACGCCGATGACGCCCGCGACGGTGCTGATCTTCTCGCTCGCGATGGGGGCGCTGTGGCTCGCGACCGTGCCGCTGACCTCGGGGCTGGTCGCGCATATCTACGGGCTGCGCTACATGGGCACGCTCTACGGGATCGTCTTCTTCTCGCACCAGGTGGGCGCCTTCCTCGGCGTCTGGCTGGGCGGCAAGCTCTACGACATCTACGGCGATTACACGCTGGTCTGGTGGGTCGGCGTGGGCGTCGGCGCCTTCTCGGCCATCGTGCACCTGCCGGTGCGCGAGAAGCGGGTGGAGCTTCAGCCCGCCTGATCGAGCAGCGCGCGCAGCCCTGCGCGGTAATCCGGATAGCGCAGCGTGACGCCAAGGTCGCGCTTGATCTTGTCGTTCCGCACCCGCTTGCTCTCGGCATAGAAGCTGCGCGCCATCGCGCTGAGATCAGCCTCGTCGAACGGCACCTCGGGCGGCAGCGGCAGATCGAGCAGCTCCGCCGCATAGGCGATCACATCCTGCGGCGGCGCGGGATCGTCGTCGCAGACATTATAGACTGCGCCCGGATCGGGATGCTCGATCGAGGCCAGCAACACCTGCGCGATATCCTCTACATGGATGCGCGAGAAGACCTGCCCCTCCTTGACGATCCGCCGGGCTGTGCCCTGCCGTACCTTCTCGAAGGGTCCGCGCCCGGGTCCGTAGATCCCCGCGAGCCGGAAAATATGCAGCGGCAGGTCATGGGCTGCGGCCAGCGCGCCCCAAGCCGCCTCGGCCTCCACCCGCGCCTGTCCGCGCTTGGTCGAGGGGGTCAGCGGCGTCGCCTCATCGACCCAGCCGCCCGCGTGATCGCCATAGACGCCGACGGTCGAAAGATAGCCGATCCACTCCAGATGCTGCGCTGCAGCAATTTCGGAATGCTGCGCAGCGAGAACCGGGTCGCCCTCTGGCCCCGGCGCCACGGAACTCAGCAGATGCGTCGCCTGATCGAACGGCAGAGGCCCGCCTTCCCAGATCAGCGGCTCCACCCCTTCGCTGCGCAGCATTTCCGCCTTCTCGGTGCTGCGCGTGGTGCCGACCACCCGCCAGCCGCGCGCCAGAAGAAGCGGCGCGAGGGCACGGGCGGAATAGCCATGTCCGATGGAAAGAAGCGTCGGCATCACGGCCCCCTTTGCGTTTCTGTCATCCGTCATAGGTAGAGGCTGTGTGAAGGCATAACAACGTCTCTTGAACCTTCCCGCACGCAATGACAGGCTTGGACATGGAACAGAAGAACAAGATCAAATCCTGGCCCGAAGCCGCACCGCGATTGATTGCCGTGGCTGCCGGGCGCGAACCCGCCGACCTCGTGATCCGGGGTGGCAAATGGGTCAATGTCCACACACGTGAGGTTCTCGAGGGCTACGATATTTCCGTTGTCGAGGGGCGATTTGCCGCCGTGGCCCCCGATCTGTCGGACAGTATCGGCCCCGACACCGAAGTGATCGAGGCCGAGGGGCGCTACATGGTGCCGGGCCTGTGCGATGCGCATATGCATATCGAGAGCGGGATGCTCACGCCCGCCGAATTCGCCGCCGCGGTGATCCCGCATGGCACGACGAGCATGTTCACCGATCCGCATGAGATCGCCAACGTGCTGGGGCTCGACGGCGTGCGGATGATGCATGACGAGGCGCTGATGCAGCCGGTCAACATCTTCACCCAGATGCCCTCCTGCGCGCCCTCTGCGCCGGGGCTGGAGACCACGGGTTTCGAGATCACCCCCGAGGATGTGGCCGAGGCGATGACATGGCCCGGCATCATCGGTCTGGGCGAGATGATGAACTTCCCCGGCGTGATCAATGCCGACCCGAAGATGCTGGCCGAGATCGCCGCGACGCAGAACGCGCATAAGACCGTGGGCGGGCATTACGCCTCCCCCGATCTGGGCGCGCCGTTCCGCGCCTATGTCGCGGGCGGGCCCGCCGACGATCACGAGGGCACCTGCGAGGCCGACGCGATCGCGCGGGTGCGCAACGGGATGCGCTCGATGATGCGGCTGGGCTCGGCTTGGTATGACGTGGAGACGCAGATCACCGCCGTCACCGAGAAGGGCCTCGATCCGCGCAACTTCATCCTGTGTACCGATGATTGCCATTCCGGCACGCTGGTGAATGACGGACATATGAACCGCGTCTTCCGCCATGCGGTGGAGTGCGGGGCCGATCCACTGGTCGCGCTGCAGATGTGCACGCTCAACACCGCGACCCATTTCGGGCTGGAGCGCGAGCTGGGCTCGATCACGCCGGGCCGCCGGGCCGATGTGATCCTGACCTCGGATCTGGCGACCCTGCCGGTCGAGCAGGTCATCGCGCGGGGCAAGACCGTCGCGAAGGCGGGCAAGCTGCTGGCCGAGTGCCCGCATTACGACTGGCCCGAAAGCGCGCGCGACACGGTGCACCTAGGCAAGGCCCTGACGGGCGCGGATTTCGAGATCACGGCCCCTGAGGGCGCCAATACCGTCACCGCCCGCGTGATCGGCGTCGTCGAGAACCAGGCCCCGACCAAGGCGCTGACGGCAGAGCTGGACGTGACCGACGGGCTCGCCCAGCCCGACACCGCCAAGGACATCGCGCAGATTGCGCTGGTGGAGCGCCATCAAGGCACCGGCGGCGTCACCAACGGCTTCGTCTCGGGCTTCGGCTACAAAGGCCGCATGGCGATGGGCTCGACCGTGGCCCATGACAGCCACCACATGATCGTGGTCGGCACCGACCGCGAGATGATGGCCGCCTGCGCCAACGCGCTTGGCGAGATGGGCGGCGGGGTCTCCGTCTGGAAGGACGGCGAAGAGATCGCCGCCGTACCGCTGCCGATCGCAGGGTTGATGTCGGACGATCCGGCGCAGACCGTGGCCGCACGCGCCGCCAAGATGGTCGAGGCGATGGGCGCCTGCGGCTGCACTTTGAACAACGCTTACATGCAGCATTCGCTGCTCGCGCTCGTCGTCATTCCCGAGATCCGCATTTCGGATCTGGGCCTCGTCGACGTGACGCGTTTTGAACTGACGGATCTTTTTGAATGAACGAAACACTTGAACTTATCATCCCCGACGCAGCCCCTGCGGAGACCTTCACCGATGCCGCCGAGGCCGTGGCCCGGCTCGAGGCGCTTTATGACGAGGCGACCGCCTTCCTGCTCGAGAAATTCAATGAGACGCTGGAGAGCAAGACCGCGCGGAACCGCTTTCGCGCCTTCTACCCGGAGGTGCGCATCTCCGTCTCCTCGCATATCAAGGCTGATAGCCGCTTGAGCTTCGGCCATGTGGCGCTGCCGGGCACCTACACGGCGACGATCACGCGGCCCGACCTGTTCCGCAACTACCTGACGCAGCAGCTGGGCCTGCTGATCAAGAACCACAACATTCCGGTTACGATCGGCCCGTCGGACACCCCGATCCCGGTGCATTTCGCCGTGGCCGCGCATCCGGAAGTGACGGTGCCGCAGGAAGGCGTGCTCGACTTCTCGCTGCGGGACGTATTCGACGTGCCGGATCTTGCGGGGATGAACGACGATATCGTCAACGGCATGGCGGGACCGAACCCGGATGGCTCAGGCCACCTTGCCCCCTTCACCGCGCAGCGCGTGGATTACTCGCTCGCGCGCCTGTCGCATTACACCGCCACCAAGGCCGAGCATTTCCAGAACCACGTGCTGTTCACGAACTACCAGTTCTATGTGGACGAGTTCGAGGCCGTCGCGCGGCGCCTGCTGGGCGACAAGGACTCGGGCTACACGAGCTTCGTGGCCCCCGGCAATCAGGAGATCACCGATCCGCAGGACGAGATTCCGGGCCTCGCGAAACTGCCGCAGATGCCCGCCTATCACCTCAAGCGCGCCGATGGTGGCGGGATCACGCTGGTCAATATCGGCGTCGGCCCGTCCAATGCGAAGACCGCGACGGACCACATCGCCGTGCTGCGCCCGCATGCCTGGCTGATGGTGGGTCACTGCGCGGGTCTGCGCAATTCGCAGCAGCTTGGGGACTTCGTCCTCGCCCATGCCTATCTGCGCGAAGACCATGTGCTCGACGACGATCTGCCCGTCTGGGTGCCGATCCCGGCGCTGGCCGAGATCCAGATCGCGCTGCAGGAAGCGGTGGCCGAAGTGACGAAGCTGGAAGGCTACGAGCTGAAGCGGATCATGCGCACCGGCACCGTCGCCACCATCGACAACCGCAACTGGGAGTTGAGAGACCAATCCGGCCCGGTCCATCGCCTGAGCCAGTCACGCGCGGTTGCGCTCGACATGGAAAGCGCCACGATCGCCGCGAACGGCTTCCGCTTCCGGGTGCCCTACGGCACGCTTCTCTGCGTCTCGGACAAACCGCTGCATGGCGAGCTGAAGCTGCCGGGCATGGCGACCGAATTCTACCGCACGCAGGTGGCGAGCCATTTGCTGATCGGCATCCTCGCGATGGAGAAACTTCGCGAGATGCCTCTGGATCGGATTCACAGCAGGAAATTGCGTAGCTTCGAGGAAACAGCTTTTCTGTGACGTGGGAAAAACCCGCCCATTCTGGGAAAAGGGCTTGCCATGCTCAATAAAAACGTGTGGAACATGGCCCACCAACCGTGCAACGCGGACGAAATTGACCCTGGATTACCGGGGCGGAGAGAGGAACGAATATGTCGAAACCGATGACCAAGACCCAGCTGGTGGCAGCCCTCGCCGAGGCGATGGACGCCGACAAGAAGACGGCTTCGGCCGCACTCGACGCGATCACCGACGTCGTCACCAAAGAAGTGTCGAACGGCGGCGCCGTTACCCTGCCGGGCATTGGCAAAGTCTACTGCCGCGAGCGCCCCGAGCGCATGGTCCGCAACCCGGCCACCGGCGAGCAGATGCAGAAGCCGGCTGACAAGCAGGTCAAAGTGACCGTGGCGAAAGCGCTCAAGGACAGCGTGAACTCCTGATCGCAGGACTCTCTCAATCGAGGGACAGCCAATTTTTTAGGGCGCTCGCGAGCAATCGGGGCGCCCTTTTTCAGGCCCGGAGGAAAGATGGATCTGCGCGCGATCGGAATGGGGCTCGCCTTTGCCCTGATGTGGTCTTCGGCTTTCACATCCACGCATATCATCGTGGCAGAGGCTCCGCCCCTTGCAGCCCTTGCCCTGCGCTTCGCGCTGTCTGGGGGGATCGGCATCGCGCTGGCGCTGGCCTTCGGCCAAAGCTGGCGGCTGAGCCGGGCGCAATGGCGCGCCACGATCATCTTCGGAATTTGCCAAAACGCGCTCTACCTAGGGTTTAACTGGGTCGCGATGACCACGGTCGAAGCCTCGGTCGCGGCGATCATCGCCTCGACCATGCCGCTGATCGTCGGTGCGCTCGGCTGGATCGTCTTTCGCGACCGAATTCCGCCCCTCGGCATCGCCGGGCTTGTGGCAGGCTTCGCGGGCGTCGGCATCATCATGGGCGCGCGGCTGCAAGGCGGGATCGACCCGTTCGGGCTAGGCCTCTGCGTCGCAGGCGCACTGGCACTGGCGGTGGCGACGCTCACCGTGCGCGGCGCGAGCGGCGGCGGTGGCGGCGTACTGATGATCGTGGGCCTGCAGATGCTGGTGGGGGCTGTGAGCCTCGCCGTCGTCTCCGCCTTCACCGAGCATCTCTCTGTCGAGGTGACGCCGACACTGGCATTCGCCTTCACCTACACGGTGATCGTGCCGGGGCTGATGGCGACCTGGGTCTGGTTCCGCCTCGTGGGTCGCATCGGCGCAGTGCGCGCGGCGACCTTCCACTTCCTGACGCCGGTCTTCGGCGTCGCGATCGCCTGGGCGGTGCTGGGCGAGCATGTCGACTGGCACGACGCGCTTGGCGTGCTGGTGATCGCAGGCGGCATTCTGGCAGTGCAGATCTCAAAGCAAGAGGCGCGGCGGTAACCCCCCGCGCCCCTGCACTTCACGCCTAGCAACTCACGAGCCGCGCAGCACCTGCAGCAGCTCCAGCGTCGCGTAACCATCTGGCGGCAGACCGCGCGACTTCTGGAACGCCACGATCGCCTTCGACGTATTCGCGCCGATCTTGCCGTCCGTGCCGTCCGTATCGAATCCCGCCGCGGTCAGCCGCTCCTGCAGCTCGACCTTCTGCTTGGAACTGAGCGGTTTGCCCGTGCGCGGCCAATCCTGCACGAAGGGCCCCTTCCCTTTCAGACGATCCGACAGATGCCCCACGCCGATCACGTAGCTGTCGGCGGAGTTGTAGCGCGAGATGGCGCGGAAGTTGCCGAAGATCATGAAGGCCGGGCCTTTCGCGCCCGCGGGCACGAGGATCGACGCCGAGCCGTAATTCGGCACCGTGCCGCCAGTGGCCGAGCGCACGCCAAGCGCCGCCCAGTCGGCAGGGCTCTTCTTCGTGCCCTTACCGGTGAGGCCGTAGTTGAAGCCAGAGGGCAGGATGACCTCGACGCCCCACGGCTGCCCCTTCGACCAGCCGGAGCGCGCGAGATAGGCCGCCGTCGAGGCCAGCGCATCGGTCGGGTCTTCCGACCAGATATCGCGCCGACCATCGCCGGTGAAATCGACCGCATAGGACAGGTAGGAGGTCGGGATGAACTGCGTGTGGCCCATCGCCCCGGCCCAAGAGCCGGTCATGTGTCGCTCGTCCACGTCGCCCGACTGGATGATCTTGAGCGCCGCGATCAGCTGCTTGGCGAAGAACTCGCCGCGCCGACCGTCATAGGCCAGCGTCGCAAGCGCGGGGATGATCGCCGTCTTGCCACGATAAGCGCCGTAGCGGCTCTCCATGCCCCAGATCGCGACGACGACCTCTTTGTCCACGCCGTATTTGCGCTCGATCGCGTTCAGCTGCCGGTCGTATTGCCGCAGCATCTGCTTGCCGGTTGCGACGCGCTCGTCCGAAACCGCGCTGTCGAGGTAATCCCAGATCGACTTGGTGAACTCCGATTGGTAGCGGTCGCGCTCGATCACCTTGGGATTGTAGCGCACATCGGCCATCGCCCGATTCCAGGTGTATTCGGTGATGCCGTTCGCCAGCGCGCGCGATTTGAAGCCCGCGAGGAAGGACTCGAAACGCGCTTCCGTCGCGGCGTCCGTCGGCGGGATCGGGTCCGCCACGGGCGCGCTGCCCCGCGCGAGCGGCCGGGGCGAGGATTCGGGAGGCCCCGCACAGGCCGAAAGCGCAGAAAATGCCATAAATGTCAGTGGGATGATCTTGCCGGGAATTGCCATGGTGCCTGCTCGCTGTTTTTCTCTTTGAACCAGTGTATCAACGGTTCGTGAGGTTTCAACGGGCGTCACATGACACTCTAAGGCTTACTGGAGCGGCTTCTTGTCGTTGCCGAAAAACGGCTCCATCTGGGCGATGATCACGGAGTTCTCGTCGAGCGCACGCTGCATCAATTCACGTTCCGCATCGTCGATCTCATGGCCCTGTTTCTCGCGTTCCGCGAGCGTGCCGTAACCCGTGACGTCAAGCGGCGCCATCTCGGCCTGCTTGAGGATCGCCACGGTCTCGCGCACGGCCTCTGCCTCGTCCACGCCCGAGGCATAGCAAAGCAGCCCCGCCCCGGACGCGCCTTTCGGCAGACCGTCATTGGGCGAGCGGCCAACCTCGACCAGCAGGGTAAAGACCTGCTGGCGCGAGGGTTTCTTCTGCGGCTTTTCCGGCTTCTCAGTCACGCAGCAGCTCGTTGATGCCGGTCTTCGACCGGGTTTGCGCATCGACGCGCTTCACGATCACCGCGCAATACAGGTTGATGCCGTTCTTGGACGGCATCGAGCCCGACACGACGACCGAGTAGGGCGGCACTTCGCCATACATCACGTCGCCGGTCTCGCGGTCGACGATCTTGGTCGACTTGCCGATATAGACGCCCATGCCCAGAACCGAGCCTTCGCGGACGATGCAGCCCTCGACGACTTCCGAGCGCGCGCCGATGAAGCAGTTGTCCTCGATGATGGTCGGGCCGGCCTGCATCGGCTCCAGCACGCCGCCGATACCGACGCCGCCCGAGAGGTGGACGCCCTTGCCGATCTGCGCGCAGCTGCCGACGGTGGCCCAGGTGTCGACCATCGTGCCCTCGTCGACATAGGCGCCGAGGTTCACGAAGGAGGGCATCAGCACCACGCCCGGCGCGATATAGGCCGATTTGCGCACGATGCAGTTCGGCACGGCGCGGAAACCGCCGGCTTTCCACTCTTTGTCGCCCCAGCCTTTGAACTTGCTGTCGACCTTGTCCCACCAGTGGCCGCCCTGCGGGCCGCCATCCTGCTGCTCCATGTCCTTCAGACGGAAGCCGAGCAGAACCGCCTTCTTGGCCCATTGGTTCACATGCCAGTCGCCGTTCTCGCGTTTCTCCGCAACACGCAGTTCGCCGCGATCCAGCGCGTTGAGCGTATCTTCGATGGCCTCGCGGGTCTCACCGCCGGTCGAGGGCGTGATGGTGTCGCGGGCTTCCCAAGCGGCTTCGATTGCAGTTTCGAGCGCGGCGTTCGACATGGGCAAATCCTCTTTCAGGTGGCCTTTACAGCGTTCACGCTATAGTTGGTCAAAGCGAAACGCGCAATGAGCAGGTGCCCCATGAAGGACGACACGACGCATTCGTTCCGCCACTCGCGGGACGACGCGCAGACCGCAAAGAACATTCCCGACACGCCACAGACCCGCGCGCCCGCCTATCGGCTGGCCTATACGGATGTGGATTTCATGCTGCGCGACGAGCTGCGTCCGGTGCGGCTGCAGCTCGAATTGCTCAAGCCGCAGCTGATCATGGACGAGCGCGGCATCGAGTCGACCATCGTCATGTTCGGCGGCGCGCGCATCCCCGCGCCCGAGAACAAGGCCAACGCGAAAACCGAATATCTCGCGGAGCTGTCGGGTTACTACGAAGAGGCGCGCATCTTCGCGCGCGAAATGACCGAACGCTCGATGCAGGAATACGGCCGGGAGAACGTGATCTGCACCGGCGGCGGCCCCGGCGTGATGGAGGCGGGCAACCGCGGCGCGCATGAGGCAGGCGGTCAGTCGATCGGCCTCAATATCGTGCTGCCGCATGAGCAGGCCCCGAACGAATACGTCACGCCCGATCTGACCTTCAACTTCCACTATTTCGCGATCCGGAAGATGCATTTCCTGATGCGCGCCCGCGCCGTGTGCGTCTTCCCCGGCGGCTTCGGCACGCTCGACGAGATGTTCGAGGCGCTGACCCTGATCCAGACGGGCCGGATGTCGAGAATCCCCTTCATCCTGTTCGGACGGCAGTTCTGGGAAGAGATCATCAACTGGGATCGGCTGGCCGAGGCCGGGACGATCTCGCCCGAGGATCTCGATCTGGTCAGCTTCGTCGAAAGCGCCAAGGACGCGGTCGCGATCATCGACAATTGGAATTACGAGAACTGCTGAGGCGCGGCGCTCAGGCCTTCGCCTCGGCGCTGACCTCGGGCAGTTGCGCGCGGTGCTCATGGCTCGCGCGCGCTGCCGCCACCAGCGCCCGGAACAGCGCACGCTGCCGGTGGGCATAGGTCAGGTATTCCGGGTGCCACTGAACGCCGAGGGCGAAAGGCTCCTCGACCCGCTCGACCGCCTGCACCATCCCCGAGCCGTCGCGCGCCGCGACCCGTAGCCCATCGCCCAAGCGATCCACGGCCTGACTGTGCAGCGCGTTGACCCGCATTGGCTCCAGCCCCGCCAGCGCGCCGAGCCGCGAGCCGGGTTCTACGCGGACGTCCTTCTTCGGCAGAAGCGTCGTATGTTTATGCGCGTTGTAATGATCGTAGGCGTCCTGATGCAGATCGCCCCCGAGCGCGACATTGATCATCTGCGCGCCGCGGCAAATCCCCAGCACCGGTTTGCCCTGTGCCATCGCCTCCTCGACGAGGCATTTCTCCAACTCGTCGCGCGCCGGGTCGAGCACCGCGCTCGCGATCAGATCGCCGCCATAGAGTTCGGGTGAAATGTCATCGCCGCCGCCAACGATCACACCGTCGACATGCTGCACCTCGGCGCGCTTGCCCGCGACCCAGCGGACCGAGCGTCCGCCCGCCAGCCAGACGCCGAAGGCGATGAAAGGGTAGACCCGCCACCCGGTGCGACGCGATGTCGATATGCCGATCAGGGGCTTCATCTATGCCCGGCAAGCCTAAGAATTTTCTCGCAGGTCTCGACCCATTTCCCGCCCAGCAGATGGAATTCGGTCTTCGCCGTCAACCATTCGCGACACATCAGGCCCAACAGCTCGGGCTCCGCCGCGAGCGTTTCCACGAACCACCAGCGACGCCACTCGCTGTCGAGCGACCAGGTCTCATCATCGATGCGACAATCCGGCAGACGGAAATGGAAGGCAGGACGCGGGGAAACGGTGCCGCCCTTCCCTTCTTCCGGCGCGATCAGATCGGGCCGCAGCTCGCAGAAGATCGGCAGCATATCGAGCCCGTGGTTCCGCGACAGCGTGTGCCGGCGATAGGTGACGATCACCTCGTCGAGCGCAGCATCCGGGCCGAGCCGCGCCAGATCCTCGATCAGCTTCTTCGGATAAGGCGCGGTGAAAGGCAGTACTTCGCGCGTCCTCTCGATCGGCCACGTCTCGCGCATCCACTCCTCGATCAGCGCAAACGCCAGAAGCGGGCGGACGATATCCTCGGCCTTACTGGATGCGATCTCGGGGTTGAGGTGAAGGCCGAACCCATAGAGCAAAGATCGCCCCGTGCCTTGCGCACCTTCGCTGCGCAGCAATTCAATAAAATCAGAGAGTTGCATAAGGCCTTCGCGGTCCAGCGGCTCGGTCACGATCTCGACCGGAATGACCTCGCGCCCGATGCGCAGACCCAGTTCCTTGAGCGCACCGTCGGCTTGCTTGCGCACCGAAATATCCAGATAGACCTGCAGATCGCCGAGCTTCGTGCCGCTGACTTCCCAGTCCTGACCGTCGCTGCGCCGCGCCTCGCCCCCCAGAGCCTGCGCGGCGATTTGCGCGATGCGCGCCTCGGTGAGTCCGGCAAACTCGATCTCCACGCCAGTGCGGCGCGGCTTTCCCTCGGCATTACAGGGCTTTGGCAGCGGGGCGATGGCCTCTCGCGTCATGACGTCTCCGGTTACTTCCCACACGTAGCGTCAATGCAGAAGCGGCGAAGCGGGTTCCCTTAAAGCCCCGCCTCAGCCTGAATTTGCGCCCGCGATTTACGCGCCCGCTCGGTCGCCGATTTCAGCTGACCGCAGGCGGCCATGATGTCCTCGCCGCGCGGCGTGCGGATCGGCGAGGCGTAGCCCGCCTTGTAGATGATGTCGGCGAAGCTCTCGATCCGCTCCCAATCGCTGCGCTCGTAAGGCGCGCCCGGCCATTCGTTGAACGGGATCAGGTTGATCTTCGCGGGGATGCCGCGGATCAGCTTCACCAGACGGCGCGCGTCCTCGTCGCTGTCGTTCACACCCTTGAGCATGACGTATTCAAACGTGATCCGCTCGGAGTTCGACAGGCGCGGATATTCCCGCAGCGCGTTCAGCAGCGTCTCGATATTCCAGCGCTTGTTGATCGGAACCAGCTTGTCGCGCACCTCGTCGGTCGTGGCGTGGAAGGATACCGCCAGAAGACAGCCGATCTCCTCGGCGGTCTTCGCGATCTCCGGCACGACGCCCGAGGTCGACAGGGTGATCCGGCGGCGGCTGAGGCTGATGCCTTCACCATCCATCACGACCTGCATCGCGTCGCGGACGTTCTCGAAGTTATAAAGCGGCTCGCCCATGCCCATCAGAACGACGTTCGACACCAGACGGGTCTCGTTCTTCGGGCTGTTCTTCTCGGGCCATTCGCCAAGATCATCGCGTGCGAGCATGACCTGCCCGACGATCTCGCCGGGCGTCAGGTTGCGCACGAGTTTCTGCGTGCCGGTGTGGCAGAAGGAACAGGTCAGCGTGCAGCCCACCTGGCTCGAGATGCACAGCGTGCCGCGACTTTCCTCGGGGATGTAGACCGCCTCGACCTCGTGGCCGCCCGCAATCTTCAGAAGGTATTTCCGCGTGCCGTCCTCGGACACCTGCTTCGAGACGATCTCGGGCAGGGAAATCTCAAATTTCTCATCCAGCATCGCCCGGTAATCCTTGGCGAGGTTGGTCATCGCCGCGAAATCGCGCACGCCCCAGTAATAGAGCCACTGCCAGATCTGGCCGACGCGCATCTTCGCCTGCTTCTCGGGCGTGCCCGCCTCGATCAGCGCCGCGCGGAGCTGGTCACGGGTGAGGCCTATGAGGTTCACCTTGCCGCCTTCGGGCAGCTTGCGCGGGATCGTGTGCACGTCTTGCGTGATCGGAGCCTGAGACTGGGTCATCGCATGTTTCCTTGAAATGAGGCGCCTCATATAGGGGATTCGCCCCTGCATTAACAGGGGGCGTCGCGCTTTTGGCTCGAACGCGAAAACCCCGGCGCATGGCCGGGGCTCCAATGTCAGGCGCGAGGGCGGCTTACTGGCAGCGCTGCTCGGCTTCGGTGGTCGCGGCGGTGAAGCCCATCAGCGAGAACGTGTCCTCGGTCTGGGTACCACGGCTCGAACGACCGGTCAGCTTCACGTCGGACCCGGCCTTGAGCGCGCCGATGATCTTCGCGTCCTCTTCCGGCGATCCGGCCCAAGCGCCGCCACCATCGGTGAAGAGCGTGTATTTCTGACCGCCGACTTCGAGATCGACCGTCGAGCCATCCGCGAAGGGATAGCCGCCCATGAACGAAATCTCGGGCTTCTTGCCCGGACGGTAGGTCACGAACAGCAGGATATCCCCGCGGTTCACCTGCACAACCTCGCCGCCTTTGGTGTTGACCGTCTTCTTCGGTTTCGACACGCCCCAGCACTCTTTCGGATCGTTATCGACGAAGACGCTCCAATCGGTATTCGCCGCGACGCGGTTGGTGCTTTCCTGCGCCATTGCGCCATGCCCCGCCCCGATCATGAGCGCGGCGACCGCCGCGATCCGCAGACCCTTCATCATCATGCTTACAGCCTCCAGCTGTCAGGTTGCCTCTGCATCGCCCGGGCCGGTCACCCTGTTTTCGGTGGCGAATGCGTTTTCCTCTCGATAACACTCATTTAACCTAAAAAAGCCTAGGGGTAAAACCCCGCGATGGCGAGATTTCGCGCATAGGAGGCAGGCGATGACGGCACCGAAGGCAATGATCGAGCTGTGGCGCGGGGGGATGTGTGAATCCGTCCATCATGGCCATGCGGTGATCTTCGGCCCGGAGGGGATCGAAGCCTCTTGGGGCGATCCCGAAGCCGTTATTTTTCCGCGCTCATCCGTGAAGATGATCCAGGCCCTGCCGCTGCTGGAAAGCGGTGCGGCGGAGGCTGCCGGGTTGACGACGCGCCAGCTCGCCCTTTCCTGCGCGAGCCATTCCGGCGCGCAGATGCACCGCGCGGCGGTCGAAGACTGGCTCGCGACACTTGGGCTGGACGATGACGACCTGCGATGCGGGGCGCATCTGCCGCGCGACAAGGCCGAGAAGAAACATCTGATCTGCTCGGATCACGCGCCTTGCCAAGCGCATAACAATTGCTCGGGAAAACACGCCGGGTTCCTGACACTGAACAAGCATCTGGGCGGCGGCCCTGACTATGTAGAGATCGATCACCCGGTGCAGCGGGCCGTGAAATCCGCCTTTGAAGAAGTGACCGAAGAGACCTCGCCGCGCTACGGGATCGACGGATGCTCGGCCCCGAATTTCGCGACCAGCCTCGCCGGTCTCGGCCGCGCGATGCAATTTTTCGCGTCGGCAACCTCCGACGGCGATCTGCGGGCGCGCGCTGCGACCCGTCTGGTCGACGCGATGATGGCGCATCCGGAGCTCGTCGCAGGCGAAGGCCGCGCCTGCACCGAGATCATGCGAGAGGCGAACGGGCGCGTCGCCGTCAAAACCGGTGCGGAAGGCGTCTATGTCGCCATGCTTCCGGATCAGAAGCGCGGCGTCGCCCTGAAGATCACTGATGGCGCGACCCGGGCCTCGGAAGCGGCGATGATCGCACTGCTGATCCGCCTCGGTGCGCTCGATGCCGACGCGCCCGTGGTGCACCGCAGATTGACCGGCCCGATCACCAATTGGCGCGGTCTGAAAACTGGCGAGCTGCGCCGTGCCGCGCAGTTTCCTTAAAGCCTAGAGCCGAAGCGAAAGGCGCTGCGCCCCCGCGTTTTGCAACAGGCTGAGCGCGACATTCTGCGACGAGACGCTGATCATGCTAGAGAGCTGCGCACGAAGCAAATAATCCCGCGTCAGGACCTCCAGTGTCTCGGGCCTGGAAAGCTCCGCGGGGTCGGCGGTGCCATAGACGCGTTGCGCCTTGGACATATAGATCTCGCGCTGCTGATCGACATCAAGCGCGCCAACGCTGGGTGGCAGGTTGAGCGCGGTCTGGAACACCCTGCTCAGGGATGGCGATCCGATAATCGTGTACCACTTCGCAGTCTCGGACATATCCTTCGCCGCGAGCTCAGGAAGGTCGCGTTGTAACGACATCGCCATGCGCAGGTCATTATCGACATTGCCAACCGCGACTTCGAACTCTCGGGTTTGAAATTTCGTCAGAATCTCGTCTGCGAAAGTCGAAAGCTTCGTTCGCGGAACGGAGTAATCTCCGAAACCGAAGGCCGTGGTCAGCGCGAGGTAGCTTTTGTCCGACAGCTTGTTGGCCAGCGCCGTCCTGTCCAAAGAGCCTTCTTCGAGCACTTTTCGGATGAAGTATTTATTGTCGACATCCGCATCGAGACCAAATGCGCCGAGCGCCACACCGAGCAGACGCCGATCATCTACCAAAGCCTTCGCCGTATCGATCTGTCCGATCGTCTCCCGGAAATAGGCATCGAGGCGTTGGTTTTCCGTCGACGCCGCGAAAGCGGCCTGCTGCGTCTCCATCGTGCGCGAGAGAAATCGCCACCCCGCAAACCCGGAGAAAGGGACGACCGGCTGATACGTCATGGCGCGCCTGCGGCGAGGAGGCGTTCCTCCCGTGGAAGAAGCGTGCGCAGCGCTTTCAGCGCTTGGTAATGCTGGTTCTCGATCACGGCGAGCGTGGCTGCATTAAGCTGCGCACGGCTATCTTGATCCTTGAGAACTTGACTGAGCTGTTCGATCCCCCGAAGCAACTGCATCTTCGCCTCTTGCGGATCGGTGTCGCCGGAGAGCACGAGCTGCGCGATATAGCAAACCCGACGGACCGGGGTGTTGACCTCTCCGGGATGGATCGCGTCGCGCAGCCGAAGAATGTTTGCGTTCGGCGTCATGATCGCGAGTCGCGATCGGCGATCCCCATTTTCGATGACGGCACCGTTGATCAGCACTCTCTCTTTCGGGGCGAGTTTCAGAACGAGGCCGCTCATTGCTTTGCCCCGTCTTGTCGCAACCCGCGCATGATGGCGGTGTTCACGTCGATCAGCGCATCGACCGACCGGTCTTGCGAAAGCACGAGGCGGCTATGCGCCTGCGTGAACTCGTGCAGGAAAAAGATGCGGGCGCGAAGATCTTGCGGCAAGCCATTCTCTGGATCGGCGACATCCGCCGCAAGCGCGGTCCAGAGGCGGCGGTTTTCGAAGATCGCTTCTGCCAGCGCGGCAAAAGGGGCACCTTGCGAAGAGACCTGTTTGAGGCGGCGCGTGATCCGGGCGAAGAGTTCGAATTCGAGCCCTCGCGGCGTGCGCATCGGCTGGCTGGGATTGGAATAGGCCGTTTTGGCCAAAGTCATCGCGTACACGGGAAATCCTTCCGGTGACTGAAACTGATCATGCGCGCGGCACATGAGGGAAGCGGGGGCGCCAAGTCAGGCGCCCCTACCCGAGCCTTAGCGGAACAGCGAAAGGATGTTCTGCGGCTGCTGGTTGGCGATGGAGAGCGCCTGGATCCCCAGCTGCTGCTGGGTCTGCAGCGCCTGAAGGCGGGCCGAGGCCTCTTCCATATCCGCATCGACGAGCGTGCCGATCCCCGCCTTGAGCGAGTCACTCAGCTTCGAGATGAAATCGGCCTGAGTCTGGATGCGACCCTCGGCCGAACCGAAGGCCGAAGCGGCATCGGTCGCAACCTGGATGAGCGTCTCGATATTAGTGAGCGCGAGCGCCGGATCCCCGCCATTGCCAGCGTCGACATTGATCGAGCTGAGCAGGCCGAGGCCGCCCGCACCGGCGTTTTCATACTGGCCGGTGATGGTCAGCGAGTCCGCGCCGCCATTGGTGATCACGATCGTGCCGGCATTGGCGATATTGTAGTCAACCGTGACATTGGCGCCGGAATTCTCGATCGCCGATTTCAACCCGACAGCCACGACATCCGCCGTCGTGGTGGAGGCGATGTCTTCCGCCGTCACGGTGTAGGACACCGCGTAGTCGCCGAGCGTCATGTTGATCGTGTCGCCCGCCGCGAGGTTGGTATCGACGATCACCACGGTGCCGTCATCATCCGAGCCGCCGTTCGCATCGCGCGAGAAAGAGAAGGCATCATCGGTCGTCGCGGTGACGCCATCGGTGCCGGTGAAGACATCGGCACCGACGTAACCGCCAACCGACAGATCCTGCGCCGCAACGCCGATATGCTTGGCGGCCACCGAGCCGTCGGACGCACGATCGAGCGAAGAGAGCACGTTCACGGTCGCGGCCGAAGAGCCGTCGACGAGGTTGAGCCCGTTGAACTGAGCGGCCGCGACCACCGATTTGATCTGCTCGCGCAGCGCGTCGACGTCGGTCTGAAGCTTCGCCTGATCGACGTTCTGCTCCTGCGCGGCGACGATCTTGCCTTTCATCTCGGTGAGCAGGTCGGTCACGGTTTCCGCTGCTTGGCGTGCCACAGCGACCGTCGATTCGCCGAGGGCGAGGCTGTCGGAAATCCCCGAGAAGCCTTTCACATCGGACTCCATGACTTTCGAAATCGCCCAGACCGCCGCGTTGTCCTTCGCCGAGCCGACGGCTTTGCCGGTTGAGATTTCGGACTGCGTGGTGGCGAGGCCGGAATTGATCCCCTTGAGGGTCTGCAGCGCAACCATCGCGCTGGTATTCGTCAGAATGCTGGACATGATTTATCCTTTTAGTGTCGACGCTTTGCGTCACTCGATTGCAAAGCCGCGTGTTCGACGCGGCACTCAAGGCTTTCTGACCAATGCGCCTCCTGAGCCGTGAGGCGCGCCATCGCTTGGATGCGTCGTCACCATGGCCCTCCAAAGGCTAACAATCTGCTAAATCCCTCCCCCGACCTCTCAACAAATTCCCTTCATGATTAACAGCTTATGCACGACGCTCGAAATCTCCGTTGCCGCGGCGGATGGGCCGCGGTCGCCCTTCCTTGTCATAGGACTCGAAGCCTTTCGCCGCCGTCACAATCGTTTTCAAACGAGCCTGCGCCGCGCGAACACCCGCAAGTGCCGAGGCCAATAGCGTCTGATTCTCGCGTGCAAGCGCACGGATTCTCTCGACCGTGTCGCCATCAAGTATCGTCAGCGCAGCCATCGCGCGCTCCTTTCGATCGCTCAGCCCGACAAGGTCGGAAAAATCCGCCGAACGGATCGCTTCCCGTTCGAGCCGCAGCAGCGAGATCAGCTCTTCCGCAGCATTCGTATCAGACATCCTGCCCTCCGTTCTTGAGCGATTCGAAGATGATTTCCGCAAGGCCAATTCCCCCGGCCTCGACCATGGCCTTGGACTGTTCGGCTCTCAGGAAGGACGTGAATTGCTCTTCGCCAATTCCACCGCCGAAAGCACCGCTTGCGGCTTTCATGCCCACCTCTTTGAGCATTTCCGACAGGAACCCGGCCTCTAGTGCCTTCGCTTGCTCAAACAGCTTGGCATCATGCGAAGAGAGACCAGCCGCGTGCGGCAGCGGTGATACGGTCGGACTGTGCATCGAACTCTCCAGTTGCAGATAATTTTCTGCACTCTGCCAGTCGGGCGTAAAGAATCGGTAAGTTCCTGCGGCGATAGTGGCCTCGACACAGACAGAAGTCGTGAGGACCATGATTCCCTTTCCGATTCCAGAAACGCCGAAAGGCCCGAGCGGCCATCTCAAGGCAGCAGCGAGACCTACCGCTACGGCGGAGTCGCCGGGCGGGACCTTCACACTTGAAGAAGAGGCCGCGCCAAAAACCGTCGCAATCCCTCTTGGCGTTAACTCGGTTGAGGAGCCGGAGGGAGGCGCCGACAAGGACCCGCAGTGTGAGGCTAAAGATGCTCAGCTGGCGCCGACGAGCGGATCAGGCGCTCGAGAATTGGCTGGCAGCGATTCTGACATTGTGCTGCCCGGTCCGCAGGGCGCGTTCGGCCCGACGCGATCGGCGCTCACAGTCGCCCCGGACCATCCCGCAAAGCTCGATGGTCAAAAGAAGCCCGTGGAGCGCATTGTCTCGCATGATGGCGGCGCGACGTCTCGACTGAACGAAAAAGGAGACCGGGAGAGGGTTTCGCTCGCTCACACGGAGACGGACAAAATCGAAGCGAATATTCCTGACACGGCTTCGGAATGCTCAATGCGTTCTGTGCAACTCTCGAACGTGATGACCGTTCAGCCACAGATCGACACGCAAAACGCTGGCTTCGTGAAAGATGGAACGCTCTCAATACTCGTTAGAAATGATGCGGAGACCGTTGCGCCTCACGATGCGAGCGGTCGGGAGCAAAGGTCTACTGAAACTGGCGGAAATTCGGCGGTAGTTGTGTCGTCAAAACCCGAGGTGTTTGTCCCCGGGATTGATAGCGCTCAAAGTGCCGAGCCCGCATCGAAAGTTCCGACGCTCACAGCATCCGATGCAGAGGGGACAAAGGCAGGGAACGTTGAAACCAAAAGCACACCGCAGGAGAACGCAACTAGCTCGGGACCTCTTCGTCCCGACGATCGTTCAGAAATGGCGCTTCTACGGGGCCCGAATGCTGCGCCTTCTTTCCAGACACCTGCTGCAACACATAACCCTCTGGCAGGCAAACAACCTGAAACTGCGCTCGTCTCGGGGCAAAATAGCGCCCAAACCCAACCGACCGAAGCGTCAGCTGGGGCTGCGCGCACCGATGCTCCAGAAACTGATCCGACGCTGACCGGGGTGAAGAGACGCGCAGGAGACCAGGCAGCACCAGCCTTCTCTCCACTGCCCTCCACGCTCGCCGAGCCGCCCGGTGCGAAAATGCGAGCATCAAGGGCTTCAGACGTCAAGTTGAGCGCGAAGGAAGCGCCGCCGCCCGTCGAGGCAAGCGTTGTCTCTTCGAGACTGCAGCAGGTCGCGAACGCAAATGCCCCACAGCACGAGTTTGCGACCGAGGCCTCCGCCCCCCCGTCAAATGTCGGCGCCTCTGGAGCGGTTGCGCGCCCTCAACCTCAGCAGAACAAGTCACCGATACTGAGCGTCGCGAAAAGCGATGCGCCGCAGCATGAAAAGGCCGAGGCGCCCGAGAGGTCGACCCGGCTGGAGGCCGCACCGCTCCCTTCGGGTGCCATACCCTATGCCTCACCCGCGCCCGCCCTCAAACGCATGGATCATGCACGGGCCATCTATCTCACGACGGCGGAACTGGGCGCGGCCAAAACCAATATGGACAACTCCGAGCTGACCGCCACGCGGGTCCATGTCGGTGAGACAGCAGAGACATGGGCCGCGGGCTCCGCCCTCTGATCACCGCGTCGGGTGGGTCCGGGCAGACAAGCGCGGCGGTGCCCCCCGCGCCCGCTTCTATCGCGCAGTCGATCGCCCATCAGATCGCGATCTCAATGCCACGGATGCCCGATCGACCGGTGGAGATTGCGCTTTCACCGGAGGAACTGGGCCATGTGCGCATGACCCTCCATGCGAGCCAGAATGGCATGACGGTGGCGATACAGGCTGACCGTGCCGAGACGCTCGACCTCATGCGCCGACATATCGACACACTCGCGCGCGAGATGCACGACATGGGCTATGGCGCGCTCAATTTTCAGTTCAGCCAGCGCGACGAGCGTCCGCAGCAACGGCCCGACATGCTCAACGACTTGGGCGCAGGCCCGGGCGTAGACCCAATTGAGACGCCGATTGCCCCGACCCCACGCGCGACCGCGCGCCTCGCCCCCCCGCAAAGCGAGCTCGATCTGCGGATGTAGGAGACGACCATGACCACCACTTCCCCCATCACCTCGCCGTCCTCCCCGACGTCGGCCGTTACCGCCGCGCAGAACGGCACCGGCACCAAAGCGCCCTCGGCGCTGAGTTCGGATTTCGAGACCTTCCTGACGATGCTGACTGTTCAGATGAAGAATCAGGACCCGCTCAACCCGATCGAAAGCGCCGACTTCGCAGTTCAGCTCGCGACTTTTTCGGGCGTCGAGCAGCAGGTGAAGACCAATGACCTTTTGACGGCTCTCTCTGGCCAGACCGGGCTCGGCGGGCTGAGCGAACTGGCGGGCTGGGTCGGGATGCAGGCGCGCGCCGAGGCGCCGAGTTACTTCGACGGCGCGACCCCCGTGGATCTCGCGCCAACCGCGCGATCGGGGGCCGATGCCGCGGTTCTCCTGGTCACCGATTCCACCGGGCGTCAGGTCGCGCAGAAACCGATCTCGCCCGCACTCGACAGCTATGCCTGGGACGGCACGAACGACGCAGGTCAGGTACTGGGCGCGGGCCAATACAGCTTCGCGCTGCAAAGCTACGCCTCTGGAAGCTTGATCGGCACCGACCCGGTCGCGGCCTACACACGCGTGACCGAGGTGCAATCAGGCACGGACGGCGCGCTGCTGACGCTTGAAGGCGGCGCCACGATCGCCGCGGAGACGGTCAGTGCGTTGCGAGAGGGTTAAAGCAACTCGCCCAGCACGACGCCGAGCAAAAGCAGGGCCGTCCCCGCAGAGATCAGCGCCGCGTAGCGCCAGCGTGTTACCGTCACGGGGGGCGGCGTCGGTTCGGTCTGTTTGCGGATCGCCGCCTTCACGAGGTCGGGGAGTTCCGGTCCGAAGCGGCCCAGCACCTGCACGGTCTTGCGCAGGTCATTCGCGATGGCGCGCGGGCCAAGGCTCTCGCGGATGTATTTCTCCACGACCGGCTTGGCGACTTCCCACATATTGATCGACGGGTTCAGCGAGCGGGCGACACCTTCGACAACCACCATCGTGCGCTGCAGCAGGATCAGCTGCGTCTGGGTCTGCATCCCGAACCGCTCGGTCACCTCGAAGAGATAGGCCAGCAACCGCGCCATCGAGATATGCGTCGCGTCCATCCCGAAGATCGGCTCGCCGACAGCGCGCAGCGCCAGAGCGAACTCGTCGACATCGCGATCGGCGGGGACGTACCCGGCCTCGAAATGCACCTCGGCCACGCGTTTATAGTCGCGCTGGATGAAGCCCATGAGAATCTCGGCATAGACCCGGCGGGTATATTCGTCGATCTGCCCCATGATCCCGAAATCATATGCGAGGATATCGCCGTTCCCGGCCACTTTGAGATTGCCGTGATGCATGTCGGCATGGAAAAAACCGTCGCGTAGCGCGTGGCTGAGAAACAGCTGCAAGACGCGCTCGCCAATGCCCGAAACATCATGGCCCGCGCCGCGCAGACCATCCGGGTCGCCCATCGGCAGCCCTTCGGCCCAGTCGAGAACCATCACCCGCTTGGCCGAGAGGTTCCAGACCGGCTGCGGCACCACAAAACCGGCATCGCCTTCAGTATTCGCGCCGAATTGCGAGGCGGAGGCCGCTTCCAGACGCAAGTCCAGCTCGCCCATCACGACGGATTCGAAATGCTTGATCACCTCGCTCGGGCGCAAGCGGCGCGAGGCGGGCGAAATCCGTTCGATCATCGCGGCGGCGAAATGGAAGGCGTCCAGATCGCGGCGGAAGGCGCGCTCGATCCCCGGACGCAGCACCTTCACCGCGACCCGCTCGCCCGTATCGGCGCGGCGCGCGGAATGGACCTGCGCGATCGAGGCGGCGGCGACAGGCTCGGAAAACTCCATGAACAGCTGATCGGCGGGCGCGCCCAGTTCTTCCTCGACCATGCGTTTGGCCACGGAAGTCTCGAATGGCGGCAGCTTGTCCTGCAGCACGCGCAGCTGATCGGCCAGCTCCGAGCCGACCACATCGGGCCGTGTCGAGAGGACCTGACCGAACTTGATATAGGCCGGGCCCAGCGCGGTGATCGCGCGCGTCACCGGCGGCAGGTCCGGATCGCCCTTGTAGCCGAGCCACGCGAAGGGCGCGCTGATCGCATAGGCCACGGCGCGCAGCCGCGGCGGCGCGTCCATCGCTTCGAGCGCCTGATGCATCGCACCCGTGCGGATGAAGGTCGCGCCCGTCCGGATCAGGCGCCAGATATTATGGGGTCCGCGCATCGGTTAGAGTTTCCAGCCCGAATGCAGCGCCGCGATCCCCATCGAGAGGTTCCGGTAGGAGACATTCTCGAACCCTGCCTCGCGGATCATCTGCGCGAATGTCTCCTGCGTCGGGAATTTGCGGATCGATTCCACCAGATACTGATAGCTGTCGCGGTCATTCGCGACGATCTCGCCCATCTTCGGGATCACGTTGAAGGAATAGAGATCATAGGCCTTCTGCATCATCTCGTTCGGGATCTGGCTGAATTCGAGCACCATGATCCGCCCGCCGGGCTTGAGAACCCGGTAGGCTTCCTTGAGCGCATCAGGAATCCGCGTCACGTTCCGGATGCCGAAAGAGATCGTGTAGACGTCGAAGGAATTATCCGCGAAGGGCAGTGCCATCGCATCGCCCACGACCCAATCGAGACTGTCGGCCATGCTTTCGGCCTCGGCGCGTTTGCGGCCCTCGACCAGCATCGATTCGGTCATGTCGCAGACCGTCGCGTGGCCCGAGCCTGCGCGCTTGAGGAAACGGAAGGACACATCGCCCGTGCCGCCCGCCACGTCGAGCAGCTTCTGACCCGGTCGCGGCGCGAGCCAATCCATCATCGCATCTTTCCAGACGCGGTGGATGCCCATGCTCATCAGGTCGTTCATGATGTCGTATTTCGATGCCACTCGCGAAAACACGCCGTGAACCATGCCTGCCTTGGCATCTTCGTCCACGGTCTGAAAACCGAAATGCGTGGTCTTTGATTGCTCTGCGCTCATGGGCCCTTGCCGTTCCTCATTTCACCCCCTTCTTATAGGGGCCCTTTGCCCCAAGACAATGCGATGAGGAGGAACAATGCCCGAATTGCCCGAGGTCGAGACGGTTCGTCGCGGGTTGGTCCCGGCCATGGAAGGCCATCGGATCGAACGCGCCGAAGTCAATCGGCCCGACCTGCGCTGGCCCCTGCCCGAGCGGATGGCGGAGCGGTTGCAAGGTGCCCGCATCGACCGTCTGCGGCGACGCTCGAAATACATCCTCGCCGATCTCGACAGCGGAGAAAGCCTGCTGATCCATCTGGGGATGTCCGGGCGGATGCTGGTGTCGGGCGTGACGCTTGGCGAATTTCACCTCGATCATCCGGCGCCTGCCAAGCACGATCACGTTGTTTTGCACATGTCCGGCGGCGGACGCGTGACCTTCAACGATGCGCGCCGGTTCGGAGCGATGGATCTGGTGCTGACCGAGCGCGAGCAGGCCCATTGGCTGCTGGCGGGGCTGGGCCCAGAGCCCTTCGGCAACGATTTCCACGAAGACTATCTGGTCGAGGCGCTCAAACGCCGCGCGACCCCGATCAAATCCGCGCTGCTCGATCAGCATGTCGTGGCGGGTCTGGGCAACATCTATGTCTGTGAAGTGCTGCATCGGGCAGGTATCGATCCGCGGCGTCAGGCGAAGCGGATCTCGAACCTGCGGCTCGCCTCGCTCGTGCCGATTATCCGCGAGGTGCTGACCGAGGCGATCTCGGCCGGCGGCTCGTCCCTGCGCGACCATCGTCAGGCGGATGGGGAGCTGGGATATTTCCAGCACAGCTTCCATGTCTACGACCGCGAAGACACGCCCTGCACCACCTGCGCCACCCCGATCCGGCGGATCGTTCAGTCGGGACGTTCGACCTTTTTCTGCCCGTCTTGCCAGAAATGACGCAGCGCCCTCGCGTCATAAGACGCTTGATCTGATTTGATGCTCTGCTAGGAGTCCCGTTCAGAGACAAGGAAAGGCAAGACCGAATGGCCTACCAGACCCTGATCGTCGAGATCGAGGATTACGTTGCCCTGATCCGGCTCAACCGCCCCGACGCACTGAACGCCCTGAACTCCCAATTGCTGGGGGAACTGGCCGAGGCGCTGAAATCGGCGGAAGAGAATGACAAGGTGCGTTGCATCGTCATCACCGGTTCGGAAAAGGCCTTCGCGGCTGGCGCAGACATCAAGGAAATGTCGGAAAAGAGCTTCGTGGACATGTTCACGAGCGACTTCTTCGGCAAGGAAGCGGATGCCATCAATCGCATCCGCAAACCGATCATCGCTGCAGTGGCGGGCTACGCGCTCGGCGGCGGTTGCGAACTGGCGATGATGTGCGACTTCATCATCTGCGCGGAGAACGCCAAGTTCGGCCAGCCCGAGATCAATCTCGGCGTGATCGCCGGGATCGGCGGCACCCAGCGCCTGACGCGCTTCGTGGGCAAGTCCAAGGCGATGGACATGCACCTCACGGGCCGCTTCATGGATGCGGGCGAGGCGGAACGGTCAGGGCTTGTCAGCCGGGTCGTTCCGAACGCCAAGCTGATCCCCGAGACGATGGCCGCGGCGCAGAAGATCGCCGAGAAGTCGATGCTCGCGACCCGCGCGGCGAAGGAAGCGGTCAACCGCTCCTACGAGACGACGATGAACGAGGGCATCCTGTTCGAGCGTCGCCTGTTCCACGGGCTGTTTGCGACCGACGACCAGAAGGAGGGCATGGCCGCCTTCCTCGAAAAGCGCGAGCCGCAATTCCGCGACAAGTGAGCCCTTTCGGGCCACCAACGCGAGAGCAGATGGCGGGGCTTCGGCCCCGCTTTTCATTATTCCCTTTCCCTTTCACGCATTTTGGCTTATGAGGCCGCCTCACATGCGCGTGGAGCCCGCTTAGGCTAGAATCATCTAGGTTCGCTGGAGCCCGGGGTCTGTCGTGCGATTGAAAGATTTGAACAGACCCGGAAAGTGGGAAGATACACATGGCTAACACGCCCCAGTCCAAGAAACGCGCCCGTCAGAACGAGCGCCGCCAAGACGTCAACAAAGCACGTCGTTCGCGCATCCGTACCTTCATCCGCAAAGTCGAAGAAGCCATCACTTCGGGCGACTACGAAGCGGCAACCAACGCCCTGCGCGCGGCTCAGCCCGAACTGGCTCGCGGCGTCACCAAAGGCGTTCTGCACAAGAACACCGCATCGCGCAAAGTCTCGCGCCTCGCTTCGCGCGTGAAGGCCCTCAAAGCCTGATCTGCGTCCCGGAGCGAACTGGCTCGGGAATACGCTGGATTCCTTAAGAAAAACGCGTCTGCCTATCTGGCAGGCGCGTTTTTTCTTGGACAATCAACGCCTTGACACAAAACTGTTGCAGTTTTGCGCAGCCCCCTCAGATTCGTTTCGGGGAATCTCACGTCAAGCGCAAAGGTCGGTTGCCTGCGGGCTCACCAGCTTGCTAGCTTCTACCTGCGATTCACGTCGCCTTGGGGGACATGACGCATTTATCTGGCCGTCGAGGGCAAATAAGTCTGCCACGACAAATGAAAAAGCCTGGCGGCGACCAGCGAAATGCGATTCCGATTCTCGAGGGGGTATAACCCCTCACTTTCGGCAACTCTGCCTGACACCGGGTTTTAGCCCCGGCAGGTAGGTCGTGTCTGTTTGTATTCGAGTTTGGCCTGCCAGCCGGACTCACCGCAAAGCCAAGGGACGAAGACGCACCTGATTTGTGTTTGGCGATGGGCGGAAAAATGACGGACGACACTTGGGGGCAGGTCTGCAATGAGCTTCAAAAAGCTGTTGGGCAAAACAACTACACGACCTGGATCGCTCCGCTCGAGCTGATCGACCTCGAGGACGGTATCGCCTCGTTTCAAGCACCGACGAAATTCATGTGCGACTGGGTCTCGCGCAACTTCGCGGAACCGATCCTGAGCGAATTGCGCCGGGCGGGTGTCTCCGCCGAGCGCGTCAACATCTCGGTCCCGTCGCGCCGCCCCATGAACGGCTCTGCGAATGGCGCCACGCGCCCGACCGTTCCGGCCCCTGCCCCGGCCGCCCCTGTCGCCAAGCCGCGCAAGACCCCGCGCCCCGACGAGCCGCTTCCCGGCGCGCCGCTCGATTCCCGCTTCACCTTCGACAGCTTCGTCGTCGGCAAACCGAACGAGCTGGCCCATGCCGCCGCCAAGCGCGTCGCCGAAGGCGGCCCCGTCACTTTCAACCCGCTGTTCCTCTATGGTGGCGTTGGCCTTGGTAAGACGCACCTCATGCACGCCATCGCGCATGACCTGCAGCATCAGCGCCCCGATCTGCGCGTGCTCTACCTCTCGGCCGAGCAGTTCATGTATCGCTTCGTGCAGGCGCTACGCGAAAAGCAGATCATGGACTTCAAAGAGATGTTCCGCTCGATCGACGTTCTCATGGTCGATGACGTGCAGTTCATCGCCGGCAAGGATTCCACGCAGGAAGAGTTCTTCCACACGTTCAACGCGCTGGTCGATCAGGGCAAACAGATCGTCATCTCGGCGGATCGTGCGCCCGGTGAGATCAAGGACCTCGAAGAGCGCATCAAGTCGCGCCTGTCCTGCGGCCTCGTCGTCGACCTGCACCCGACCGATTACGAACTGCGCCTTGGCATTCTGCAGACCAAGACCGAAGCCTATAAGAGCGAGTATCCCGATCTGAAGATCGCCCCCGGCGTTCTGGAATTCGTGGCGCACCGGATCACGTCGAACGTGCGCATCCTCGAAGGCGCGCTGACCCGTCTGTTTGCCTATGGCTCGCTGATCGGGCGCGAAATCACGATGGATCTGGCGCAGGAATGCCTCAAAGACCAGCTGCGCCAATCCGAGCGTAAGGTCACCGTCGAGGAAATCCAGCGCAAGGTGGCGGAACATTACAACGTCCGCCTCTCGGATCTCGTGGGCCCCAAGCGCCTGCGTGCCATTGCACGGCCGCGTCAGGTTGCGATGTTCCTCGCGAAATCGCTGACCACCCGTTCGCTGCCCGATATCGGGCGCCGCTTCGGTGGGCGCGATCACACCACGATCATGCATGGCATCCGCAAGATCGAAGAGCTGCGCGGCACGGATTCGCAGCTCGCCGAAGATATCGAGTTGCTCCGCCGCCTCCTTGAAAGCTGATCTGGCCCGCTGGGCTTGACGCTCCGGACAAAGCGACCGAATGTCTGCGAAAACCGTTGTGCCGGTGGCGCGAGGTGCTACCTTGCCAGCCCCGGAAAGTCGTGAGGGATCGACATGAAATTCAGCATCGAACGCGCCGCTCTGCTCAAGGCCGTCTCGCAAGCGCAATCCGTTGTGGAACGCCGCAACACGATCCCGATCCTTGCAAACGTCCTGATCGAAGCCGAAGGCGACACCGTCCAGTTCCGCGCGACCGACCTCGATATCGAGGTGGTCGACAAAGCGCCCGCGCAGGTCGAACAGGCCGGGGCCACGACCGTCTCGGCGGTCATGCTGCATGAAATCGTGCGCAAATTGCCCGATGGCGCGCTGGTCTCGATCTCGGACGATCCGGCCGCCGGGCGTTTGAACGTGCAGGCCGGCCGGTCGAGCTTCAACCTCGCCACGTTGCCGAAGGAAGACTTCCCGGTGATGGCCTCCTCGGAATACACCGCGAATTTCACGGCCAAGGCCGGGGTGCTCAAGCGCCTGTTCGACAAGTCGAAATTCGCGATATCGACCGAAGAGACCCGCTATTACCTCAACGGCGTCTATATGCATATCGCGACCGGCGAAGACGGTCAGGTGCTGCGCTGCGTCGCGACAGACGGTCACCGTTTGGCGCGTATCGATTCCGGCCTACCGGAAGGCGCCTCGGGCATGCCCGGCGTGATCGTACCGCGCAAAACGGTGAACGAGCTTCGCAAGCTGCTGGAAGATGACGATCAGGAAATCGCGGTCTCAGTGTCGGAAACCAAGGTCCGTTTCGCGACCCCGGTGATCACGCTGACCTCGAAGGTCATCGACGGCACCTTCCCCGATTACACCCGCGTCATCCCGACCGGAAACACCCGCCAGCTGGAAGTCGACGCGTCCGAATTCGCGAAAGCGGTGGACCGTGTGGCAACCGTCTCGTCGGAGCGTTCGCGCGCGGTGAAACTGGCGCTGGAAGCCGACAAGCTGGTGCTCTCGGTCAACGCTCCGGATGCCGGTGCTGCGGAAGAAGAGCTGGTCGTGGCCTATGCCGACGAGCCGCTGGAGATCGGTTTCAACGCGAAATACCTGCTCGAAATCGCGAGCCAGGTCGATCGCGAGAATGCCGTCTTCCTGTTCAACTCCTCGGGCGATCCGACCCTGATGCGCGAAGGTGGCGACACCTCCGCGGTCTATGTGGTCATGCCGATGCGCGTGTGACATCCGCCGGGAGCCTCCGGCGGGGATATTTTGACCAACACGAAGAGGCGCGATGCTGCGTGAGCTGAAGATATTGCAGTTCCGCTCGCATCGCCGTGCCGAGATTGTGCTCGATGGGCGGCCCGTGGCGATCTACGGGCCGAACGGTGCGGGCAAAACGAATATCCTCGAGGCGGTCTCTCTGCTCTCGCCGGGGCGCGGGTTGCGCCGCGCGCAGGCCGATGAGTTGATGCGCCGCGCCGAGGCCGTGGGCTGGAAGCTGCGCGCCGTCACCGACACCCATGAGATCGAAACCTCCGCCCTGCCCGGTGAATCCCGCCGCGTCGAGATCGACGGCAAGGCGGCACCGCAGGTCGCACTGGCGCAGATCCTGCGGGTGCTGTGGCTGGTGCCCTCGATGGACCGGCTCTGGATCGAAGGGGCCGAAGGGCGCAGGCGGTTTCTCGACCGGATGGTGATGAGCTTCACCCCCGCCCATGCCGAGGTGACGCTCGCCTACGAGAAAGCGATGCGCGAGCGTAACCGACTGCTGAAAGACATGGTGCGCGACCCGAACTGGTATCACGCTCTGGAGGCGCAGATGGCCGAGGCGGGCGCGGCGATCCGGGCGAACCGGACCGAGGCCCTGACGCGGATCATGCAGGCGCAGGCCGATGCGGCGACGGCATTTCCCGCGGCGCATCTGGTGCTCGAGAATGAAGGCCCCGAGGATCTGGCAGCAGCGCTCGACGCCAACCGCCCCCGCGACATGGCGGCAGGGCGCACGCTGGAGGGGCCGCACCGGGCCGACCTGCTGGCCACTTATGTCGAAAAGGACGCGCCCGCCGCGCAATGCTCCACCGGAGAGCAGAAGGCGCTGCTGATCTCGCTGATCCTCGCCAATGCGCGGGCGCTTGCGGGCGAGGATGTGGTGCTTTTGCTCGACGAGGTCGCGGCCCATCTGGACTCCGGCAGGCGCGCGGCGCTTTATGACGAAATCTGCGCGATGGGCGCGCAGGTGATGATGACCGGGACCGGCGCGGAGCTGTTCGAGGCGCTTGGCCCCCGCGGGCAATATCTTGAAGTGATTGAGGGGCCGCAGGGCTCTGAAGTGAGGGAGGTGACGCCATGAGCTATCCGCAGCAACGCGTGACGCTGATCACGCTGGGCGTGGCCGATCTCGATCAGTCCAAGGCCTTCTACGCCGCCCTCGGATGGCACCCCCAAGCCGAGCAGGACGACGTCGCCTTCTACCAGCTCCACGGGATGGCGCTGAGCCTATTCTCTCTGCCCGCGCTCGCCGCCGATCAAGGCCGCACCCGCGCGCGGCTGGGTACCGGAGCGATGACGCTGGCGCAGAATTTCGACAGCCCCGAGGCGGTGGATGCCGCCTTCGCCGCCGCGCTCGAAGCGGGCGCATCCGAACTGAAAGCCCCCGAGAAGACCTTCTGGGGCGGCTATGCGGGCTATTACGCCGATCCAGACCACCACGTCTGGGAACTCGCCCATAATCCTTTCTGGCCGCTGGCCGACGACGGAAGCCTGACCCTCCCATGACCCTCACGCTCTCGCAGATCGCGCTCTATTCCGGCGCGCTGTTCGTTCTCTTCCTCACCCCCGGGCCGGTCTGGCTCGCCCTTCTCGCCCGCGCCATGTCGGGCGGGTTTGCCGCTGCCTGGCCGCTCGCCTTCGGGGTCACCGTTGGCGATATGATCTGGCCTGCGCTCGCCATCCTCGGCGTGTCGTGGCTGGTCGGCGAATTCAGCTGGTTTCTCGAAGCCCTGCGCTGGGTCGCGGTCGCGATGTTCGTCGGGATGGGCGCACTCCTGATCCGCCATGCCGACCATCAGATCAGCTCCGACAGCCGCCTGACGCGCCCCGGCATGTGGGCGGGCTTCGTCGCCGGGCTCATCGTGATCATCGGCAATCCCAAGGCGATCCTATTCTACATGGGCATCCTGCCGGGCTTCTTCCCGATCGCCACGATGACCTGGATCGACATCGCCCTCGTGAGCCTGATCTCGGCCATCGTGCCGCTGACCGGCAACCTGATCCTCGCCGCCTTCGTCGACCGCATCCGCAACTTCTTGCAAAGCCGCGGCAAGCTGGCAAAGCTCAACCGGATCGCGGGCGGGCTGATGATCCTTGTGGGCCTTCTTATCGCCGTGACGTGACCCCCTAAATCTTGTGTCTGACACGTGACATTCCTCTGCCCAGCCGATATAAAACCGGCAACAGATAAAGGACGGGCAGGCATGACCGACGACACCCCGAAGAAGAACGCATACGGCGCCGATTCCATCAAGGTTCTCAAAGGCTTGGAAGCCGTGAGAAAACGGCCCGGCATGTATATCGGCGATACCGATGACGGCTCGGGCCTGCACCACATGGTCTATGAGGTCGTCGATAACGGGATCGACGAGGCCTTGGCGGGTCACGCCGACTACGTTGCCGTGAAAATTCACGCGGATTCTTCGGTCTCCGTGCGCGATAATGGGCGCGGGATTCCGGTCGATATCCACGCCGAAGAAGGCGTCTCCGCGGCCGAGGTCATCATGACCCAGCTGCACGCCGGCGGGAAGTTCAACAACACCGACGATGACGGCAACGCCTATAAGGTGTCGGGCGGTCTGCACGGCGTGGGCGTCTCGGTGGTGAACGCGCTGTCGGACTGGCTGGAACTGACGGTCTGGCGTGACGGCAAGATCCACAAGGCGCGGTTCGAGCATGGCGAATGCGTCGAGCATGTGCATGTCGTGGGCGAGGCCCCGAACGAGAGCGGCACCGAGGTGCGTTTCCTCGCGTCGAGCAAGGAAGACGATCCCGAAGGTACCTTCTCGAACCGTGAGTTCGTCTTCGCCACGCTGGAAAAGCGTCTGCGCGAACTGGCCTTCCTGAACTCCGGCGTCCGCATCATCATCGAAGACGAACGCCCCGCCGAGCCGATCAAGACCGAACTGCACTACGAAGGCGGCGTTCGGGAATTTGTGAAATATCTGGATCGCTCGAAAAACGCCGTGATGGAGGACCCGATCTACATGGTCGGCGAAGTGCGCGGCATCGGCGTCGAATGCGCGATGTGGTGGAACGACAGCTACCACGAGACGGTGCTGCCCTTCACCAACAACATCCCGCAGCGCGACGGCGGCACCCACATGGCGGGCCTGCGCGGCGCACTGACCCGCACGATCACGAAATACGCGCAGGAGAGCGGTATCGCCAAGCGCGAGAAGGTCGATTTCACCGGTGACGACGCGCGCGAAGGTCTGACCTGCGTGCTCTCGGTGAAAGTGCCCGATCCGAAATTCTCCAGCCAGACCAAGGACAAGCTGGTCTCCTCCGAGGTCCGCCCGGCGGTCGAGAACCTCGTGAACGAGAAGCTCGCCGAATGGTTCGAGGAGAACCCGAACGAGGCCAAGCAGATCGTCGGCAAGATCATCGAAGCCGCGCTCGCGCGCGAGGCTGCCCGCAAGGCGCGCGAACTGACGCGCCGCAAGACGGTGATGGATGTGGCCTCCCTGCCCGGCAAGCTCGCCGACTGTCAGGAGAAGGATCCGTCGCTATCGGAAGTCTTCCTCGTCGAGGGTGACTCCGCAGGCGGCTCGGCCAAGCAGGGCCGCGAACGTAAAAACCAAGCGGTGCTGCCGCTGCGCGGTAAGATCCTCAACGTCGAGCGCGCGCGCTTCGACCGGATGCTCGGCTCGGATCAGATCGGCACGCTGATCACCGCGCTCGGCACCGGCATCGGCCGCGACGAGTTCAACATCGACAAGCTGCGCTACCACAAGATCGTCATCATGACCGATGCAGACGTCGACGGTGCGCACATCCGGACGCTGCTGCTGACCTTCTTCTTCCGCCAGATGCCCGAGATCATCGAGCATGGCTATCTCTACATCGCGCAGCCGCCGCTTTACAAAGTCGCGCGCGGCAAGTCCGAGGTCTATCTGAAAGACCAGACCGCGCTGGAGGATTACCTGATCGACATGGGCGTCGAGGGGGCCATTCTGCGGCTCAACACCGGCGAAGAAATCTCCGGCCAGGATCTCAAGCGCGTCGTCGAAGAGGCGCGCCTGATCAAGCGCATCCTCGCGACCTTCCCAACCCATTACCCGCATCACATCCTCGAGCAGGCGGCGATCGCGGGCGCAATGGTGCCGGGCAAGATCGACGGCGATGCGCAGGGCGTCGCGAACTCGGTAGCCGAGCGTCTCGACCTCGTCGCGCTGGAATACGAGCGCGGCTGGCAGGGCCGTCCGACGCAGGATCACGGCATCCGCCTCGCCCGCGTTCTGCGCGGCGTGGAAGAGGTCCGCACGCTCGACGGCGCGGTGCTGCGTTCCGGCGAAGCGCGGCGTCTGGGCAGCCAGACCGACCAGCTCAAGGAGGTCTATGACCGCCCGGCGAAACTGGTGCGCAAAGAGCGTGAAATCCTCATTCACGGTCCGCTGGAACTGCTCGACGCGATCCTCAAGGAGGGCGAAAAGGGCCTGAGCCTGCAGCGCTACAAGGGTCTGGGCGAGATGAACCCCGAGCAGCTTTGGGAAACCACGCTCGATCCGTCCGCACGCACGCTCCTGCAGGTCCGCATCGAAGACGTGGCCGAGGCCGAGGACATCTTCTCGAAGCTGATGGGCGACGTCGTCGAACCCCGCCGCGAGTTCATCCAGCAAAACGCCCTCACGGTGGAAAACCTCGACTTCTGAGGCTCTTCTAGGGCAGCGCAAAATGCTTCGCGCTGCCCATACGTTTTCGCGAAACGCCCATTAGGCTTCGTTTCTGGCGTTTCGGCCTACAAGGCCGGCACGAGAGATTCTCGGCTTCTGATCAGTCTCTTTTGAAGGGTTTCAGACCCAGTTTCGGTTCCTGAGCAACAGGTTGGCTTCACCCTGGGAAGACACTCTGTTTGGCGCTTACTCTGTAAGAGATTCGATCGGCAGTTATTAATCTCGGCGCGACAAAGGGCGGGAAGCGGTCGTTCGCTGCGCGAGGGCCCAAGGTCCAGGCATGCGAGGTTGACTGGAGAGAGTGTGTCGACTTTGGCCAATTGGGAACGGCCATTCGGCCAGGCTCCGCAGAACTGTCGCCGGTTCTCATCATATCCGGGTTTCACTGACCAAACGCAGGCCGAGATGCGCGGGCGGGCTTCCGACGGCGCAGCCGCCGCGCGCAGGGTCGCGGACGAGGAACGGGATCGCAGCGACATGCTCGCCACCTGCGAAGAAGGCCGCGCATTTCTTCGGGTCGATGGGGCCGCCGCCCTCCCCGCCATAACAGTCCTGCGTCCATTCCCAGACCGAGCCGTCGAGATCCACGATCCCCTCGGCGCTGGTCGAGAAGCTGCCCCGCGGCGAGAGCTTGCGCGGCGCGAGGCCGGTGGTCAGGTAGGTCGAAGCCCATGTCAAATCTGGATCGGTGAAGATCGGATCCTCCTTCTCGGGCAGCACGTCCTTGGCCATGAACTGCCATTCGGCAATCGTCGGCAGACGGAAGTCGTGGCGCGCCTTGCGATTGATCCAGCCGAGATACTGCTCGACATCGACATGGCTCAGCCCGGTGGCCGGCGTCGTCGCCGTCTCGCTGCCGAGCGGAGCGCGCAAGGCAAGCTCGCAGGCGCCGTCCGCGTGGCACCGGTTCCACTCCGCAACCGTCACTTCATATTTCTGAACGTAAATCGCGTGACCGTCAGGCAGCGTCACCACCCGCTCGGCCATCTGCGGTACGTAATCGAGATCGGGGCCGCGCAGGAAACCCCACGCGGCCCCGAGGGCGATGATCGCCGCCCCCGCCGCAAGCACCTTCCGAAGGGAAAGACGGGGCGCGAGGAAAGCGAGTTTGGCGATCATCTCCGGCCTCCCTGGCTCAGGTTTCCACCACATGGGGCGGCGTCACCTGCTCCATCAGGGCGTTGTCCCATGCGCCGTCCACCACGAAGTGGGCCGTGGCACCCAGCAGGGCCGCCTCGATCAGGTTGTGGTTGACGTAGGCGTAGACGCCCGGCTGCAGGAAGGTATACATCGCGGCCCCTGCGCTGCCGCCGCGGATGAACCAGGTCTCCTGATCCTTCTGCGGGGGATTGGCGAATTTGCCGTTCTCCCAGACATGGTCGCCATGACCGCCGATCAGGTGCGGACGGCTGTCGCGGTTGGCCTGATTGTGAACCATCAGAACCGTGTCGCCGACCTTGGCCTTGAAGGCGTTCTCGCCCGTCAGCGCCCCGACCGAACCGTTGAAGACCGAGTGGGTCGGCGTGAGCGTGCGCATCGCCTCGACGCTGTCGGCGAAGTCCTCACCGGCGACTTCGTAGGTCTTGTAATCGCCGTTCTCGTCCATCGGCAGGTAGAAGTCCTGCTCGCCGATATAGGCGATCGTGTCGTAGCGCAGCGGGTTGCCATCGGCATCCTTGAGCCCGTCACGCGGCAGCACCATCAGCGTGCCGTTCATGCCGTGGGTGACGTGGTAGGGGATCATCGCCCCACCCGGCGCGCAGTGATAGGTGAACACGCCCGGCCGCGTCGCCTTGAAGCGCAGCACCGTTTCCTCGCCGGGATAAACGTGGGTCAGGCCACCGCCGCCCAAGGCGCCCGAGGAGGCGTGGAAGTCGATATTGTGCTCCATCTGCGAAGCGGCGGGGTTGCTCAGGGTCAGTTCGACATAGTCGTCCTGATGCACGATGATCAGCGGGCCGGGGACCGAACCGTTATAGGTCAGCGCCCAGATGCTGGCGCCGGTATCCTCATCCACCGTCAGCAGGACCTCCGTGGTCTCCATCCGGATCTCGACGATCTTCGGACCGCCGGTCGCGACCTGCTCGTGCTTGGGCGCGAAGGGTGGTGCGACAAGCTCTTGGCGGACGCGGGTATAGCCCGACAGGTCAACCTTGGGCGCGGCCACCTGAGCCTCGGCCTCGGCGAGGATGAATTTCGGCGCGGCAGGGCGCGGCGCGACATGGGGCGCCATGCGCTTCGACGCGGTTCCGGCCATCCCGGCCCCCGCGGTCATCGCCGCGGCGCCTGCCAGAAGAGAGCCGCGCAGCACGTTGCGGCGGTTGGTTTTCACGAGAGCTGGATTGACATATTTCGGCATTTTAGCCTCCACTGGTTAAACGTAGCAGGAAGATGTCGCGCGTTTCCTGCCGCGGGCGCTCACAGCGCGCCCAATTCCTCTTCAAAGCGTTCCTTGGCCTTCTTCGGCACACGGCCCTCGAAGAAATTGTCGGGGGTGGTTGCGTCGCCCACCGCAATCACCATCACCATGCCCATCGCGTAATGCGGCTTGCAGCGCACGGCGTAGAGCCCCTCGGTGTCGAGCGTCACTTCGACCTCTTTGTTGATCTTGCCGGTAAACCCGTCGACTCCTTCGGGAATCATCCCGTCGATGCTTTCGGCGTTGTGACCCTTGTCGGTCGGAATGAAGCGGATCGTGTCGCCGGGAGCGGCTTTCACAAGCGCGGGCTCGAAGACCATCATGCCTTTTTCGCCTTTGTTGAGCATGTGAACCTCGTGGGTCTCGGCGCTCGCCGCACCACCCAGAAGAGCGGTCAACGCGAGGGCGGAAATCAGGGTGCGGATCATCTTTTGTCCTTTCCTTGGATCCTTGAATTGCCCTCTGTTTAGCGAGCTTGGACGCGTGGCTTTTTGCTCTGGCGCAAACTTCGCGGCGCTTTCTCACGAAAACGCGAGAAATATTCACGCCTCGTTCGCGACGACGTGACGTTTCATATTGGACGCAGCGCAGGGCGTATGTTTAGAGAAGGCATGAGCGCGCCCATTCCCCGTAAAACCATGTCGCGGCTCGACGAGAGTCTGTTGACGCCGATGCCGCCTTTCTCCCGTCTGGAGAAGCGGCAGATCCGCGAGATTCTCGACCTCGCCAGCGTGCGCCGCTTCGACGAGGGAGTGGCGGTCTTCGAGGAAGGCGCTCCGGCAGAGCGGTTCTACATGCTGCTCGACGGCTATATCCGGGTGATGCGGATCACGCCGACGGGCGAGCAGGTGATCGCGCTGCATATCCCTTCGGGGCAGCTCTTCGGGATCGCGCAGGCGCTTGGGCGCACGACCTATCCCGCGACTTCCGTCACCGCCTCGGAGGCGATCGTGCTGGGCTGGCCGATGAGGCTCTGGGATCAGTTTGTGTCGCAGTATGACGGCTTCGCTTCCGAGACCTACAAGACCGTGGGCCAGCGTATCGGTGAGATGAACACTCGCATCGTCGAAATGGCGACCCAGCAGGTCGAGCAGCGGGTGGCCAATTCGCTCTTGCGCCTGATCAATCAGACCGGGCGCAAAGTGGAGAACGGGATCGAGATCGACTTCCCGGTCACCCGGCAGGATCTCTCGGAAATGACCGCGACGACGCTGCACACGGTCTCGCGCTTGTTGAGCGCGTGGGAAAAGCAGGGAGTGGTCGCGAGCCGCCGCAAGCGGATCACCGTCACCGATGCGCACCGTCTGGTGCTCATTTGCCGGGGCGAGGCCCCGCCGTCTCGATAGATGCCGCAATAGCCTCGTCCAGCTCGGCGATGAAGTCGTCGAGATCGAGCCGATACTCGGTGCAGGCATCGTCGATCGTGTGGAACGGGTTCACGAGGCAGCCCACACAGAGCATCTTGTGACGCATGAACACCTCGATCGTGGCAGGCCAATCGCGCATCAGCGCGTCGAGCGTGGCATCGGGGTTCTTCCAGCTGGCTTTTGACATGGCGGGACCTCTCTGCCGACCAAGCTAATCCCGGCAATCCAATCAAACGTTGTGCTGGCGCAAACTTCCCTGCTGCGAACGCCGCTATCCCTCGGGCCATCGACTGACCCCCAAGGGAGGCCCCAATGGCTGAAATCCTGACCAAGTCGCGGGCGCGAAACATCTTTTACGGAGGATCCATTTTCTTCGTGCTGGTGTTCATCGCACTGACCGCGCAAAGCCACTTCTATATCGTGAACCACTCGACCGCCTCCGCGCCGCTGACCGAACAGATCGCTCGCGGCAAGGGCGTGTGGGAACGCAATTCCTGCATCAACTGCCACACCCTGCATGGCGAGGGCGCCTATTTCGCGCCCGAGGTCGGCAACGTGATGACCCGCTGGGGTGTCGCGGACGACCCGCAGGGCGCCTACGAGACGCTCGACGCCTGGATCGCGGCGCAACCCTCCGGCATCGAGGGTCGCCGCCAGATGCCGCATTTCGACATCAACGAAGAGGACATGCGCGCGCTCGCGGAATTCCTCCGCTGGGCCGATCAAACCGACACGCAGGGCTGGCCGCCCAATGATGCGGGCTGAGGAGAGAGACCGATGAAATACCAATCCCAATCCGTGGCGAAAGCCTATTTCTACTGCGCCATGCTGCTGTTCGGCGTGCAGGTTCTGGGCGGTCTTCTGGCCGGCTGGATCTATGTCTCGCCCAACACGCTCTCCGAGATCCTGCCCTTCAACGTGATCCGGATGATCCACACCAATGCGCTGATCGTCTGGCTGCTGCTGGGCTTCTTCGGTGCGGCCTATTTCCTCGTCCCCGAAGAAAGCGAGCGCGAGATCTTCTCGGTCAAGCTCGCCTATCTGCAGCTCGCGATCCTGATGATTGGGACGCTGGGCGCGGTCGGCTCCTATCTCGTCGGGATCCATGGCGGGCGCGAATTCCTCGAACAGCCCCTTTGGGTGAAGTTCGGCATCCTCGTCGCCGCCGTGATCTTCCTGATCAACATCTCGCTGACGGTACTGGCGGGTCGCAAGACGGCGATCACCAACGTGCTGCTGATGGGTCTTTGGCTGCTGTGCCTGCTGTGGGTTTTCGCCTTCATCAATCCCGACAACCTGTCGCTCGACAAGATGTACTGGTGGATGGTTGTCCACCTTTGGGTCGAGGCGACCTGGGAGCTGGTGATGGCCGCGATCCTCGGCTTCCTGATGCTCAAGCTGACGGGCGTGGACCGCGAGGTGGTCGAGAAATGGCTCTATGTCATCGTCGCCACCGCGCTCTTCTCCGGCATCCTCGGCACCGGGCACCACTTCTACTGGATCGGCACGCCGGGCTACTGGCAATGGGTGGGCTCGATCTTCTCGACCTTCGAGGTGATCCCGTTCTTCCTAATGATGTCGTTTGCCTTCGTGATGGTCTGGAAGGGCCGCAAGAACCACCCCAACAAAGCCGCACTCCTGTGGTCGCTGGGCTCATCGACCGTGGCCTTCTTCGGCGCGGGCGTCTGGGGCTTCCTGCACACGCTGCACGGGGTGAACTTCTACTCCCACGGCACGCAGATCACCGCCGCGCACGGGCACCTCGCCTTCTACGGGGCCTATGTGGCGCTCAACCTCGCGGTCTTCACCTATGCGATGCCGATGCTGCGCGGGCGCGATCCCTACAACCAGGTGCTCAACATGGGCGCATTCTGGCTGATGACCGGCGGCATGGCCTTCATGACCTTCGTTCTGACCTTCGCAGGCACGATCCAGACCCACATGCAGCGGGTCGTGGGCGACTACTACATGGACGTGCAGGACAGCCTGTCGATCTTCTACCTGATGCGCTTCGGCGCAGGGGCGGCGGTCGTGCTCGGGGCGCTTCTGTTCATCTACTCCCTCGTCGTGGTGCGTCGGCGTGAAGTCATCGCCCCCGGTCCCGTAACCCCCGTGGCAGGAGAATGACGATGTCCCTCGACACGACGAATGCACAGATCCCCTACTACCACCCGACCGGCCGCGAATGTGCCCTGTTCGAGCGCGCCCATGCCAACGGTTTGCCCCTTCTTCTGAAGGGGCCGACCGGCTGCGGCAAAACCCGCTTCGTCGAGCATATGGCGGCGCGGCTGAACAAGCCGGTCTACACCGTCGCCTGCCATGACGACCTGTCGGCGGCGGACCTGATCGGGCGTTACCTGCTGAAGGGCGGCGAGACCGAATGGGTCGACGGGCCGCTCACCCGGGCGGTGCGCGAAGGGGCGATCTGCTATCTCGACGAGGTGGTGGAGGCGCGCAAGGACGTGACCGTGGTGCTGCACCCGCTCACCGACTCGCGCCGCCGTCTGATCATCGACCGCACCGGCGAGGAACTGGAGGCGCCGGAGGGCTTCATGCTCGTGGCCTCCTACAACCCGGGCTACCAGAGCGTGCTCAAGCGGCTCAAACCCTCGACCCGGCAGCGGTTCCTCTCGATCGCCTTCGACTTCCCCGAACCCGAGGCGGAGACGCGCGTGATCACCGCCGAGACCGGCCTGCCGGTCGCGCAGGTGGTGCCGCTGGTGCGCCTCGCCGGGCATATCCGCAAGCTCTCTGGCATGGATCTCGAGGAAGGCGTCTCGACCCGGCTTCTGGTCTATGCCGCGCGGCTGATCGGCGCGGGCATCGCGATCGAAGAGGCGCTGGAGACCGCCGTGGTCCAGGCGCTCAGCGACGAGCCGGACGTGCAGCAGGCGCTGCGCGACCTGATCGCCACGATCTACGGCTGAGGAGCACACCATGAGACTGATGGACCTGATGGAGCCCGAGGAAACCGTAGGCGAGATCTGGCACGATCTGGCCAAGGATATCGGTCAGGACGATCGCCATCCCGACGCCGCGGTCGCGCTGGCCGCATTGCGCCCCTCGCTCGCGCTGTTGCTGCGCGCGCTTGGCGGCGGTGCGGATGTCGAGATCGTCGAGGCCCCGGTCACGCCGGTCCGTCACCGCCAACCCGTCCGGCGCCGCCTTGGCGCCGGGCGCGAGACCGAGCGGGTCGCCCGCTTCGACGGCGCGCGGCTGCGCCTGCCGCCGGTGATGGACGTTTTTCCCCGGTCTGATCTCAACCGTGCCGCCTATTTCTGGCTGACCGCGCTGGCGGCGCTCAGCCGCGACGCGATGCCCGAACTGCCCGACGAGACCGACGGTCCGGCGATGGATTGCGCGCAGATCCGCGCCAATGCGCAGGCCTGCGATCTGGCCTATCGCCGCTGCATCGGGCTGCGCGCACCCTACCGCGAGATGGCGGCGCTCACCCTCGCAGGCCGGCGCAGATTGTCGCGCCCGGCGGCCGAGGCCGCGCTAGAAGCGGCGCTTTGCGACCAGCTCTGCGCCGAGGGCACCCGCGCCCCGCTGCCCGAGACGGCGGAGGGCGCACGCGGTTACATGCCGCTCGCCCCGGTGCCGATCTGGCTGCGATTTGCCCCCAACACCGCGGGCCGCAGCGCCGCCTCGGAAGAGGCCGATGCCCCCGCCTCCGCCCCGACCGCGATGGCCAGCACGCAGCGCAAGCATGGCGAGCGCCGCGATCTCGATCAGGCGCGCCGCCGCGACAGCTTCATCATCCATCGCTTCGAGTCGATCCTGTCATGGGTCGAGGCGCTGAACGTCAATCGCTCGGTCGACGACGATGACGAGGAGAACGCCGCCAAGGCCGCCGAGGATCAGGACCAGATCACCCTGACCCGCCACGACCGCAAAGCCGCGACGCGGCTGCGGCTGCATCTCGACCTCTCGCCCGCCGAGGCGGAGCACGAGGCGCTGGCGGGCGCGCATGTCTATCCCGAATGGAACCACCGCGGCCGCGCCTATATGGAGGGTCACTGCCGGGTGCTCGACGCGCCCGCCCGACCCGAGGCCACGCAAACCTTCCGCGCCGATCCGCGCTATATCCGCGCCGTACGCCGTCAGTTCGAGGCGCTGCAGCCGCGCCGCATCCTGCGCCCGCGCCAGATCGACGGGACCGAACTGGATCTCGACGCCGTCATCGCCACCCGCGCCGATCTCGCTGCGACCGGGCGGGGCAGCGACCGGATCTGGCAAAGCCTGCGCAAGGTGGAACGCGACCTCGCCGTGGCCTTCCTGATCGACACCTCGCGCTCCACCGAAGCCGCGATCGGCGACAGCTGCGTGATCGACATCGCACGCGAGGCGATGTCCGCGCTGGCCGAGGGACTTGATGCGGCGGGCGACCGTTTCGCGATCTGGGGATTTTCCTCACTGCGCCGCGACCGGGTCTTCCTGACGCGGGTGAAAGACTTCGAGGCCCCGATGGCGCCGCCGATCCACGCCAATATCGCGGCGCTGCGCCCGGGCCATTACACGCGCCTCGGGACCGCGATCCGCCACGTCTCGGCACAGCTCGCGCAGGAGAGCGCAAGCCGCAAGCTGTTGATCGTACTGACCGACGGCAAGCCCAACGATCTGGACCATTACGAGGGCCAGCACGGCATCGAGGACAGCCATATGGCCGTGCGCGAGGCCCGTCGCGCGGGCCAGAGCCTGCACGGCGTCATCATCGACGAGGACGGGCAGGACTGGTTCGCACGAATATTCGGGCGCGGCGGCTTCACCCTGCTGCCCCGGCCCGAACGGCTGCTGCGCGCCCTGCCCGATATCTACCGCTCGCTCACACAGGAGACCTGACATGCGCAAACTGACCCTTCTTCTCGCCCTCGCCCCAGCCGCTGCACAGGCGGCCAGCTTCGAGCGCCCGATCCCGCAGGCGCAATCGGCCACAGCCGAGTTCTGGTTCGCGCTGGCGGCGCTCGCGCTCGTCGCGGCACTGGCGGTGGTCGCGCGGGTGGTCGCCCGGCGATGAGCGCGCGCTGGTCCCCCGCCCGGATTGCGCTGATGCTCTACCCGTTCGGCTGGGGCGCCTTCGCGGTCAACGTGTTCTTCGCCTCGCTGATCGGATCGTGGGTCGGGCTGCCGGTCGCGACGCCGGTCGTCTCGCTCGGTCTGGGCGCGGTGGTCGCCGTGCCTGCGACCTACGCCTTCGCATGTCACATCCGGCGGCTGATGGACGCCGCCGAGAGCTGAAAGGAGCCGATCATGGCCCTATCTTCCGCAGAACAAATGCGCCGCTGGCACGGCCCGGCGCTGCTGTCGGGCGGCTTTCGCCCGTTCTTCTTCTTCGGCGCCGTCTGGGCCGCGCTGGCGATGGCGCTCTGGGTGCCCGCGCTTGCCGGGCTGATCAAGCTACCGACACGGCTCGACCCGGTCAGCTGGCACGCCCATGCCTTCCTCTTCGGTTATCTTGGCGCGGCAATCGCAGGCTTTCTGCTGACGGCGGTGCCAAACTGGACCGGGCGGCTGCCGGTCGTGGGCTGGCCGCTCCTCGGCCTCGTCACGCTCTGGGGGCTCGGGCGGCTGGGGCTGCTCGTCTCGGCGCATCTGCCCTTCGCACTGGTCGCGAGCGTCGATCTCGCCTTCCCGCTCGCGCTTGGAGGCGTCGTGCTGCGGGAGATCGTGGCAGGGAAGAATTGGCGCAACCTGCCGGTTCTGGGATTGCTGAGCATCTTCACCCTCGCGGACCTTCTGTTCCTGATCGAAGCCGCGCAGGGCGGCTATGCAGCAGCGGGCATCGGGATGCGGCTGGGCCTTGCCGCCGTGCTGATGATGGTCGCGCTGATCGGGGGCGGATCATCCCCTCCTTCACGCGCAACTGGCTGGTCAAGGAGAACCACCCCGCGCGCCCTGCCCCGCCGATGCAACGCTTCGACAAGCTTGCGATGGTGGCTGCGGGTGCGGCGCTGCTGGCTTCAGTCACCTTGCCCGAGGCGCGACTGACCGCGACGCTGCTACTCGCGACCGGTGTGCTGCATCTCGCGCGGCTCTGGCGCTGGAAAGGCGGGCTGACGCTGCGCGCCCCGATCCTCTTCGTGCTGCATCTGGCCTATGCCTGCCTGCCGCTCGGGGCGCTGGCGCTTGGGATTGCGATCCTGTTCCCCGCCTCCTTCACTCCGGCCACCGCGCTGCATCTGTGGACGGCGGGCACGCTTGGCGGCATGACGCTGGCGGTGATGAGCCGTGCCTCGCTCGGCCATACCGGACGCCCGCTGGAGGCCAGCCCCGGAACCGTCGCGGTCTATGCTGCGCTCTTCGTCGCGATGGTCGCGCGACTCCTCGCGGGATGGCTTGGTCTGAGCGCGCTCTACTCGGTCTCCGGTGTGGCGTGGTGCGCTGCTTTCCTCGGCTTCGCGATCCTCTATGCTCCGGTTCTGTGGCAACCCAGACGGAGGGCGCAATGATGTGGCTGGCTTATGGCGGAGTGTTCGCGGCCTTCCTCGCGACCCATTCGATCCCGACGCGCCCGACGGTCAAGGCGCGACTGATGGCGGCGCTCGGCGCGTCCGGTTTCACCCTTGGCTATTCGCTGCTGTCGACGGCGATGCTGCTGATCCTGATCCGCGCCGCCGCATGGCCGGACCCGATTTACCTGTGGTCCGCCACCCTTTGGGCGATGGAGGCGACCCGGGCCGGGATGGCGCTGGTTTGCATCTGGTTCGCCGTCGCGCTCGGCCATCCGAACCCGTTCTCCTTCGGCGGCAGCCGCCGCAAAAGCTTCGACCCCGATCGCCCCGGCATCGTGCGCCTCACGCGCCACCCGATGCTGCTGGGCCTCGCGAGCTGGGCCGGGCTGCACCTGCTGCCGAACGGCGATCTGGCGCATGTGCTACTGTTCGGGACACTCGGAGGGTTCGCGCTGCTTGGTATGCGGCTGATCGACCGCAAGCAACGCCGGGAGATGGGTTTGGAGGTCTGGGCCGAGACGCTGCGCCGGACGAAAGCCGCGCCCCTGTTTGCGGGGTTCACGCTGGCCGATCTCGGTCGGGCGGCGCTTGGCCTCGTGGCCTACATGGCGCTGCTGCATCTGCATGAATATTTCGCAGGCGTCGCTCTGGTATAGAGTGCGCGCGTTTCGAAAGTCTCGAGGATGACCGCGAAGGCTGACGCGCCCCATCAGTTTCCATGACGAGAAGCCGACATTCGTTGTTTATTGGACAAATGTCCGTTTTGGGCCGTTCACTTCGCCGAAGCAGGAAGGGCGGTGAGCGGTCATTCGCTGCGCTCGGTCCCAATTCCTGCTATGCGCCCAAGTATTCGCTTGCTACCCACCTTAGCGGCAACTGCGAAAGCACACAAAAGCGTCAGTAGTCGTCTTAGGCTTCATCGACCGGAGCGACTTACTGCGACCGACCTCGTGCACCAACTTCAACTGGTCATTTCAGCGCGTCACGATCCCGTCCGCCGGGCTGAAGCGCGGCTTGGCGAATTGCTCCTGATGCCATAGCGGGTAGATCAGCGGCGGACGGCTCACTTGGTCCAGGCGGGCTAGGTCGTCTGCCGAGAGCGTTACTTCGAGCGCGCGAAAATTGCGCTCGAACTGCTCCACCGTGCTGCCGCCCACCACCAGCGAAGCGACGCCCGGACGCGTAAGCAGCCATGCCAGCGCGATCTGAGCGGCCTCGACGCCATGCGCCTCGCCCAATTCGTTAAGCACATCGACGATCTTCCACAGCCGCTCCTGATCCCGGATCGGCGGCTCGGTCCAGCCCTTGGACTGACGGCTCCCCTCCGCCACCGGATTGTCGCGGGTGTGTTTGCCCGACAGCAGCCCTGCGGCAAGCGGGCTCCAGACGGTCGCGCCGACGCCCTGATCGACCGCGATCGGCAAAAGCTCATATTCCGCCTCGCGCGCCTCGAGCGTGTAGTGGATCTGCTGGGTGACGAAGCGCGCCCGACCGGGCTTGTCCGAGGCCATGAGCGATTTCATCACCTGCCAGCCGGTATAGTTCGAGCAGCCCGCGTAGCGGATCTTGCCCTGATCGGTCAGCGTCTGCAGGGCTTCGAGCGTTTCCTCGACCGGGGTTTGGCCGTCCCATTCGTGGATGTGGTAGATGTCGATGTGATCGGTGCGCAGACGCTTCAGGCTGCGCTCGCATTCGCGGATCAGATGCCAGCGGCTCGCGCCCTCGCCATTGGGGCCATCATCGATCGGCATCCGGGCTTTTGACGAGATCAGCACCTCGTCGCGGCGGCCTTCCAGCGCCTCGCCCACGATCTCTTCGGCCGTGCCGGTGGAATACATGTTCGCCGTGTCGATCAGGTTCACCCCGTGGTCGATCACGCAATCAAACAGATCGCGCGCCTCGGCCACGCCCTGACTGCCGACCATCGCGAAGGGACCCTCGCCACCGAAGGTAAAAGTCCCCATCGCGAGGGCTGAAACCTTCAGCCCGCTCCGTCCCAGCGTATTGTAGTGCATGCCCTCTCCTATGCGCCGAAAGCGGCGCTTGTCTCTTCGATGAGGATGCAGGCGACAGTGCCGCCCGCGTCCTGAATGCCTTTGGATTTCTCGCCAAACGCGGCAGCCTTGCCGTGCTGGGCTTCCATCTCCTTAGTCGCCTCCAGCGCCTCTTTCGCAGCTTGGGCCGCCGCGCGTGATGCCTCGGCGGGCGATGCGCCTGCCTGCGCCTGCGCGGCGATGGTCTCGGCCATCGGGTGCAGTACGTCGAGCACGGTCTTGTCGCCCAGTTGCGCCTTGCCGCGCTGTGCGATCCCGTCGCGGAACGCCGCCCAGAAATCCGCGAGCGCCGCGGTATCCATCACGTCCACACCGTCGAGCGCCTTCGCGCCGCGCAGGAAGCCCGTCGCCATCAGTGTGCCCATGGTCGAGGGGGCAGCTTTCGCGATCGCAGCGCCTGCGGTTTTCATTCCGTCCGCCAGCGTCTCGGGCGCCTTCTCCTCAAGGGCGGTCGCCGCAGCGGTGAAGCCCTTCGCCATGGTCAGTCCCAGATCGCTGTCCCCGACCTTGCCGTCGAGCTCGATCAGCGCCTGCTTCTCGGCGGCGAACCGGTCCCGGTAACGGTTGAACAGGTCCGGCAGTGCCTTCGCATCCATCGTCATGGCAACCCTCACTTCGCGATATGTTTGAAGAACGGCGTCGTCGCGCCGCGCGCGATCAGCGGTTTCAACTCGTCATCGAGATGCAGCACCGAGATCGAGGCGCCCGCCATCTCCATCGAGGTCGCGAATTCGCCGATCCAGACCTGCGCGACGCTCACGTTGCGCTCTGCGAACAGCTGCGAGATGCGACGGTAGAAGATGTAGAGCTCTTCCATCGGCGTCGCGCCCAACCCGTTGACGATGATCGCCACCTCGTCGCCTGCCGCGTAGTCCTGCTCGGCAAAGATGCGCTCCATCATTTCGTCCACGACGGCATCGGCGGGCTCGAGCGTCTTGCGGGTGATCCCCGGCTCGCCATGGATGCCCATGCCGATTTCCATCTCGTCCTCGCCAAGCGTGAAGCTGGGCTTGCCGACTTCCGGAACGATACAGGGCGTCAGCGCGACACCCATGGTGCGCGTGCGCGCCTTCGCCTTCTCGGTCAGGCGGGCGACTTCGGCGAGCGGCTTCATCTCGGCGGCAGCGGCACCCGCGACCTTGTAGAGGAAGACGATCCCGGCCACGCCGCGGCGCTTGTGCTCTTCGCCCGGCTTGGAGGAGGCGACATCATCATTGCCGACCACGGTGGCGGTCTCGATATCGTCGACCTCGGCCAATTCCCCGGCGAGGTCGAAATTCATGATGTCGCCGCTGTAGTTGCCGTAGAGATAGAGGACGCCCGCCCCCTGATCGACATGCTTGGTCACTTCGAGGATCTGGTCCGAGCTGGGCGACTGGAACACGCCACCGACACCCGCACCATCGAGCATCCCGTCGCCGACATAGCCAAGGAACAGCGGCAGGTGGCCGGAGCCGCCCCCCGTCACGATCCCGACCTTGCCGGGGACCGGGTTGGCCGTCACGAAGCAATGCAGATCGTCCGCGACATGGGTCACTTCCGGATGGGCGGCGTAAATCCCCTCCAGCATCTCTTCGACGAAATCTTCGGGTTTGTTGAGAAATTTCTTCATCGGATCACTCTGCTTTGCGTTGCTTGGGTTTTTGCTTGCGGCGCACGAAGAAGGCCGCTGCGAGAAGGATGAACGCGCCCACGACGAGGCGCTGCCAGGTGCTGGGGATACCCACCAGAACCAGGGTGTTGCTGACGACGGTGATCAGGAGAACACCGGCCACGGTGCCCAGCACCGAACCCGTGCCGCCGGTGATCCGCGCCCCGCCCAGAACGACGGCGGCGATCACCTCGATTTCCGTGCCGACCAGATCGAACGGGTTGGCCATGCGGGTCGCGCTGACATGGATGATGCCTGCAAGCCCCGCGAGCGCGCCCGCGAAGGCGAAAACGAAGACATGCACCACGCGCTGGCCATAGCCGAGCCGTGCCGCGACCTCCGGGTTGCCGCCGGTGGCGAAGATCGCCCGGCCCATCAGCGTGCGGTCGAACAGGAACCACGCCAGCCCGACGACGACGGGGAAAATCAGGAAATAGGCGGGCAGATCGACCGTCACGCCATTTGCGCCCTGAAACTGGTAGAGCGCGGCCTTGCCGAAGGCGGTCATCTGCGGCGGAAGCTCCATCAGCCACACCGTGCCGACGAAAGCCAGCAAGATCCCGCGGAACAGGTATTGGGTCCCGATCGTCACGATCAGCGAGGGCACGCGCAGACCGTGGACCAGAAGGCCGTTCACCGCGCCCAGAAGCGCACCGGCCACGACGGCAATCGCGATGATCGCGGCCATCGGCAGATCGGGCGCCACGGTGATCACGAATTTCGTCAGCGAATACATCGTCAGCGCCGCGATCGCGGTAAAGGAGACGTCGATCCCCCCTGCCGCTAGAATGGCAAAGACGCCGAGCGCGAAGAGGCCGGTCACCACGCTTGCGCGGCCCATGTCGATGAGCGAGCCCGGCTGCAGGAAGTTGGGGTTGATGATCGACACCGCCACGCAGATCACGACCAAGATGGTCAGCGTCACCATCTCGGGTCGGCGTCGGAGGGTCTCCCAAATCGTCAGTTTGTCCTCGGTACGTTTGGGCGTTGATCGGTCATTCATCTCTTGCACCATGGTCATCAGGCAGCCTCGTTCGCCGAGCCGAGCATCGATTGGTAAATACGGTTCTCGTCGGTGGTCGCGGCGTCGAGTTCATCGACGAGGCGACCGCGGTTCATCACGAGGATCCGGTCGCAGTTCTGCAGCAGTTCCGGCAGGTCGTCGGAGACGATGATCAGCCCGATTCCGCGCTCGGCCATCGCCTGGATCGCGCGGTAGATCGTGTCCTTGGAGCCGACATCGACGCCGACCGTCGGGCCATGCAGCACCAGCAGTTTCGGCTCGATGCTGAGCCACCGGCCAATCAGCACACGTTGCTGGTTGCCGCCAGACAAAGCCGACACCGGCAGATCGATATTGCCGGTATTGAGGTTCATCGCCTCGGAAATCTTGCTTGCCGCCTCGCGGCCTTTGCGCTTGTCGACGATGCCGCCGCGACCGCGCAGCCGGTCGAGGATCAGCGTCACCTCGTTCTGGTAGATCGATTTCTGCAGGAACAGACCCTCGGAGAGGCGGTCCTCGGGGACATAGCCGATGCCGCGCGCAATCGCGTCCGCGGGAGAGTCGAGATTCACTCGCGCGCCCGAAATCTCAAAATGACCGGAACTCAGCGGCTGGTGGCCAGCCAGCGCGAGGGCGACCTCGTTGCGCCCGGAATCCGAGAGCCCCGTGATCCCCAGCACCTCGCCCGCTTTCAGCGAAAAGGCGACATCTTCAAAGGCCGCGCCGGAGCTCGCGCCCTCGACGCGAAGCACTTCCTCGGCCTGCGGCGTGCCCTTGCGATAGCGCATCGTGTCCAGCTCGCGCCCGGTCATCAGATGCGACAGCTCGGCCCGCGAATAATCCGCGATCGGGCCCTGCGAAATACATTCGCCGTCGCGGAAGATGATCGCCTGCCCGCCGATGCGGTAGCACTCCTCCAGCTTGTGGGTGACGAACAGCACCGCCACGTCGCGTTCGAGCAATTTGCCGACCAGTTCGATCAGCGCGTCCACCTCGTGCCGGGTGAGCGATGTGGTCGGCTCGTCCATGATCACCAGCCGCGCGTCGGCGGCGATAGCGCGCGCGATCGCGACGCGCTGACGGATCGCAAGCGGCAGATCCCCCACCATCGTGCCGAGGAGTTTCGCCGTCGGCTCCAGCCCGACATTGCGGATCGCCTCGCGCGCCGTCTCGCGCAGACGGCGGCGGTTCAACAGACGCATCAAGCGCCCGTTGCCGCTTACCAGCTGGTCGCCAAGCGCGACGTTTTCCACGACGGAGAGGTTCGGCAGCAGGGAGAGGTCCTGATAGACCGTCTCGATCCCCGCTTCGAGCGACTGGATCGGCGACAGCTCGCTATGCGCCTGCCCGTCCAGAACGATCTCGCCTTCGCTGGGCGCGTGGGCGCCCGAAATGATCTTGATGAAGGTGCTCTTGCCGCAGCCATTCTCGCCCAGCAGGTGATAGGCGACGCCTGTATCGATCGTCACATCGACGCCACGCAGCGCGTGAACACCGCCAAAGCGCTTATGGATGCCGCGCAGCTCCAGAAAATGTCCGTCTGACATCTGTTTGCTCCCCCCTGAACACCGGTCGCTTCCATCCCATGCGCCAAAGCTCCTCCAGCCTGGGCACGGGCAGTCTGACAGTCGGCCGGGGCTGCCCCCGACCGACCAGTTTTTTCACGCCTTAGAAAAGGGTCTCTTTGTAGGTGTCCTTGTCGACGAGAACCATGCCGTTGCCCACGACCAGCACGCCGTCACCTGCGCCGGGGCGCACGCTGACACTGTGGTAGCCGTCGACTCCCAGATCCATGCCGTCGGTGATCTCTTCACCCGCGAGAATCTTGGTGGCCAGCGAGTTCATCGCCATGCCGGCCTTCTGAGGATCCCAGAACCCGATCGCGGTGATTGCGCCGCTGTCGAGATAGGCCGCCGAAGGGTTCGGCAGACCGGTGCCCACGAGGCAGACCTTACCGGCCAGACCCGCTTCTTCGATCGCGCGACCGACGCCGAGCACGTCATTGCCCGCCGAGGTCTGGAAGCCCTTGATATCCGGATGCTTGCGCAGGATTTCCTTGGCTTTCTCATAGGTGCCCTGGGCGTCGTCGAAGCTTTCGTTATTCGGATCGACGAGTTCCATATCCGGGTATTTCTTCGCGTTCTCCTCGCCCGCGCCGACCCATTGCATATGGGTGCGGCTGCCCAGCGAGCCGACGAAGGTCGTCCACTTGCCCTTGCCGTCCATGCACTTGGCCAGACGCTCGTTCAGGGCCGCACCGTATTCGGCGTTATCGAAGGCTTCGACATCGGCCATGGTGTTCTTCTGGTTATCGGCCTCATGGGTCACGACGACGATGCCACGATCCATCGCGCGCTTGAGCACGCCTTCGAGGATCGCCGGATCCATCGGCACGACGGCCAGCGCATCGACGCCGCGCGCCACGAGATCCTGAACGATCTGCAACTGCTGCGCGGAATCCGCCGTGGCAGGGCCGACTTGCTCGATCTTCATGTCGGAATGTTCCTGCGCGTATTTCTCGACGCCGGTCTTCATCCGGTCGAACCACGGAATACCGCTGATCTTGACGACCGTGGTGATCGACTTGCCCTCTTGCGCCGCGACCCCTTGCGCACCGGCCAGCATCGCTGCTGTTGTCGCGGCCAACAGGCCGATTTTAAGTCCTTTGAATGCCATGATGATCTCCTCCCTGGATTACATTCTTCGGCTCAGTTTTTCGGAGCGCGCGCCGCGCGCCCCAGCGAAAAGCGTGTGATGAACTGGTCGACCAGCTCGAAGCGGTTCACCGCGAGGAAGCACAGCAGCAGCGCGCCCCAGGCGAAATCCCGCACGAAATTCGAGAACCCGACGAAGTTCAGCAGACTCGACAGGAGCTGCAGAGTGATCGCCGAAAGCACCACGTTAACGACGCGGCCATACCCGCCATCAGGACGCACCCCCGCCATCACCGCGACAAGGATCGCGATCAGAAGATACGAGGTGCCGTAGTCCCATTTCACGTTGATGTTGCGTGCCGCGATGATCACCCCGGCAAGCCCGGCCATCAGTCCTGACAGTGCGTAGGTGGTGATCAGGATGCGGTCGCGGTTGAAGCCGCTGAAGAGCGCCGCTTTCGGGTTTGCCCCGGTGAGCATCAGCTTCATCCCGTAGGGCGTAAACCGCAGGACGCCCCCCAAGATCAAAGCCGCGCCGAGGAAGATCAGGAAGCTCGCCGGAACTCCGAAGATCAAGCCGTTGCCCAGATCATAGAGCGCGGGCGGCGACCCGATCATGACCGAGCGTCCTTCCGAAAACACGACCGCCGCACCGGTAAAGGCCATCTGGGTGCCCAAGGTGCACAGGATCGGCGTGATCTCGAAGCGCGAGATCAGAAATCCGTTCAGCGCGCCCCCCAGCATGCCGATCAGCAGGCAGCCCCCAGCGAAAGTGATGGTGAACAGCACCGGGGCCTCGTCCACCGGGAAAATCGAAAGAGCCACAAGCCCCGAGGCCACCCCCGAAAGGTTCGCCAGCGCGATCCCCGACAGGTCGATCCCGCCATTGCCTGAGCACATCGCGAGCATCACGCCGATGGCGAGCAACCCGATCTCGGGCACTTGGTTCGCCATCGACTGCAAATTGTAGATCGAAAGGTAATTGCCGCCGGATGCCGCGCCGCCGACTGCGAGAAGCAGCACGATGAGCACGGACAACACAAACAGATTCCCGTCCAGTTTCGACATCTCCTCCCCCGTGTCGTTTACTGAATAATTATCTTATTTACTAAATTGCTACTATTATGTTTACTAAAGTCAACCCCGTTTGTTCACTAGCCCCTCTCGGCGCGTGAGATTAAAAGGACCGTGCGTTCCGCCCATGTGCGGCACAGACAAATCGCGATGAAATGAAGGTGGGATGAGCGAGACCATGGAAGTTCAGCCGAAGAAACCGGTCACTTTACGCGAAGTTGCCGGGCACGCGGGGGTCTCCGCTGCCACCGTGTCGTTGGTTCTGAACGATAAGGGCGATATCTCAGAGGCCACCCGCGCCCGCGTCCTGCAGGCAGTGGAAGCGCTGAACTACACGCCGCGTTCGAATCGGCCACGGCAGGAAGCCACCAACACGATCCGCTTCCTGAAAATTGCACGGCACGGCCAGACGGTGAACCGCGACCACAACCACTTCATCTCGGATTATATCGACGGCATGTCCTTCGAGGCGCTGCGGCGCGACTACGCCTTGCAGGTCGTAAGCTACGAGCAGGAATCTCTTCAGCAGATGCTGTCCGACCTGGAGGGGACGGAGCCGCGCGGAATCGTCGTGCTCGGCACCGAACTGTCGCGCGAGGATATCGAGACGATCATTGAATACGCGCCGCTCCCCACGGTGCTCATCGACACCTACCACCCGTTCCTGAAGGCGAATTTCGTCGACATGGACAACGATCAACTCGTCCACGACGCGCTCTCACATCTGATAGCGCGAGGCTTCCGCAGGATCGGCTATGTCGGGAGCTACAGCGAGGTGATGAACTTCCGACTGCGTCAAAGGGCTTTCCAGACCGCGGCCGCGGCACTCGGATTGCAGGGCGAGGATGCGCAGGAACTTTCGGTGATGTCGACGCTGGAAGGGGCCTATAAAGAGACCCTGACTCAATTGCGCGGCCGGCCCGTCGCGGATGCCTATTTCTGCGCGAACGACATAATCGCCTTCGGCTTCGTCCGGGCCTTGCGCGAATTGGGCCATCGCGTGCCAGAGGATGTCTCCGTGGTCGGCTTCGACAACCTGCCCACCTCGAGCGTCTTCGACCCGCCCCTGACCTCGGTCGACGTGCCGAAAGCGCGCATCGGCGCAATGGCGATCCGCCTGCTCGACGACCTCATAGCGGCGGACGACCGTGACCAATCTCCCGTCAAGGTTCTGATGACGGGGGAACTGGTCGTGCGCGACAGCGTCGCAAAGGCACAAGACAGGAAGCGCTAACCGCGTATGCTTCTGCTATCGTGCAGCCAGAGGACGGGCATCAACTTCGGTCATTGCAGCGCGTCGCGGAAACCTGCCGCGTTCTGAGAGGTTGCTTCCGGCCAGCAGACGACACCCGCTGGTCATGGGAAACGTTCGGCTCGGCGCCCGTGGTTCAAATGCCCGTTGCCGAAAGACTTTCCAGCCGACAGCCTTGACGACGGGCATGGGCGGAAAGTGTGAATCCGCTGTGCGTCTCTCGAAAGTCCGCTCACGAGAAAAACGAGACTTTCCCACTATCATCAGACCTGCGACCAAGAGGTTGAAATCCTTCAACTGTTGGCCGCCAGCCATGTCTCGTCCATCGGCCAAGCTCTGGAGAGCCGGGGCACGCCGACATGACCGTAGAGTAGAGACAATTGCCAGCCTGCCTCGGACGGCGAACGCTTTTTCTGATGCGCAAGATAAAGGGCCGCTGCCAGTCCCGTGCGATCTGCGCCGGCTTTGCAGTGGACCAGCAAGGGTTTCGGCGCGTCGGCCATGGCGGCTTCTAACACGGCGATGCGCGCGGGGCTCAGGACCTCGTGATCGGACATTTTGAAATCGATCAGCGTCAGCCCCAGCCGCTGCGCCGCGGCCTTCTCTTCGTCGTACCACGCCTGTCCCGGATGTGCTCCGCGCAGGTTGAGAACCGACCGGATGCCGTCCTTTTTCTTGTAGGATTTCAGCCGCTCGGCCGTTGGCTGGTTCGACCGATAGAACTCGCCAGCCACCACGGTGTGGAAATTTCCTGTCATCTGAAGAAATCCGAAATAGAGCACCAGCGCCGCGAGCGTCCCGAGCAATACGGTGCCCACGACCTGCGCGATTTTACGGAGTTTCATTGCCTCTGCCTCCCTCTGCGACCCCGCGAAGCGGGGCCGCGATCCGATCGTTTCGGGATCAATCCGCCTGTTCGGCGCCACCGGCGTCTTTCTTGACGCCCTGCGTCACCGCGGCAAAGCCCGGAAGCTGCAGGCTCACCTCGACCTGTTTCGCCGATTGCGCGGTGGTGTAGATCGAGTTCGGGTTCGCGCGCAGATGCCCCGGCTTGCCGCTGTCATCGACATGGATGCGGGCCGAGCCATTGGCGGGAACCGTCACGTCGGGGTGCAGGATATAGGCCTCCTTCGCGCCGCTATCGGCATCGGTGATCGTGTAGAAGAGGGTGAAGCCCTTCAGCGGTTTGGCGCTGTCATTGACCAGCTGGATCTCGAGGTGATCCGGCGCATCCGTATGGGTCGCGGGGTCGACGTTGTTCTCGACAAGCAGTTCTCCGATATGGAACGGCGCGGCAGTGCCCCCGGGCTGGATCGGGCTTTGCGCCATCACCGGGTCCTTGTCGGCCAGATCGTTCTGCCCGTCGCCGTCGGTGTCGGGGTTCTGCGGATCGGTGTGCAGCAGCGGCTCTGCCATGTCGGGCACGCCATCCTTGTCGGTATCGGTCTGCGCGGCTTGGGCGCCGCCAGCGGCGAGCATCAGCAGCACGGTGAGGGTGGAAAGAGTCTTGTTCATCGTCAGGTCTCCTTGGTCAGACGATCGGCACGGATCGGACGCAGCAGGACGAGCCCGCCGAGGCCGAGGGTGAAGAGAATGAGGAACCAGGCATCGCCCTTCTTGTCGGCCCAGATCGGCCCGAGCGCTTTGCCGGTGTAGATGTCCTTGATTCCGAGCACCGCGAAGGTGAAGCGCTCGTAATGCTTGGTCACGGACGAGACCTCGATCCCGTTGCGGATGGTCTCGTAGGTGGCGAAGCCCTGCTTGATCCTGGTCTGCTCGGCTTTCGGGATCGAAAGCTGCGCAAAGACACCGCCCGCGACCTGATTGTCGGGGTCCATCGTGTCGCCGATCTGCGGCGCGACGAGCACCACAAGCAGCCACAGAGCGAAGGCGTAGAGCAGCCCGCTCGCGGGGCTTTTCAGCCAGAGGCTGAGGCCGAAGCCCACCGCGAAGATCGCGCTGAGATAAAGCGTCGAAGCCCCCCAGGTGATCGCGAGCCGCAACAGGTCATTCGCCCCGATGCCAATGCCCGAACCGAGCGCGAGCACTACGGCGCAAAGCGCGAAGACGAAGGCCAGCGCGGTCGCCATCAGCCCGGCCCCGCCCAGCAGCTTCGCGGCGAGGAACTGCCAGTTTGAAAGGGGGCGCGTCAGGATCAGCGCCAGCGTCTGGCGCCCGCGCTCTTCGACGGCGGCGCGGTAGCCCGCGATCAGCGCGATCACCGCGCCCATGATCTCGATCTGCTCGATCGTGCCGCGCATCAGCTTGAGCGGGTAGAATTCGGGCGCTGCGATCGAACCGAGGCTTTTGCCGAGCGCCAGAAGCTGCTGTTTCGCGGCCATGTAGGTGGCGACATCGGTGCGCATCGCGACCGTTCCGGTGATCAGCGAGATCAGCGCGGCGGCGACGAGCGCCAGGGTCGCGGCCAGCAGGAAGCGGTCGCGCAGCGCGATCCGTGCGTCCTTGAGCGCAATCGTGGGAATAGCGGACAGATCAGGCATCGGGGCCTCCCTTCGTCATGTCGAGCTTGAGGCAGCCACGCAGCGCATAGAGGCCGGAGCCCGCTGCGAAGAGCATCATCACGACCAGCGGGGGCACGGGGCCGCGCGGCGGCAGACCGTCGGGCAGATAGCCCATCAGCTCCGCGCCGAGATACTTGTAGGCTTCGGCCAGAGAGAACGGCCCGAGCAGCATCGCGGAGAGGTCGAAGATCGTGGATTGCGGCGCGGGTGCGAGCGCCGAGATCGGGTTGATCGCAGCAGTGGGCAGGATGTTTCCGGTCAGCGCAGGCCAGACGAAGGTCAGCACCAGCCAGACCACCGTCGGCACCATCAGCCCCACGGTTTCGCTGCGCGCCCGCGCCGAAGCGCCGATCGCGATCAGCCCGAAGGTCATCATATACAGCCAGCCCAATGTGAAGAACGCGGCCAGCCGCGCCCAATCCCCGGCTGCGATATGCACCGAAGGCAGGATGGCGAGGGTCGCCGCCCCACCACACCCGCAAGCGCCGCGAGCCCGCCGACGGCCAGGGCGAGTGCCGAGACCTTGCCCCGCGCGTAATCGAGCCGCTCCAGCGGGCGCGCGCCGATCAGCGGCAGCACTCCGGCCCGGCGGTCGGTCTCGACCATGCGGTAGCCGATCACGATGGCCGAGAAGGCGCCGATCAGGCTGATATAGATCGTGAGATTGCGCAGCAGCGCCAGCGGCGAGCCCTGCGTGACCGGGTTCGGCGGCACCGGCTTGCCATTGGCTTCGAACCAATGCGTGGCGCTCGCGTAGATCGCGTCGACCGTCGAGGTCGCGGACCAGCCCAGATAGGCCGAAACCAGCACCAACGCGGCGAACAGTGCGGCCACCAGCGCGATCGTCCGCTCGCGCGCAAGCGCGGCGAGCGCGTGGCGGCGTAGGATCGTGGAGGGTGTCATGCCGCGACCTCGCGATCCGGCACCACCGAGAGGTAAAGCTCCTCGAGGGCCTCTTCCGAGCCGTAGCGCGCGTTTACCGTCTCGATCGTGTCGTGGAAAACGAGCTGGCCGTGCGAAAGGACGCCGATGGAGGAACAGGACCGCGCCACCTCGCTCAGCAGGTGGGTGTTCATGAAGATCGTCATGCCCTGCCCGTTCAACCGCTCCAGCACTTCGCGCAGTTGGTGCACCCCCATCGGATCGAGCCCCGAGGTCGGCTCGTCGAGGAACAGGACCTGCGGGCGATGCACGATGGCCTGCGCGAGCCCGACCCGCTGGCGCATCCCCTTGGAGAAGGTCGCGATCCGGCGGTCGGCAAGGTCTGTGATGCCGAGGAACTCCATCACCTCCTCGACGCGGTCGCGGGCGTCCTCGATCCGCGAGAGGGCCGCGAAGAAGCGCAGGTTCTCGCGCGTGGTGAGCGTATCGTAGAGGCGGACGTTCTCGGGCAGGTAGCCGATGGCGCGGCGCAGCGCGATGCGGTTATGCGCGAGGTCGCAGCCGGCCACGCTCGCCGTGCCGCCGCTGGGCTCCATAAGTGTCGTCAGAAGCCGGATCGTCGTCGTCTTGCCCGCACCGTTATGGCCGAGAAATCCGAAGATCTCGCCGCGGCCAATGTCGAGGTCGAGCGGCTGGAGCGCGGTGAAATCGCCGTAGCGCAGGGTAAGCCCCCGCGTGCTGACGGCTGGTGTGTCTGTTTGCATCTCTGGGCACCTCCTTTTGATGTTGAGAGGAGCTTGCCCGCCGCGTTCCGGATCGAATTCGCCCGTTTCTTACAAATCCGTGAGAAGCCGGGTTTCTGGCTTGGCCGGAACGAAAACCCTCCGCCCCGGACGGTCGGGACGGAGGGCCACGCGGCGTACGATCTGGAAAGGGAGTCAGACGCGCCTGCGTTTCACGGTCATCGCGGCGACGGTGATCGCGATGACGGCAAGGAAGCCGAGGCTGGTGGGAATGGTGCCGAAGCCCAGCCCGCCATACTCGGTGGGCTGCGAGAGAAGATCGCCGAAGGACGCGCCCAGAGGGCGGGTGAAGATATAGCAGAGCCAGAACGCCCAGAGCCCATCGAGCTTGAGCGCGAAATATCCCGAAGCGAGCGACGCGATGATCAGTCCGAAGAGGATGCCGGTCGCGAGATAGCCGATGCCGAATTGCTCCGAGATCAGATCGCCCACCGCCGTGCCGAGCGCGAAGGTGAACAGGATCGCGAGCCAGTAGAACCCTTCGCGCCGGGCCGTGTAGACCTCATGGATCGAGAGCGTGCGCTCGGAGGCGAACCACGCCGCAAAGGTCGCGCCCAGCAGGATGGTGAAGCCGATCGTCGAGTCGATCAGCGGAATCCCGAGATTGTCGGTCATGTTGTCGGTGATCAGCGTCCCCACGATCGAGATCAGTACCACGGCCGACCAATAGACCGCGGGCACGTAGCGGCGCTGCGCGAATTGCCAGCGGATCACGAGGGCGAGGATCGCGGTCATCAGGATCGTCGTCGCGGTCAGGCCGAGGCCCAGATTGACGGCCAGAAAGTCGGCCGCCGTCTCGCCCATCGTCACCGCCATCAGTTTGATGAGCCAGAAGCCCGGCGTGACCTCGGGAACGCGGCTGACCGGATTGGTCAACTCTTCGTCGGGGTAGATGAAAGTCTGTTGGTAGCTCATGATGCGCCTCAGTTGTTCAGCATTGCCAGCGCCTGCGCCGAGAAGGCATCGGCGCGGGTGTCGTCATCCGCGTTGCAGCGCTCGAGCGCTTTCGCCTGAAGATCGGAGACCGCTTGCGGCGCGGTTTTGCCGCCGAGCGTATCTCGAACTTGCCCGATCATCGCCTCGCAGGGCAGCGCGTGGCCGGTCTTGTCGGTCACCGCGATGCCCGCGACTTTCTGCACGGCCCCGACTTCCGAGGGCACCGGATCGGCAAGCGCGGTCTGCAGCCCGTCAAGGCTCTGCATCACGCTTTTCGCGTTCGGCGACTTCGTCCGCAGGGCGGCGAAAGCCTTGTCCGCGGCCCCGTCGATCACGCCCCAGGCCGACGGATCGGCCTTGCGCAGCTTGGCCGCGTTCTTGTCCCAAAGGGTCTCCAGATCGGTGATGCGTTTCTCTGCGGCGGTGAACTCGCCTTTCTTGGCAAGCGACTGTGTATCGCTCACGATCGTCTCGTAAGGGCTCATATCGCCGAGGCTTGCGGCTTGCGGCGCGGAAGCGCCCGGCGCTCCCGTACTCATGGCCATTTCGACCATTGAAAATGACGCGACCGGCACCGCGATCAGCGCGGCGGAGAGAAGCAGGTTTCGCATAAGGTCCTCATTGCTTGCGATGCATCCACATCGATGCCGCCAGCAATCCCCTGCAGAAGGACGAAGCGTTTTGCTCCCGTCTTACGAATTTGTAAGAAATCGCACAGACCTTGCGGAGCCGCCCGTGACAATCCCGGTCCGTTATCGAAAGATGGTGCGATGAAGATCCTGATTGCCGAAGACGATGCCGAAACCGGAGACTACCTGCGCAAGGGGCTGACCGGAGAAGGTCATGCCGTCGACCTGCTCCGCGACGGGCGCGAGGCGCTGACGCAAGCGACCGCGCAGAGCTACGATCTGTTCATCTTCGACCGGATGATGCCGGGGCTCGACGGTCTGGCCTTGCTCAAGGCGTTGCGCGCGGCGCAGATCGCCACGCCCGCCATTCTGCTGACCGCGATGGGCAGCGTCGAGGATCGCGTCGCCGGTCTGCGCGCAGGGGCCGACGACTACATGGTGAAACCCTTCGCCTTCGTGGAGCTGCTTGCACGGATCGATACGATTGCGCGCCGCCCTGCCCTCAAGGCCGAGGTGACCGAACTGGTGCAGGGCGATCTGCGGCTCGACCTTCTCGCCCGCGAGGCATGGCGCGAAGGTCAGTGCATCGAATTGCAGCCGCGGGAATTCATGCTCCTGAAGCACTTCATGGAACGTCCCGGCCGGGTGCAGACCAAGACGATCCTGCTGGAGGCGATCTGGGACATCCATTTCGACCCGAAAAGCAGCGTCGTCGAGACCCATATCAGCCGGCTACGCGGCAAGATCGACAAGCCTTTCGCCACCCCCTACCTGACGACGCTGCACGGGATCGGCTACGTGTTCGAGGCCTCGTGATGCGTGCATTCACTTGGTCGATGCGCTTCGCCATCGCGATCTCCACGGTCTTCGCATTCGCGGCACTCGTCGCGGGCGGCGTGTCCTACGTGCTGCAATCCAAGGAAATGAGCCTCCGCCTCGAGGGCGAGGTGCGCGCCGATACCGAGGCGCTCGCTCTCTCCGCCCGAGGCGCCGACATGCAGGACCTGAGCGAGCAGATCACAGCGCGGATGACGACGAGCCGCGACGGCGCGAATATCGTGACCTTCGTGCCGGCCGATGGCTCTGACGCGCTTGGCAATGTTCGCGTCGCCGCCTCGTTCGAAGGTACGCGACACCTCGAACCGGGGTCCGGCCTGACGCTGCTCGACCCACCCGGTGCGAATGTCCCCGAAGGCTATGTCACCTATGGAATGCAGCTTCCGTCAGGCTGGCTGATGACGGGGCGCGACGATGCATGGCTGCGCGAACAGGGCGAAATCCTCGCCACGAGCTTCGGCTGGGGTCTCGGCCTCGCACTTCTGCTGTCGATCAGTTTTGCGGTCTTCATTGCGCGGCGAAACGAGGCGCGCATCGACCGGATGGAGCAGGTCCTTCACGCGGTCGGCGAGGGCCGCCACGGGTTGCGCATCCGCGACGAAGGCGATGACGACGTGGCGCGTCTGGCGCAAAGCGTGGATGAGGCGCTCGACCAGTTGGAGGCGGGGATCGCGTCGATCCGGCAGGTCTCGACCGATGTCGCCCATGACCTGCGCGCGCCACTCGCGCGTTTGCGGCTTCGGCTCGAGCCGGTGGCATTGGATGCGTCCTTGCCGTTGGCGCAGCGAGGCGAGATCGGGAAAGCCCTGAGCGATCTCGATCAGGTCTCGGAAACCTTCGACGCGATCCTGCGCCTGTCCCGCATGCAGGCCGGAATGGTCGAGATCACGCGTTTGCCCGTCAATCTCACGCAGCTCTGCCAAGATGTCGCGGAGATGCTCGGCGCGGGGGCGGAGGATGCAGGGCAGGAACTGGCGCTCGATCTGCCGGAGAACATTTCTATCGAGGGCGACCGCGAGCTTCTGTTTCAGGCGCTCGTGAACCTCGTGGACAACGCGCTTCGCTACAGCCCCTCCCCGGCGCGGGTTTCGATAGGCGTGCATGCGGAAAGCCAGAATGTCGTGCTGAGCGTGACAGATAACGGCCCCGGCATCCCGGACCGCGATCTGGCGCGGGTGCGCGAACGTTTCGTCCGCCTCGACCAGAGCCGCAACACCCAAGGCAGCGGTTTGGGCCTGAGCCTCGTCGACGCCATCGCGCAGATACACGGGGGCGAGCTGCGCCTGCAAAACCTCGAACGCGGTCTGCGGGTGGAGATGCGCTTTCCAACGTTGTGATGGGTGAAATGTGCCACGCAAATGACGCTCCACCAGCGACGGGACAAACGCGGGTGTCATGCACGCATTCACGCGTTTCGCGGTGCGCCCGCCCGACCCATGACTTTCGCGGCTGGGACACGGTTTCGCGAGCTTTCTTTCCCGCCTTCGCCGCCGACACACCTTCAGATTACCCCACGACCGCAAGGCAGGGTCTTTGCCGGAAACCTCAGGGGCAGAACAAGGCCAGACGCGGGAGGGATGAGACATGATTTCAGGACTGATGGGAGCCATCGCGGGCTTTATAACCCATGCGATCAGTTCCATGGGCTATGCCGGGATCGCTGCGCTGATGGCGATCGAATCCGCCTGTATCCCGCTCCCATCGGAAGTGATCATGCCCTTCTCGGGCTATCTCGCCTCGAAAGGTCAGTTCTCGCTGATACTCGTCGCCACCGTTGGCGCAATCGGCTGCAATATCGGGTCGACCCTCGCCTATTTCGTTGGTGCTTACGGCGGTCGACGCGCCGTCGAACGTTGGGGGCGATACATTTTGCTCAGCCAATCGGATCTGGACCGGGCCGACCGCTGGTTTTCCCGCTATGGCAGTGCCGCGGTCTTCGTCTCGAGGCTCTTGCCGCTGGTGCGGACTTTCATCTCACTCCCGGCCGGTATCGCTCGGATGCCGTTCTGGAAGTTCCAGATTTACACGTTCATCGGATCTTGGCCCTGGTGCCTCGTCCTCGCCTATGTCGGCCTCAAGCTCGGCCAAGCGTGGGACAAAAGCCCGGCCCTGCGCAACACGATGCACGCCCTGAATGGCGTGGTTCTCGTTGCGATCCTCATCGGGGTCGGCTTCTACGTCCGGCGCTTTTTCAAAAGTCGTGAGGCGTAACTGTTCGGTGCAGCCGCGTAGTCCAGCGAACTCGTGCGATGCTCGAGGGTGTCTGGAGGGTATCGCGGCCACGGCTATCGTAGCCGTCTGGACCTGTCCTCCAGCGCCAATCATGTTGACCCCCATGGGCGGCATTTGACCCGGTTCGTCCATTGAATTGTCGCCCTCGTCCCAGAGCGACACCTTCACGTAAGACCTACATCAGTCCAAACTGCAAGGCGATGGCAACGGCCTCCGCGATGGTCCGTGCCCCGAGTTTGCGGCGGAGATTGGCGCTGTGCAGATCGACTGTCGGAATGGCGATGTCGAGATCATTGGCGAGTTGGTCCCGCCTGCGGCCCCGGATAATTCCCTGAAGAACGTCCCGCTCGCGTGGGGTGAGCCGCATCTTCTCACGTGGGGCCGCGACCAGATTTCGTATTCCATCCTCGTCCTCGCTCGTCGCGATAACCCAGACCTTCCGGCCCCCGTCAGTTCGCGGCAGGAGGTTCAGCCTCAGTTTCGGTATAATTCGCCCGTCAGTCGCGCGCATTTGAGGTAGGTCGAGCGCGCCTGCCTCGCTCTTCACCGCATCTGTCGACCGTCCGATGGCTTGGCGCAAAACCCCGTGCATCGGCCCGCGTGACCGTAATTTCCGTTCGAAGTCGAGCACCAACAGCGGATGAAGATCGAGCAGCAGCTCGGCTTTCCCGTTCATCCGCACGAGCCGCCCTTCGTGGTCGAGCTCGAAGATCGGGGCGTCGTCGAGCAGGCTACGGTCGGGCGCGGTGACCTGCTGGATACTGGCGCGATGCAGCTCCCGACGTATCTTGTGCAGCCGTCCCAGATCCTGAACATGCAAACCGAGCGTCTCCACTTCGGGATCGGTAAAATCGCCCCCGCGCTTGCCCTTGTGGAAGGCCGTGGCGACCAGACCGTCGCGAGTGCTCTGCATCATCGCGAGACACCAGTAGCGATCGACACCATTCTTCACGATGAAATCGTTATACATTTCGCTGCGCTCGAACTCCTGTGCGCTCACGTGGTTCGACAAACGAAACAGGCCTGTGCCGCACTTCTCCGGCGTACCGTGGGCCAACCACGGATCGTGACCCTCGAACGAATTGTAATCGAGATTGGCATCCGCCTGCGTTCCGGCGGTGATTTCCCGATAATCGCCGGGATGGAGCCAGATGAAGACAGCCGACGGGATGCCGATCACCTGCGCGAGCATGTTTGGCAGCGCGGTGAAAAGCTCGTCATCGAGCGCGGCATCATAAATTTCGTGATGCGATATGAAACGTGGCATCGTGTCAGGTCAGCCGGTGCGGTCGGGTCAAATCTAAAATTGCGTGCGTTTCTCGAAAAACGACGCGCCGCGGATCGAAACTCGGCATGGAACCCCCAAAACTCTTCAAATCAAAGCCAACCGGACCGCCGAGCAATGCGCCGAAAAAAAGACCGAAGCTAAAATGCTCACCGATTAACATTCGACCTAGATGCCGAATTTCGCTCAAAAATCAAGCTTTAGGGACAAAGCGCAATCAACCGAGTTCGTCGTGTAGAGCGCGACATTCGACCGGGTGCGCCGCGCGCTGCAGGTGATCCTGGGCGTTTGACCGAGGATTTTCGCTCGCTTCAACTCGAGGCTCAGCCCGAGGCTCGCGGTCCGGTCCCGACGGTGCACCCCGACGATCGGAAAGGCGGCGTCATAGCGGCGCTCCCCGTAACTGAGCGACAGCCCCCCACGAACTCCGTCGAAAAGCGGTCGGTCGAAGCCCACGCGCAGCTCGGCGCCGGAATAGCGATGGTAGTCCTTTCGCGGCAAGGCGCGTTCCAGCCGTAGGCCATAGCTCAGGGCGCTACGTTGCCCCAATCGCGTCCGGCGCGCGAGGTCCACGAAATATCTAGGGCCCGTCAGGTAGGGCTTCTCGCTGTAGCTGGCATACTCCCCGTCCAGCCGGAAAACCGTGCGCCCGCCCCCTACGGACCGCCACGCTTTCGCGAACCGCACTCCGCGCGTGAGGTTGTCCGACGTGATATCCTGCGACCCGCCGCCATAGTGCCTGTCGCGCAAAAACGCCTCGACCGACCAAGGCGCACCCCCGCCGAGATGCTCGTAGCGCAGGGCGAGCCCGGGCTCCGAATAGCGCAAAATCGCGGTGTGATACCACGCCCCCGCATAGGAGGCGCGCAACCGGATGCGATGGCCCGGGCGCGGCTGAACGAACCAGTCGAGGTTCGCGCCATAGCCGAGCCCGACCCCGGAAGTCTCGTTGCCGCCATCATTTATCAGAAACGTGCCGAAATCGGTCACCAGATACCGTTCGGAGGCGACGTGATCGACATTGCTGCTCGGCAGGATCGAGGCCGTGGCGGAAAAGCGAAACGGATGCGCCCGATCCAACGCCTGCCATGCTGCGAGAAGCGCCGCTTCGTGCTTTGGATCCTTGGCGAGCGCGTAACGCAGGAACGCTTCGTTGCGGCGAGCGGAGCCAAGCTTGGTGAAGCTCTGCTCCAACCCGGTCTGCGCCGGGGTAAATTCCGGATGGCGCGCCGCGATTTCTCCGAATATCAGGAGCGCCCGCCCCGGTTTGCCCTGCGCGAGCTGCGCATTCGCCACGCCGAGCCAATCCGAAACCGTCTGTTCCGCAAAGCTGCGCGACGGTGAGAGCAGACAGACGACAAGCGCGAAGGCGAGCCAGATCAGGAGGAAGGAAGAACGGTATCGCATCGCGCTTGTCGTTTGCCTCTCGGCGAGACGGAAAGAGACCGGGCGCAGAACGCCCGGCCTGTGCAGGAAGAGCCCCGCCTCAGTTCTCGGTGGCGTAATAATTGCCGTCGACGTTCTGGACGTCAGAGCCGTCGGTCATCGTCCCGGAGATATCGCCCACCGCAGTCAGCGTGCCCGCGTCGTCATAGAAACTGCCGGTCATATCCAGAGCGAAGTCGGCGCCCGCAGAGGAACCATCCGACATCGTACCCGTCGCGGTCGCGGTCATGTCCGAGCTCGAAACCGTGCCCGCAACGTCGAGCGAGCCTGTCACATCGGCTTCCTTGGTCAGGACGTCGCCGCTATAAATGCCGAAATTGGACCCTTTGCCGGTCAGCGTCCCCGCGTCGAAATCGACATCCATCGCCAGTTCCCCCATCACGGTCGTGGTCGGGTCGTCGGGATTGACGTTGCTCACGCCCATATAGCCCGACATCGACGCCTGCCCCGTCGGCACGGTCGTCGTCAGGTCGCCCGTACCGATCCTGTCCGCGTAGTCGGAATAGGTTGCTTCAACGTTTTGCGCCTCTGCCGAGGTCAGCGCCGCGGAGGACCCGTTGCTGCTGTTACATGCGGCCAGCGCAAGACAGGCGGCTGACGCCGCGAGCGCGAATTTGAATGTCATGAGAATACCCCGATTTATTGGTGTTTTGTCACGGCCCAAGCACACGAACCGATCACGCGCATTTCACGTCACAGTCCCCCGCGCGCGCAATCTATGAGAAACTATAGGGTTCAGCGCGATCTTGGCTTGGCCGCCGCGAAATCGTTCAACGTAATGCAGCAAGCTGCGCCAATGCTTCAGGAGCAGACAAACGCGAAAGAGCCTTTTGACAGCCTCAATCTCCGCAATAGTCATGCAGTGATCCAACTGTTGATGGGGCCGAAGCATCATCCAAAGTCGACGAGAACGTCCGGAAGCCGAACCGAGATAGACAATTCGAAGCTGACCTTCGCCGCTCAGGCCATAGATGTCCGCTAAGAGCCGTATGTGACGAATTTGGTAAGGCCTATCGCCGGATGTTCACCGTCGTCCGCTGTACAGTAGACTTACCAACTCTTAAGTAAACAGGCAGCAATCATGGCTTTTCATGGAATCTCGCCGAAGAGTTAAGAGATCTGTAACGGAACAGGTTTGAAATGACCCAGCCGAGCCGTCCAACAAGCCACCCATCTTTGCTTAGCGCTCACCGAGAGTCTCGCGATGAGATACTGGGTGGAGAGCCGTTGATCAAAGGCACGCGGATCACTTGCCGATCTGTGCTTGGCAGGCTTAGCGACGGCGATACCTTGGATTATCTCTGTGAAGAGCATCCCTCGATTCCAAGAGAAGCATTCGAGGGCGCTGCTACCTATGCGCGCACCCACCCCGTGGGGAATCCTCCGAAGGCAGACCTTGACGACGATGAGCCAGAAGTGTGCCCGACAGAGTTACAGGCAAATCTGCTGCTTTTCGGTAATGGCAAATTCGCGAACCGGATTTGGCATCTTTCACTAACCAACGACCCGTGAGCCAGCGTTTCACGACTGAGAACACGAGTGAGGGCACCTACAATGCTTCGGAGGGAAGGCAGCAGGAGCCTCCTTCAGAATCGTAGCCCAAGCATTAGGTAGTTGCGACAGGGCGAAATGGCCGGTTTGAGGCCGACAGCATCTCCAGTGAGCTGTGCCTCCGCGGCAATGCTGACCAAGCGATCTTGATTTCGGGCGTTCTCGGAGTTGGCGCGAAAATGATCTCGAAATCGGAGCCACCGAGTTTCCCATTTCCAAAAAATGCTAAGAATATGGGCTCGTTTTTCTTTCCATCAAAACAGAAAAAAGCTAAGGTCGACTCGGAAAGAATTCGCTTCGCAAGATACTGAATTAAAAAGCAAAATTATGCGAAATTTGCGCAAACCTATGCGCAAAAGAACCGCAAAGCTTTGCTTGAAACTCGCCAGAATCTACTAACGAATTCAGCGTACAGCCCGCAACGTTGCGCGCAATCCTACAGGGCCCGCGGCCAAGCAGAAGTCGAACCGCGCGAAAATACCCTGTTTCCGGAAAGATCTTTGCGATTTTGTCCGGTTGTCGGCCCTCCTTCACGGAGTTGGATATCGCACAACTATGTGGGAGGAAGTAGGCATGACAAAAAGCATTGGCCTACGGATTTTTCATGACACGCATTCTCCTTCTCGTTGCGACTTTTTCCGGCCTGCTGGCGGGACCGGCAGCGGCCGAAAAGGAAACCTACAAGGTCACGCTGGGCCACCGATCCCTGGGCATGCTGCAATTCGAGGGGCAAGGCAGCAATGCGAAACTGCTGCTCTCGCTCGACAACACGCCGTTCGGCTTGGACGACGGTACCTTCGAGGCGGTGACGCAGGCCAAAGGTCATGAGGTCGATTACCTCGGGACGAGCCGGGGCAGCGAAACGCGCGATATCGCGATTGTCCGAGACGCGGACACCGTGACGGCCGTTAAGATTACACCGCGCTCTGAGATGACCGAGATGACGGACGCCGAAAAAGTCCCCGCCGGTGTGATCTCCCCGACGGAATTCTTCGCAAAGCTGGCAAACAGTGAAACCTGTCCTTCGCCAATGGCCATGTATGATGGTCGACGCGTGGTGCAGATGGCAACGACAGCCAAGAAGCAAAACGGCAACACGGTAATCTGCGACATTTCCTATCGCGTTGTCTTGGGGCCCGGATATGTCTGGCCGTTTTACTTCCAGTCGTTCGATGTGCATGCCGCCTATGACGCACGCAAGCTTGCTACATTCAGCATGAGTGGCGGTGGGTTCACGGTGAGGCTGACCCGGCAGTAGTCGCACGCCCCAGCACGTTCAGGGTGCGGCCACCTGGATCCTCAGCGAGCGGTCCGGCGATACGGCGGCGACGCCTGACACGGGACTACGCTCATCGCGCACCGAGGGAACCGCGCTCGCGTGCGAGACCGAGCATCGCGAACACTGCCAGTCCGCTGAACAAGGTGCTCATCACCACGGCCTCGTGCCAGCCCGCGAAGAAGCGCTCGCCATCGCGTCCGGCAATCAGGATCGAGATCAAGGCGATCCCGAGGGCGGAGCCGAGGTAGCGCGCGGTATTGTTGGCGGCCGACCCCATCGCGGCGCGCTCGGGCGGGACGGATTGCACCGCCTCATGCCCCAGCGCGGCGTTCAGGACACCGTTCGAGACCCCGGCAATCAGCAGCCCCGGCACGAGGATCGCCCAACTCGCCGCAGGCGTCGCAAGCAGCATCAGGGCCTGCCCGACCACGCAGCCGACGATCCCGCCGATCACGCGCTGGCGCGAGCTCCAGCGTGCGGGCAAGCGATGCGCGTTGAGCGCGGCGATCGCGGTCAACGCCGACCATGCGAGGAGAACGAAAGCGGCCGTAAGTGGCGTCTGCCCCATGCCGCGCGCCAGCACGGTTGGCACCAGAGACATCAGCGCAAGCACGCCCGCGCCCGAGGCGAAAGCCGCGAGTGTCGCGCCGGTGAAGGGCGCATGGGCAAAGAGATCGAGCCGCAGGATCGGGTTCGGAGCCCGGCGTTCGGTGCGCAAAAAGAGAGCCAGAAAGGCCAGCGCGCCCAATGCGAGCAAGCCCACCACGCCGAAAGCTCCCAACCGCAACTCGGTGAGCGCCGAGAGCAGGCAGCCGAGGCCGAGCATCAGAAGCAGGCCGCCCGTGAGGTCGACCCGATGCGGGCTGCGCGGGCTCTCGGGCAGGCGGGCCGAGGCGCTCAGCGCTAGGATGGTCGCAGCGAGCGCGATCGCCCAATGCCCTGCGGGCCATCCGCCAATCGGCAGCAGCGCCGCGGCGAGGATCGGCCCCAGCGCCACGCCCGCGCCAAGGCCCGCGGCCCAGATCGCGGCGGCACGGCGGCGCGGCTCGCCCTCGTAGATCTGGCCCAGAAGCCCGAGGCCGCAGGCCATGATCCCGGCGCTGCCAAGTCCCTGCACGACACGCGCGACGATCAGGAACAGACCGGTCGGCGCGAGCGCGGCGGCAACAGAAGCGAGCGCGGTAAGCCACAGCCCGCCCACGAAGGTCCGCCGCCGCCCCAGCGTGTCCCCGAAGGCCCCGGCGATCAGAAGCCCGCAGGCGGCTCCCAATGGCATCCCCGACATGATCCAAGCCTGCTGCGCCGGGCCAAGCCCGAGCGCGGCGGTCATCGCCTCGAGCGTGGTCAGCGGCAGGGTGAAAACGACGAGGGACAGGAGTGTCGCAAGCGCCACGATGGCGAGCGGGGCTTTGGGGGTAACGGGCATTTCAGCTTTCCTTGGTCACGCGATGCCGAAGCCAGACGAGACCGCTCTCCAGCGTCTCGGTCTGACCCAGTTCCAGCGACTTGGTCGGGCCGGTGATCAGCCCCACCTGAGTGGTCGGGTTTGATAGTTAGGGCATGATTGGCCCTGGTCCATCGGGACAAGGGATTCCGGGGCCGGTGGACGTTAGCCCAAAGCACCATGTGGTCTTTGGTGTCGTCGTGCCACTGGCGCGACGGTCCACTTCAGTGGCGGAACGGAACAGTATGCGGATCGGAAGAGCGACCAGCACACCGCTTTGCATATCGACGGGTCTCAGAGTGTGAAGGCGGCGCGGAACGCCTCGAGTGCCGCCTCCTCATCGCCCTGCGCGAAGGCCTCCATGGCGACCGGGCCGCGATAGCCCATCTGCTGCAGCGCTTGCGCCACACCGGCATAGTTGATCTCACCCGTGCCCGGCTCGAAGCGCCCCGGATTGTCGGCCACCTGTACCTCGCCGATCCAGGGCAGGCTCGCCTCGCACCAGCGGATCAGATCCCCTTCGCCGATCTGCGTATGATAGAGGTCGAGATTGATCCGCAGCTGCGGGCGATCGACGGTCGAGACCAGCGCCAGCACATCCGCGGTAGAGCCGAAGGGGCAGCCCGGATGATCGATCGGGTTGAGGTTCTCGAGCGTGAAGACCACCCCCTCTTCCTCGGCCAGATCGCAAATCCGGTTAAGCGTATCGCAGGCCCGCTGGAAGCTGCCCGGCGCGAAGCTGCCATGCTGCGGGATCGGGATACCGCCGTCGCCAAGACCCGTGCCATGCAGGTTGAGTCGGTCCACGCTAAGCCGCTTGCCAACCGCCACAGTTTCGCGAACCGAGCGCAGCAGAATCTCGGCGCCCTCGCGATCGCTCAGCCGTCCCTGCAGATAGCCGTTCATAATCGTGTAATTCGCCCCCACCGCCTCGAGCTTGTCGAGGTCGTGATCAGGCCAGTTCCACAACCCCACACCGAAGCCCATCTCGGTCAGCCGCGCTGCGCGCCATTCGATCGGCCGGTCGGGCCAGAGCATCTCTGCGCAGGCCGCCAGTTGAAACGGTTGTTCCATCATCTTCTCCACCCGGATGCCCTCAGGCATCGCGCTCCATGATCCACTGCACCGCCGGATCCGCCTGGAACCGCCAGTTCCGACGCGGCCCGGCCATCACGTTGAGGTAATACATCTCGAACCCGTAGGGTGCCCCGCATGGATGATGCCCGCGCGGGACCAGCACGACGTCGCCATCCGAAACCGCCATCGTCTCGTCGAGTGTGCCGTCCTCGGTATAGACGCGCTGGATGCCGAAGCCCTGTGCCGGGTTCAGGCGGTGGTAATAGGTCTCTTCGAGATAGGTGATGCGCGGGAAGTCATCCTCGTCATGGCGGTGGCTGGGATAGCTCGACCAATGGCCCGCCGGGGTGAAGACCTCGGTCACCAGAAGGCTGTCGCAGTAATCCTCCGCCTCCATCGCGATATTGTTGATGTAGCGCGTGTTGGTGCCGGTGCCGCGCTCGGTCAGGCTGATCCCGTCGGGGCCGATGCGGCGCGCCTTGTGACCACCTTTGCCCGGCGCGAGGCAGACCGCGATGGTGCAGTCCGTCTCTGCCACGGCCTCCCAGTCCTGATCGTTGGGCACATAGAGGCAATGCGGGGGCGTTTTCTCGAAGACATCCATGCGCTCGCCCAAGACACCCCAGTCCTGCCCAGCCGCCTTGATCGCGGCCTTACCCTCGACCATCACGAGGATCGCCTCGTTCGGACCGGTGGCCTCCGCCGCGCTCTCGCCCGCGCGCAGCCGGTAAAGCGAGAAGCCGACATAGCGCCAGCCCGCCGATTGCGGGGTAATCTCGTGCACCTTGCCGTGGGCCCCAAAGGGTTTGCGCAACAGATCCGCCATGTCTTTCTCCTTCCAACTGCTCAAAATATCCCGGGGGGGCTCCCGTCAGGGAGCGGGGGCAGAGCCCCCTCCCGGTCTCAACCCGCGATCAACCCCACCTCGGCAGCCGCGCCTTTCAACGTCTTCAGCCCCAGCGACTGATACTCGAACGGATTGCGCAGATCGGGATCCTGCTCGGCCTCGATCACGATCCAGCCGTCATAGCCCGCCTCCTTCAGAATCCGCAGGAGCGGTCCGAACTCCACGCCGCCGTCGGGATCACCCGGCACGGTGAAGACACCTGCGCGCACCCCGTCCATGAAACTCATGCCGGTGTCGCGGACCTGCCGCATCACCTCGGGGCGAACGTTCTTGGCGTGGAAATGGCGAACGCGGTCGACGTATTTGCGCAGCATCGGCGCGGGATCGCCCCCGTCGCCGCCGAAATAGCAATGCCCCGCATCGAACAGCAGCTTCGTCGCAGGCCCGGTCGCCGCCATGAACGCGTCGATCTCGGCAGGCGTCTCGACGACGGTGCCCATGTGGTGGTGATAGACCAGATCGATGCCCTGCTCGGCGGTGAACGCCGCCAGTTCCTCGATCTTCGCCCCGAACGCCGCCATATCGGCCGCGCTCAGCACCGCCTTCTCTGACAGCGGCACATCCTGCCCCTGCACCGAATTCGACGTCTCGCAGGCGATGCAGACCTTGCAGCCATTATGCTTCAGCTTGTCGAGATGCGGCTGGATGGCCGCCTTCTCAGCTTCCACTGATTGCGTCAGAAGATTCAGCGAATACCAGCCCGAAACGAAATCCAGCCCGTAGCCGCCCAGCAGCTGCTTGAGCGCTTCCGCGTCGTCCTGCGGCCAGCGATGACCGTTCTCGATCCCATCGAAGCCAATCTCGGCGGCCTCGCGCAGGATCTGCTCGGTCGGGATATGCGCGCCCAGGGAATGGTCGTCGTCATTGGCCCAGGCAATCGGGTTCGTGCCGAAACGGATCATCTCTCTCCTCCTCAATTCACCAGCCGCGCGTTTGCGATCTGGGTCAGGTATTCTTCGAAGCGGTCGCGCTGCTTCTTACGGTCCGAGACCTCGGGCACCGCCACGTCCCAGAAGAAGCCGTGTTCGCCCGCCGTGGTCTCCAGTCCGGTGCCGGGGAAGTCCTTGGCCACGGTGTCGATCACGATGACCGTCGGAATATCGCGCTCGCGCGCGGCTTTCACTTCCGCTTCCAGCTGATCGGTATTGGCCGCCTTCACCGCATGCGCGCCCATCGACGCTGCATGCGCGACGTAGTCGATCTCCGGCTGCACCTCGACATTGCAATCGACATACATGTTGTTGAAGGGCTCGCCGCCGCAGCCCATCGTCTGCAACCGGTTGATGCAGCCATAGCCGCGGTTGTCGGTCAGGATCACCGTGAAGGGCACGCGGCGCATCACCGCCGTCGCCAGCTCCGAATTCGCCATCATGTAAGAGCCGTCACCCACGAAGCAGAGCACGTCACGCTCGGGCCGCGCGAGCTTGAGACCCATCGCGCCCGCCACCTCGTAGCCCATGCAGGAATAGCCGTATTCCATTTGGTATCCGCCCTGAGAGGGCTTCCACAGCAGCTTCAGCGCACCGGGCATCGTGCCTGCCGCGCACATCGCGACCGCATCTTCGCCGGTCGCGCGCTGCACTGCGCCGATCACCTGTCCGTCGGTCGGCAGTGCCGCCTGATCCTCGGGGCGCGCGCAATAGGCGTCGACCGCGCACAGCCAGTCCTCGCGGGCATCCGCATCGGGTGCCTCGGCCTGATAGTCGCCAAGCGCCGCGCTCAGCATCTCCAACGCGATCTTGGCATCGGCCACGAGGCTCTCCGCCCCGTGCTTGGCCGCGTCATAGCCGTGGGTATTGACCGAGACGAGCTTCGCCCCGGCCCCGAACAGCGTCCGCGAGCCGGTGGTGAAGTCCTGGAACCGCGTGCCGACCCCGATCACGAGATCGGCGTTTTGCAAGGCGGCATTGGCCGCCGCCGAACCGTCCACGCCGGACGCGCCAAAACTCATCGGATGGCTCTGCGCTAGGCTCGACTTGCCTGCCTGCGTCTCGGCCACCGGGATCCGGTGCGTCGACGCGAACTCGGCCAGCGTGTCCTCGGCTTGGCTATAGACCACGCCGCCACCGGCGATGATCACCGGCTTCTTCGCCGCCTTCACCATCTCTGCGACCCGCGCCAGTTCCCCCGCATCGGGGGCCGGACGACGAATGCGCCACACGCGTGGCTCGAAGAACTCGACCGGGTAATCATAAGCCTCCGCCTGCGTGTCCTGACAGAAGGCCAGCACGGCGGGGCCGCAATTGGCCGGATCGGTCATCACCCGCAGCGCGCGGGGCAGCGCGGACAGGATATGCTCAGGCCGCGAGATCCGGTCGTAATAGCGCGAGACCGGGCGGAAGCAGTCATTGGCACTGACGGTGCCGTCGTCGAAATCCTCGACCTGCTGCAGCACCGGATCGGGACGGCGCGTGGCGAACACATCACCCGCCACGATCAGCACCGGAAGCCGGTTCACATGCGCCAGCGCCGCCGCCGTCACGAGGTTGGTCGAGCCCGGTCCGATGCTTGACGTCACCGCATGCGCCCGCGTGCGCTTCTTGCCCTTGGCATAAGCGATCGCCGCATGACCCATCGTCTGCTCGTTCTGCCCGCGCCAGGTCGGGAAGACGTCCTTGTAGGCATGCAAAGCCTCGCCGATCCCGGCCACGTTGCCATGGCCGAAGATCGCCCACATCCCTTCGATGAACCGCTCGCCATCCTCGGTCATCTGCACCGAGAGCCACTTCACCATCGCCTGCGCGGCGGTCAGCCGGATCGTCTCGCTCATCTCTCTCTTCCTCTCTGGGGCCACTTCCTCTTGGCCCAAATATCCCGGGGGGCTCCCGTCAGGGAGCGGGGGCGGAGCCCCCTCCCCATTTCGGTCTGCGCGCCTCCGCGCGCGGAGGCAGCGCCCCCTCCCCGCTCAAACCTCAAGCCGCCTTCGCCGCCTTCGCCCGCGCTCCGTCCCAAATCCCGCAGAGCCTCGTGTAGCGGCGCGCCATCTCGGCCACGGCCTCGGCATCGGCCAACTCATCGGCCATCCAGGCCCGCGCCACATCGCCGAAGATCGTCCGGCCCACGGCGAAGCCCTTCACCAGATCGAAGCCGGCCGCGACCTCGAAGCTGGCGGCCAGTTCCGCCTCCGGCGCATCCAAGCCCAGCACCACGATCCCGCGGGTGTGCTTGTCGTATTCCTCGATGGCGGCCACGGCCTTGGCCCATCCGGCCGCGTCCGCCATCGGTTCCAGCTTCCACCAATCAGGGTAGACGCCGATCTCGTAGAATTGCCGGATCAGGGTCGCGGTGGTGTCGGCATCGACCGGCCCCACCTTGGACGGAATGACCTCGAGCAGGAATTCCAGCCCGTTCCTGCGCGCCGCGGTAAAGAGGCGCTTGACGGTAGCCTCTTGATTGGCCCGCGTCTCGGCATCGTCGTCGGGGTGGCAGAAGCACAGGACCTTCACCACCTCCTCGCGCGCCCATTGGGTCAGACCGCCGCAATCGGGGCCCAGTTCCGGCTCCAGTTCCAGCGGGCGCGAGCCCGGCCATTCGCAGGGCCGCCCGATCCAGAGGCCCGAACCGGAGGCCGCATGCAGCGCCGCGCGTCCGATCCGGTCATCGCACAGAATACCATAGCCCGGCCGCCCGTCCTGCACCTGAGTTGCCGCAGACAGGCACAGCTCTTTGAAGGCCCCGCCCTTCTTGAGCGTGTAGCCCGGCATCTCTTCGAGCTGCATCCGGTGATCGAAGGCGAAGACCCGGTAATCAGGCCAATCGGGCAGCGAGCGCGTGTGGCGGTTGGTCGACCAGTGGATCTGCTCCAGCTCCGCATCGTTGCGCAGATCGGGTTGCTTCACGCCGCGCTTGAGGAAGAACTCCAGCTCGGTCAGCGAGGGATAAGCCGGCGTGCAGCCATGGCGCGAAACGGCAAAGGCCCCGCAGGCATTGGCGTATTCCAGCGCCTTCGGCCAGCTCTCGCCGTCGAGCCAGCCCTTCATCAGCCCCGAGAAGAACCCGTCCCCCGCGCCCAGCACGTTGAACACTTCGATCGGGAAGCCCGGGCCGGTCTGGCCGTCATCCAGGCTGTCGGGAATACCGCCCTCGAATGCCACCGCGCCGGCGGCTCCGCGTTTGCACACCAGCGTGGCATCGGAGACCTTGCGCACCGCACGCAGTGCCGTAATCGTGTCGGTCGAGCCGCCCGCGATGTGGAATTCCTCTTCGGTGCCCACGATCAGGTCGAAATGGTGCAGCGTGGCCATTAGCTTCTCGGTCACCTCGGCGCTCTCCACGAAGCGGCTCTCACCCTCGCCATGGCCTGCCACACCCCAGAGGTTCGGGCGGTAGTCGATGTCGAGCGCGGTCTTCGCCCCATGCTTGCGCGCCAGTTCCAGCGCCTTGAGGACAGCCGCCCGCGTGCGCGGATGCGACAGATGCGTGCCGGTCGCGAGCACGCTCCGCGTCCGCGCGATCAGCGCTTCGTCGATATCCTCCTCGCTCAGCGCCATATCCGCGCAGTTCTCGCGGTAGAAGATCAGCGGAAACTGCTCTTCATCGCGGATGCCGAGGATCACCAGCGCGGTCAGCCGCTCCGGATCCGTCTTCACGCCGGTCACATCCACCCCCTCGCGCAGCAACTGCTCGCGGATGAAGCGGCCCATATGCTCGTCGCCGACCCGCGTGATCAGCCCCGACTTCAGCCCCAGCCGCGCCGTCCCGCAGGCGATGTTCGTCGGGCTCCCGCCGATATACTTCTCGAACGAGCCCATATCCTCCAGACGCCCGCCAATCTGCGCGCCATACAAATCCACGCCGGCCCGGCCAATCGTGATCACGTCGAGGTTTTTCATGCCATGTCTCCGATCCGGATCGGGGCGCCGTTGGAGCGTGCCATCGCGTGGATCACCGTCTCGATCTCCAGACCGGCGGCGAAATCGGGGCCGGCATTCGGCCCGCCCGCGATGGCTGCGCAGAGGTCACGCGCCTCGATCACTTTCTGTTCGTTGAAGCCGAAATTATGCCCCGGCGCGGGGCAGAAGGCGGCGAAATCGGGCTGATCGGGGCCGGTCAGATGCCGGGTGAAGCCCGCTTCTCCGGCGCGATGCAGCCACAGCTCGTTCATGTTCTCCTGATCGAAGACCAAGGTGCCGTCCGAGCCATGGATTTCCCATTGCAGGCGACACTTACGCCCGCGCGCCACCCGCGACGTGGCGAACGAGCCCTGCGCGCCGCTCGCGAACCGGATCAGGGCCAGCGCGCTGTCCTCGTTCTCGACCGGCTTGGGGCCTTCGGGGGAGGTGCGCTCGGGGATCGCGATCTGGGTCATCGCGGTCAGTTCCTCCACCGGGCCCATCAGCGCCACCATCTGCGACACGAGGTGGCAGCCCAGATCGCCCAAGGCGCCCAGACCACCAGCCTCGCGCGTCATCCGCCATGACCACGGGAGGCGCGGGTCGGCGGAATAGTCTTCGTCATAGACGCCCCGGAAGGCGCGCGACGTGCCGATCGCACCCTCGGCGATCAGCTTGCGCGCCATCTGAAAGGCGGGCGACCGAAGGTAGTTGTAGCCGAGGATCGTGACCTGCCCGGGATGCTCCGCTGCGAGCCCGGCCATCGCCCGCGCATCCTCGAGCGTCAGCGCCATCGGCTTTTCAAGCCAGACATGCTTGCCCGCCCTCAGCGCGGCCTCCGCCATCGGGCGGTGCAGACCGTTCGGCGCGGTGATCGAGACCACATCGACCGCCGGATCGGCACAGGTCGCCTGCCAGTCATCGCTGGCGCGTGCGAAGCCGAACTGCGTGGCAAATGCGCGGGCCTTGTCTGCCGGTGTATCGCAGAGGATCTCCAACCGGGGATGCGCACCGCCGAAGACGGTCGCGAGGTTGCGCCACGCCATGGCGTGACATTTGCCCATGAAGCCGGTCCCGATCAGGGCCACGCCAAGCGGAGTTTCGGGCATCGGAAGCGCCATGTCACCCTCGGTTGCTGAAGTCATTCTTGTCCGTAACAGGGACGCGCGACGCCCCTGCCGCTTGTCAGATCGTGCCGCCGAGCGAGCCTTCGAGCTGCGCCATCTCCTGGCCACCGGCCATCAGGTCCTGCAACTCGTTCGGCGTGATCTCGCCCCGGGTTGCGGTGCCCAGCGTCTTGCCGCGATTGAGCACGGTGAAGCGGTCGCCCACCGCCATCGCATGGCGCACGTTGTGGCTGATGAACACGACACCAACGCCCTGCTTGCGCACCTTGTCGATCGTGGCGAGCACGTTCGAGGTCTGGCGCACGCCGAGTGCGGAGGTCGGCTCGTCGAGGATCAGGACCTTCGCACCGAAATAGACCGCGCGGGCGATGGCGACGGTCTGACGTTCGCCACCCGAAAGCGTGCCCACTGCCTGATCGGGACCGCGCAGGTTGATGCCCATATTGCGCATCTCCTCGACGCAGACCTCGTTGGCCCGCGCCACGTCGAAGCGCTTGAACGGGCCCGCCCCTTTCGTGGGCTCGCGCCCCATGAAGAAATTGCGCGTCACGCTCATCAGGGGGATCATCGCGAGGTCCTGAAACACCGTGGCGATCCCGGCCTCCATCGCATCGCGCGGGCTCGAGAAGTTCATCGGCTTGTCCTCGAACAGGATCTCGCCCTCGGTCGGCTTGTGCACACCCGACATCGTCTTGATGAAGGTCGATTTGCCCGCGCCGTTATCGCCGAGAAGGCAGTGGCACTCGCCGGGGCGGATGTCGAAGCTGACACCGGCCAGTGCGATCACGTTGCCGAAGTGCTTCTTGATGCCGCGCATCTCGAGGATGGGCTTGGCGTCGGCGGCGACGGCGCCGTGGTGAAATGCGGTCTCAATTTCCATATCAGCGTTCCCCCGTCACGCGCTTGCGGATCACGTTGTTGAAGATCACGGCGAGCAGCAGCATCCCGCCCAGGAAGACCTGGAACCAGTCCTGATCGATCGAGGTGTAGGTCAGGCCGATCACGACCATGCCGAAGATGATCGAACCGAAGAAGGCGCCGATCGCCGAGCCGTAACCGCCGGTCAGCAGCGAGCCCCCGATCACCGCGGCGATGATCGCCTCGAATTCTTTCTGGAAGCCGCGACGCGCATCGGTGGAACCCGCGTCGATCACGGTCATGATGGCGACGAGCGCTGCGCAACAGGCGGTCACGATGAAGAGCGTCGTCTTCACCCGGTTGACCGGCACGCCCGAATTGGAGGCCGCGTTCTTGTCGCCGCCCGCAGCGAAGATCCAGTTGCCGGCAGGGGTGCGCAGCAGGATCCAGGTGGCAAACAGCGCGATACCGATGAACCACAGGATCTCGACCGGCACGCCCGGCACTTTCGGCGCGCCCGACTTGAACGTGTCGATCCAGCCCCACTCGGCGAGCTTCGCGAAGAGACCCGTGAACGCGTCGCCCGAGAAGAACGGCGCCAGCCAGTCATCGCCCACCGCATCGCGCACGCCGCGCAGCTGGGTCGAGCCGCCGGTCAGATATTTCAGACCGACCAGCGACAGGCCACGCAGGATGAAGAGGAACGCCAGCGTCACGATGAAGGAGGGCAGGCCCGTGCGGATCACCAGCTGCCCGTTCACCACGCCCATCATGCCAGCGAAGATCAGCGTGCCGGGAATGGCCACGATCAGCGGCAGTCCCAGATTGACCACGAGCGCGCCGAAGATCATCCCCGCGAAGGCGACCATCGAGCCGATCGAAAGGTCGAACTCTCCCCCGATCATCAGAAGCGACGCGCCGATGGCGAGAATGCCGAGCTGGGCCGCGGGCGTCAGGAAGTTCATGATCCCCGAAAGGGTGAACATCGACGCATTGGCGGTGAAGAGAAAGAAGATCGTCACGAGAATGAGCCCGGCGATCGCGCCCAGTTCGGGCCGCTTCATCAAGCGCGCGAGAAGAGTCTCCTCGCGGACGCGCTCGTCGGTAACCGTGGAGTCGGCAGGCATTATACCCTCCCTGAGAATGCTGGTTCGTGGCGCTTTCTCTTCCGCGACCGCCCGCGGTGGCGCCGGTGGGATGCGCGCGCATCAAGGGGCGCGCGCATCCCGGTATCAACTCATCCGATATGGATCAGCGAATGCCCTTGGCCGACAGATCGACCACTTGAGCCGCCTTGTCCTTGGTGATCAGGTTCGGACCCGAAGCGACGTTCGACGCCGGGATCAGGCCGTATTTCGCGTTGAGCGCGAGGAACGACACCGGCAGATAGCCTTGGAGATACTGCTGCTGGTCGATCGCGAAGGCCGCGTCACCATTCTCGACATCCTTCAGGAAACCCGGGGACAGATCAAAGCTCGCGACGTTGATCTTGCCGCCACCTTCACCCAGCGCCTTGACCGCCTTGACCGAGGGTTCGCCCGCCGTCGCCGCACCCAGCGCCAGCACGGTGTCGATCGACGTATCGGATTGCAGGGCTGCACGCACCTTGGCCTCGATATCCGCCGGATCATTGGTGGTCGGCAGCACTTTCACCTGACCGCCGAAGCCCTTGGCGAAACCAGCGCAACGCTGGTCGAGCGAGACATTCCCGACCTCCTGGTTGACGCAGAGCCCGTTCTTGCCACCCATCTCCTTGAGCTTCTCACCCGCGCGTTCACCCGCGGTGAATTCGTCCTGACCGACATGCAGGAGCGCACCCAGCGATTTCGACACATCCGATCCGGCATTCATCGTGATCACCGGAATGCCTGCGGCAACGGCCCGCTTGATCGACGGGCCAAGCGCGTCCGCATCGGGAACCGAGACGACCAAGCCGTCGGGCTCCTGGTTCACGGCGGCGTCGATCAGCTGGCTCATCGCGACCATGTCGAAGGTCTCGGGCGAGCGGTATTCGACATTCACGCCAGTATCCTTCGCCGCCTGTTCGACGCCGTTCTTCACGACCGACCAGAACGGGTCGTTGGCCTGCCCGTGCGAGACCACGACGATATCCGTCGCGAATGCCGGTGCAGCGAAAGCCACGGCGGTGGCCGCAACTGCAGCACGCAGAAACTGTTTCATGTGATCCTCCCAGATTCACTTTCTGTTTGTCACCGCACCACGCTCCTCCATGTCGCGTCCGATGCAGCCCGGCCGATTCCTTCGGCCTTTGAACCACAGGCACCTCCTCGCGCCTGCGATTTCCGTCCACTCCGAGGCAGCGCCTCAGAGCGTCGCCAGATCGACGGCTTCCCCCATCTTGGCGGATTTCGTTGCGGCCTCAGCCATCGCGAGCGCGGCCACGCCATCCTCGAGCGTCACCGGCATCGGGCGACCCTCTGCCAGAGCGGTGACGAAGGCATCCCATTCCGCCGCGTAGGCGGGCATGTAACGCTCGAGGAAGAAATAGGTGGGCTTGGCCGAAGAGACGCCGGCCACGGTCGATTTCGAGACCGTGTTCTCCAGCATATTTGCCGCGGTCAGCAGACCCTCCGAGCCCAGCAATTCGACGCGCTGATCGTAGCCGTAGACAGCCCGGCGCGAGTTCTTGATCACGGCAATGCGCCCGTCTGCATAGGTCAGCGTGACCACGGCCGTATCCACGTCGCCCGCCTCCCCGATCGCCGGATCGACGATGGACGAACCGACGGCGCGAACGCTGACCGGCGCACTGTCCATGATGAAATTCGCCATGTCGAAATCATGGATCATCATATCGCGGAACAAACCGCCCGAGACCTTGATATAGGAGACCGGCGGCGGCGCAGGATCGAAGGACGTGACGGAGAGCAGCTCGGCTTTGCCGATCTCTCCGGCGTGGGCGGCAGAGCGCAGCGCGCCGAAATTCGGGTCAAACCGACGGTTGAATCCGATCATCACGGGCTGGCCGGTTTTTGAAACCGCCGCGAGGCAGGCTTTCGCCCGTTCAAGCGATAGATCGACCGGCTTTTCGCACAGCACGGCCTTGCCTGCCGCCGTCGCCTTCTCGATCAGATCCGAATGGGTGTCGGTCGAGCTGGCGATCAGCACCGCGTCGATGTCGGGATTGGCGATGATCTCCTCGGAACTTGCCGCTTTCGCGTCGTATTTCGCGGCGAGCGCCTGCGCCGCCTCCGCGTTCACATCCGAGACCGCGACAAGCGTGCTGCCCGGATGTCCGGCAATATTTACCGCATGCACCTGACCGATACGGCCGGCGCCCAGCAACCCGACTTTCAACATGCATTCCTCCCAGAACCGATCCGATTCGACCGATGACTGGCGCTAACATCATCCGTTTTGCACGCGCGTGCAAGAATTTTTTGCACGCGCGTGCAAACGGGACTCCGCTGCCGCTCTTTTCTGTGTGTATGCTGGCAAGAAAGCTGATAGGTCAGCTTTGAGGAGATCCCGATGAGCGACGTGCGCAGACCGAATTTCGAAAACAACATCACCGCCGATGATGTCGCCGAAGCTGCCGGTGTCTCGCGCTGGACGGTCAACCGGGCCTTCAAAAAGGACGCCTCGATTTCGCCCAAGACCCGGACCAAGGTGATGGAAGCGGCGAGCAAGCTCGGCTACGTGCCCGATCTGCGCGCAGCCGCATTGGCCTCGGACCGGTCGAACCTCGTCGCGCTGCTGGTCGATGACTTCGCCAACCCGCATAAACTGGTGATGATGGAGCGGCTCACGCGCATCCTGCGCAAGCATGGCTGGGATACGCTTCTGGTGAACACGCTCGACCGCGACGATGCGGGCCATGCGATCCTCAACGCCAGCCAGCGCCGCGTCGATGCCGCGATCCTGATCGGGATTCAGTTCGACGATGAGGTTCTCGAGACTGCTCTGCACGCCCGACGTTTCCACAAGCTGATCATTTTCGCGCGCACCTCGCGCCATCCCGACACGATCTCGATCGCGGTGGACGACGCTGCCGCGATGCAGGAGATCGCAGCCTATGTTGCGGAACAGGGCTATCGCCGCCCGCTCTTCCTCGCGGGTCCGCGCACCTACTCCGCGCATCTGCTGCGCAAGGAAACCTTCCTGGGCTGCTGGGAGCGGCGTTTCGGGACCATCCCCGAATTCGCCGAAGTGCCCGCCTATGACCCGATCCTCGCCGAGCAGGTCGTGACCCGGATTCTCACCGATCGCCCGCGCGACGAAATGCCCGACATCCTCGTCTGCGAGAACGACGCGCTCGCCATCGGCGCGATCGACGTGATCCGGCACAAGCTCGGCCTGCGCATTCCCGAGGATATCGCGGTGACGGGCTTCGACGACGTGCCGCAATGCCAGAGCCCGAATTACGCATTGACCACCTATCGCCAGCCGCTGACGGAGATGGCCGAATATCTGGTCGAAGTGCTCGAAAGCAGCGAAGACCGCGACTTCGACCGCGCGTTCAAGGGCAAGCTCGTCCCCCGCGCAAGCGCCTGACGCCGGAGGGCAAGCGCATCGGTCGACGGGGATAGAGGGCTGATCGTTCGCGGTGCGACGCACGCATGTCGGCTCAGCGCCCGATCAGTGCCGGTTCCTGTACGAGAGAGACACCGAAGCGCGCGCGGACCGTCTCTCGGGCGCGATCGGCAAGCGCGATGACGTGCTCGACCGTCGCGCCGCCGAGGTTCACGAGGATCAGCGCGTGCGCTTACCCTCGACTTCTCGCTCCCCGGCAAGCCGACCGAAAATGCATTCATCAAAGCGTTCAACGGCCGGTTCCGAACCGAGTGCTTGAACCAGCATAACTTCCTCACCCTTGCGGATGCGACCGAAAAGAAAAGTTGGAGGCTTGGCGTAGATACTACACTGAGGAACCGCCACGCGGCGCGATCGGGAACAGGGCCCGATCACGCTGACGAAAACGGGGCAGCGTCACCAGCCCGTCACCCCGAGCAAAACCGGGAAACTCTGCTAAGGGCGGTAGAGGTCTGGGGAGCGGATCAAGTTGGGGCAGACTATAATCGATGGTGGAGGAAGGATGCCGTGGCAGGTCAGCGGGGTGCCGCGTATATCCGCGGCCTGCGTCCTATCGCAGAATCCCTAGAAGCGCGCGGCGCGCAAGATTATTTGAGGAATCGTGAGCGCGGCTCTCCGCCTCTGCACAGATGACAATTGACGCCTCGGTCATCCCGAGCCTGTTGAGAACTACTGGGGGAAGGACGCGGAACTATCGACCGCGCTTAATGACGAGAATACCCGCTGCGAGGCGACGGCAATTCTGTGTGACTGGGATCGCCTTGCCTCCCAATTCAAGCGCACCAAAAAGAACAGCATCTTTGAAAACCAAACCTGTTTGTAAATTGATTTGCTCCGCTGAAACGTCCGCAAGTTTCACGATACTGCCGCGCTCCAATATGGAGTTTTGAGAGACTGTGCAGCTCAGCTCAAACTCAACCGTTTAAGCAGAGATCTGAAATTTGATCGTTTCCGCTTCAGCTTCCTTCTACGATCCCTAACATAGCCTTGAAGTAAACTGATCTGATCCCGTTCGGTCGCGGAAAGCTGGGTGAGAAAGCTCTGCATCTGCCATTCGGCTTCCTTTCCATTATATCCGGTGGAGGGATTGTGCCAAACGGAAACATCGGGATCGTAAACGACTAATTTACCTTTACATCGTGTGTACGCCACAGCCGCGTGGTCCACCCCCCAGCCCAAATTATTGTTTTCGGGCCCAAGTTCGCTCAGCCGTTGTACAATTTCGGGAGAAAACGCGACAATAATCCCGTCGGTATGTGCAGCTGTGTGCAAGCCGAGTTTTCCGGGAAGGCGCGACAAAGCGACCACCTCGGGTGCCCAAAACGTATTCTCTATTGCTGGCGCCCAAACACCTATTTCAGGGTATGAAACGAATGCGGCTTTGCACCGTCGTACCAGCCTAGCCCAGTCATCGCATTTGGTGTCTGCATGTATGAGCAGGACATGTTGACCGCTGGCAACATCCAGTCCTTTCGAAAGCTTAGGGCCGAAAAATTGTTCATTTGGGACTCTTATCCATTCTCCGGGACCCGTTTGATCTTCAGGCTGCGCATCTGACCAGATGGTGGACAGATTATCTACAACAGGTTCTATCGCCGCGCAGATTGACTGAGCGGCTTCAATCCATCCAGACCATGCGATAATTATGGCATGGACCTCAATTTTTCGGTCGTCAGTCATATTTGATGCGAAACCTTTTTTAAGGTCATTTTACCTAGGATTTAAGCAATCTGACCCAAATGTTTTCGAGTGCAAGCTGCATTACTATCTTTTAAGCGTAATAAATCGGCTAACGCAGATATATGAGGCTTTCGACGGGGCTTGGGCCTGGATAACCAACCGCAGCACCAACTTTCAGAAACTTTATCCTACATGCACAACGGTTGGCCAGCCGTATTGTCCTTCACGCCTGCAAACGACTGCTGGAGAATTCCTCATCCCTGAGACGGTGGCGAGCGGAGGCTCGACGAAAATGAAGTCTTGGGGATAGCCGCTCACAGCGAGCTTCGGCAGTCGCCATGTGCGCACGCGCGCGGCGATTTGCCGTTCCTGCGGCTGAGATGCGCGCTCGTTTTGGATGGACAAGAAATCGTACCGTTCGGTTTGGACTAATCTATGTGTAAGTCAATACCCGCATCATTAACGCAAGGAGCCTCGCAAAAAGTGACCTGCTCCCCTTGGAGTCCGGGTTTATAGGTTCGTTTTGTTCATGGTTTGATCCTCTTTCGACCGTTGATGATACTCCCACGGGGTGAGCCCGTCGAGGCTCGTATGGGGGCGGTGATGGTTGTAGTCGTCGCGCCACGCCGCGATCAGGCACGGGCATGGCGCAGGTTGGCAAACAGATGCTCGTTGAGGCACTCGTCCCTGAGGCGGCCATTGAAGCTCTCGACAAAGCCGTTCTGAATCGGTTTTCCCGGCGCGATGTAATGCCATTCGACACGGCGACCCTCCTGCCATTTGAGGATGGACTTCGAGGTCAGCTCGGTCCCGTTGTCGCTGACCACCATGCAGGGATGGGCTCTAACCTCGGCGATCCGATCCAGTTCTCGGGCGACGCGGTGACCGGAGAGCGAGGTGTCGACGACCGTCGCCAGGCATTCTCGGCTGTAGTCGTCGATCACGCACAGGATCCGGAAGCGGCGGCCATCGCTCAGGCTGTCCGCGACGAAGTCCAACGACCAGCGCTGGTTCGGCCCCTGCGGGATCGCCATCGGCGCCCTGGTCCCAAGCGCCCGCTTGCGACCGCCTCGTTTACGGACGGTTAAGCCTTCTTCCCGGTAGATCCGGTAGAGCTTCTTCCAGTTCAGCGCCCAGCCTTTCCGCTTCAGAAGGATGTGCAGACGCCGATAGCCGAATCGCCGCCTTTCGCCGGACAGGTCCCCTAGCCGCTCGCGCAACTCCCGGTACTCCGGCCTGGTCGGCTGCCGCCGATACACGCGCGGATCAATCCCGGCCCAGGCCCGCCGCTGCGAGTAGTTCTTCTCCTTCATGGCCCAGTCCACGGCACGGCGCCTTGGACCGGGCATCAGAAGTTTTTTCCCAACATCTCCTTCAGCGTCGCGACATCGAGAATCTGTTCGGCCAGCATCTTCCTCAGTTTCGCGTTCTCGGCCTCCAGCGCCTTCAGCCGCCGGGCGTCCGACACCTCGATGCCGCCATATCTCGAGCGCCACTTGTAGAAGGTCGCGTCGCTGATGCCGTGCTTGCGAAAGAGCTCCTTCGCGCCCAGCCCGGCCTGATTCTCCTTCAGGATGCCAATGATCTGCTCTTCGCTGAACCGACTTCTCTTCATCGTCTGTCTCCTCGTCTGGAAAACAGGCTAACCTCAAAACGAGGACATTTCAGGGGAGCAGGTCAAAAGCGCCCCTTTGGGGCGCTAGCGCATTGATATGACTGTAGTTTGTTTGGTTGCGGGAGTAGGATTTGAACCTACGACCTTCAGGTTATGAGCCTGACGAGCTACCGGGCTGCTCCATCCCGCGTCCGTTGAGCGTTTGCCTTTATGTCAGGTTATGAGCCTGACGAGGCGATCGCGTTAGGCAAACTCTCGAGGAGAGTTTGTAGCGATTGCGGGGTGCTCGATCCCGCGTTTGTTTCCCGAGGGCTTTATGTTTTTGCGATCGGGATTTTGTTTGTCATCGTTGTTTGAGAGATGAAGTTTTATCGCTTCTTTCTAGGTTTGGCGGTGACCTACTCTCCCACGTCTTAAGACGCAGTACCATTGGCGCGACGGCACTTAACGGCCGGGTTCGGAATGGAGCCGGGTGTTTTGCTCGTGCTATGACCACCAAACCGAGGAAGAAGCGATGAAGTTCAAGTCATGCGGCGCTTGCCGCCTCCAGCATTGCGCTGGCGCGGAGCGTTCTACACTAAATTAATGCATGCTGTTTGATCGGATGCCAGAGGTCTGGCTTCTACCGGATCAAATCAAGCCAATCGGGCAATTAGTACTGGTCAACTGAACGCGTTGCCGCGCTTACATCTCCAGCCTATCGACGTGGTGGTCTTCCACGGCCCTCAAGGGATACCCTAGTTTTGAAGGGGCTTCCCGCTTAGATGCTTTCAGCGGTTATCCTGTCCGGACATAGCTACCCAGCACTACCGTTGGCACGATAACTGGTCCACCAGTGGTCCGTTCACCCCGGTCCTCTCGTACTAGGGGCAACTCTTCTCAAGTATCCTACACCCACGGCAGATAGGGACCGAACTGTCTCACGACGTTCTAAACCCAGCTCACGTACCTCTTTAAACGGCGAACAGCCGTACCCTTGGGACCTGCTCCAGCCCCAGGATGAGATGAGCCGACATCGAGGTGCCAAACGGTGCCGTCGATATGGACTCTTGGGCACCATCAGCCTGTTATCCCCAGAGTACCTTTTATCCGTTGAGCGATGGCCCTTCCACTCGGGACCACCGGATCACTATGGCCGACTTTCGTCTCTGCTCGACTTGTCAGTCTTGCAGTCAGGCTGGCTTCTGCCATTGCACTCAACGACCGATTTCCGACCGGTCTGAGCCAACCTTCGCGCGCCTCCGTTACACTTTGGGAGGCGACCGCCCCAGTCAAACTACCCACCACGCAGGGTCCCGGATCCCGATAAGGGACCGCGGTTAGACATCAAGCAGGCGAAGGGTGGTATCTCAAGGATGGCTCCACGAAGACTGGCGTCCCTGTTTCAAAGCCTACCACCTATCCTGCACATCACATGCCTGATGCCAGTGCGAAGCTATAGTAAAGGTTCATGGGGTCTTTCCGTCTAACCGCGGGTAGTGTGCATCTTGACACACAGTTCAATTTCGCTGAGTCCACGTTTGAGACAGCGGGGAGATCGTTACGCCATTCGTGCAGGTCGGAACTTA